>JAISVT010000037.1 GCA_031271405.1 Candidatus Endomicrobium macrotermitis | reverse complement strand
AAGAACAAGCGCCGGAGTATTGGGCATAGCCCTTATGACGGCGACTTCTTTGCCTATGCTGTCTTCGATGTATTTCGTCGTAATTCCGGCGGCTATGGAAATTATTATCGCGCCTTTTTTTACAAAATGCCTTATTTCTTCAAAAACTTCGGGAATATTCTGCGGCTTGACCGACAAAAATATCATATCGGAGCCTATTATCGCTTCAGCCTTATTTTCGGCAATGGCCACTCCGAACTTCCCGGACAAAGCGGTAACTTTTTCTTTTACGACGTCGTTGCATACTATATTTTCGGGCTTGACCAGTTTAGACTGCAAAAGTCCGGAAATAATCGCGCCCGCCATGTTTCCCGAACCGATAAAAAAAAGTTTTTTACTTATTTCCATAATCCCTTTCTCCGAAAACAGCCGAACCTATGCGCACCATATTCGCGCCTTCTTCAACGGCTGTTTTGTAATCGCCCGACATTCCCATAGACAAAATGTTAAAATCCGCATTGTCTTTTTTCAAACCGCAAAACAAATCGTAAACCCGCTTAAAATAAATTCTCGCATCTTCGGGGTTTTCAAGTACCGGAGTTATAGTCATCAGCCCTTTTATCAAAATATTCGGCAGTTTAAGGCACTGCGAATAAAATTCTTCCGCTTTTTCGGGAGCAACGCCGCTTTTTGAAGCTTCGCCTGAAACTTTAATTTCTATAAGACAGTTTTGTATTTTATTTATATTTTTCGCGTGTCTGCTTATGTCTTCGGCAAGGTCTAAACTGTCCAAAGAATGTATCAAATCGAAATTTTCAACCGCTTTTTTTGCTTTATTGGACTGCAAATGACCTATAAAATGTTTTGTTATGCCGTCAAGGTTTTCTCCGAGCCGGCCGAATTTCGGAAGAGCTTCCTGAATTCTGCTTTCCCCTATATGTTTTATTCCGCATTTCAGGGCTTCTAAAACAGCCGTATAAGGAAAAGTTTTTGTAACGGCAATCACTTCAACGGGCAAAATGTCCGTCAATTTAGCCGATGACGCATTTTTTATTGAATTTATAATGTCTTTTATAGAATTGATATTGCCGCAAATATCTTTCATTATTTTTAAAATTAGCCTTAATTATAGCATATTTCCGCTATTTTTAAAAATACGGAGGCGGTTCCGGATTATTATACCCGAAACCGCCGTATCGAAATTAAAATTTTAGGCTCTTATTTGCCTATAGCTTCCAAACTTATTCTTTTAAGTTCCGTGTCCACTTTCAGCACTTTTACTTTCAAAGTTTCCCCTACCGAAACCACTTCATGCGGATTCGTGACGAATTTAGAACTTAATTTCGAAATGTGTACCAGTCCGTCCTGATGAACGCCTATATCTACAAACGCGCCGAAATTCGTAACGTTTGTCACCGTGCCGGACAAAACCATATTTTCGCGCAAATCGTCCAAAGTGTTTATATCCGAACTGAATTCCGCGGTGGAAAAATCTTTTCTCGGGTCGACTCCCGGTTTTTTGAGCTCCGCGATGATATCGTTTAAAGTAAGCATTCCCGCGCTTTCCGTAACATAATTTTTAGGGTCAATGTTTTTTATAAGGGCATCGTTTCCGACAAGTCCCGAAACGTCAACGCCCAAGTCCTGCGCCATTTTTTCCACTACGGCGTAGCTTTCGGGATGAACGGCCGAATTGTCAAGCGGGTTTGTTCCGCCGGCAATCCTTAAAAAACCGGCGCACTGTACAAAAGTTTTGTCCCCCAGGCCCGTAACTTTAAGCAATTCCTTTTTATCTTTAAACGAGCCGTTTTTAGTTCTGTACGAAACGATATTTTTCGCCGCGGTCTTTCCTATGCCCGAAACGTAAGACAAAAGTTCGATTGACGCGGAATTCAAATTCGCCCCTACAAAATTGACGGCGGACTCGACTGTTCCGTCAAGCTGCTTTTTAAGCTGTATCTGGTTTACGTCGTGCTGGTATTGCCCGACTCCTATCGATTTCGGGTCGATTTTTACAAGTTCCGCCAAAGGATCCTGAAGCCTTCTTGCAATGCTTATCGCGCCCCTTACCGTAACGTCCAAATCGGGAAATTCGGCAGAAGCCAGAGGAGACGCGGAATATACCGAAGCGCCTGCTTCGCTTACGACTACGACTTTAGGCGTGTGCTTCGTCTTTTTCAACGCGTTATGCACAAAAGCCGTGGTTTCTTTCGACGCCGTACCGTTTCCTATGGCAATGAGCTCCACATAATATTCTTCTATCAAATCTATCAAAATATCTTCCGCTTCTTTGACTTTCGACACCGGCTCGTGCGGAAAAATGGCGTGATATTCCTTAAAATTGCCGTTTACGTCGACAACCGCCACTTTGCAGCCCGTTCTGAAACCCGGGTCAACCCCCATAATGACTTTATGCCCCGCCGGAGGAGCCAAAAGCAGGTTTTTGGCGTTAGACGCGAAAACGTTTATGGCGTCTTTGTCGGCGTCTTCCATTTTGGACAAAAATATTTCGACCTGCAAAGACGGATACAAATGCCTGTCGTAAGCCGTCTGAACGGAAGTAAACAGTTCGGGATAAAAAAGCGATTTGTTGTTTTTTGCTACTTTCGAAAGTATCAATTCAACTGCCTGTTCGTCTTCGATAACGATTTTCCAGGTCAAAACTTTTTCACCGGTTCCGCGCCTTATGGCAAGAAGCCTGTGGCCGGGAACAGTCTTTAAAGGCTCGCTGTAATCGTAATACATATCGTACTTTGTTTTTAAATTTTCGGCAGCTTTAGCGGCTTTGGAACGGATGCTTCCCGTAGAGGTTATGAATGTCCTCAAAAAACCTCTTATGGAAGCATTATCGGATATTTGTTCCGCGACAATGTCTATGGCGCCGGTCACGGCTTTTTCAATCGTGTCTATCCCCTTTTCGGGATTGAGATATTTTTTCAGGATTTCTTCCCTGTTTTCTTTCATGGAAATTTTTTGTTCGACGATTTCTATCGCAAGCGGCTCAAGGCCGGCGGCTTTGGCAACCGTGGCTTTCGTCTGGCGCTTCGGTTTATACGGAAGATATATGTCTTCGAGTTTGGTTTTCTCTTTGCACTCTTCTATCTGTTTTTTGAGTTCGGGAGTAAGCTTTTTCTGTTCGTCAATGCTGTTGATAATGGTTTCTTTTCTGGTTTCAAGTTCAATATAATATTGCAGTTTATCCGATATGTCGCGTACGTTAATTTCGTTAAGATCCCCCGTTTTTTCCTTTCTGTAACGCGATATGAAAGGCACGGTATCCCCTTCGCTTAGCATTACGACAGTATTCCTTACCCCGCCTTCCGGCAGATTTAAGTCCGAAGTAATCCAATCTATAATTCTCTTGTCAGCGCTCATAAAAACCCCTGTCAAACATTATTTTTTCAGAGAATTATAGCAAATTGGCCGGATTTTATGTATGCAATCGTTCTTGCCAAATTCGTTTTTCTGTAATACAATATTGCCTGTATGAAAAATTTATTAAAGTTTTTTACAGTCATTGCGGCCGTATTTCTAATTTCGGTTTCTTTTACTGCCTGCTACGTTTACAAAAGCATGGGCAAACTGCCGGACGCTTCCGAAGCCTTAAAGTTTGAAGAACTTTCTTATTACAAAGACGGGCAGTTTATAAGCCCTAAAACCCTTGAAAGGTATCCGGAAAGAAGAACCGGCGGCAAAGGCGGCATGGCAAGGCATTTGTTCCGTCCGGAACACGCTCCCGATTTTAAACTCCCTAAAGTTATGCTTACCGCCGCGGATTTCCCCCAAACGCCTGAAAATTACGCGGTTTACTGGCTGGGTCATTCTTCGTTTATTTTAGAGCTTGACGCAGTACGCTTTGCTTTCGACCCCGTTGTGCAAAATGCCGCGCCCGTTTGGTTTGCCGCGAAGCGTTATGACAAATCCCCGATAAAGAGAAAAAATCTGCCGCGCATAGACTATGTCGTTTTAACGCACAACCATTACGACCATCTTGAATACCGCACTATGGATTATTTAAAAAAATCCGAAACAAAGTTTATCGTTCCGCTTGGGGTAGGAACGCTTCTCAAAAACTGGGGCATAAATGAAGACCGCATTCACGAACTCGGCTGGGGCGATTCTTTTGACGCAAACGGCGTAATCATAACCGCGGAAAAAGCAATACACTATTCGGGCAGAACGAGAAAGAACAGAAATAAAACCCTTTGGGTTTCTTATGCGCTCAAAGGCAAAGAAAAAAATATTTTTGTAAGCGGCGATACGGGTTACGGAGATATTTTTAAAGAAATCGGCGCGAAATACGGGCATTTTGACCTTGCTTTTATAGAAATAGACGGCTGGAATCCCGGCTGGCCTAATACGCATATGTTTCCGGAAGAAGTGATGCGGACTATGAAAGACATAAACGCGTCAATGCTTTTGCCCACGCATTGGGCTGTTTGGGATTTGGCTTTGCACGAATGGGACGAATCGATAAAATTGATTTCGGACCTTGCGGATAAAAACAATATAAAACTGCTCACTCCCATTATGGGTCAAAAAGCAGTGCCGGGAATTACGGAAACGGAAAAATGGTGGGAAAAGAAATAATTTTTCATTTATGCGGCGCCTGGCAGAGCCGGTGATTCTGCGCGGAGCGGCAATAAAAATCATACGGCAAAACGGCTTAACGATGATTTTCGTTAAGCCGTTTTTTATCTTTGTTCTTTGTTATTTGTTATCTGCCGTTATTAATATTCGGGCATAGGAGGCATTCCGCCGCCCATCGGCATTGCCGGTTTCTTTTCAGGGATGTCCGTTACCAAAGTTTCAGTGGTAAGTATAAGCCCCGCTATGGAAGCCGCATTTTCAAGCGCGGTTCTGGTAACTTTCGCAGGGTCAACTATGCCGGCTTTTATCATATCTACGTATTCGTTGCTGTCGGCATTATATCCGTAAGTAGCGTCTTTCGAGCTTTTAACTTTATCTACTATAACGGAAGCTTCAAGCCCGGCGTTTTCGACTATCATTCTTATAGGGCCTTCCAGAGATTTAAGGACAATGGCAATTCCGGTAGATTCGTCTTCATCGGCAGCCTTGACTTTTTCAAGCACGGACTGGGCTTTAAGAAGAGCTACTCCGCCGCCTGCCACTATTCCTTCTTCAACTCCGGCTCTTGTCGCGTTCAAAGCGTCTTCAACTTTGAATTTCTTGGATTTCATTTCGGCTTCCGTGGCGGCTCCTACGTTTATTACGGCTACTCCGCCGACAAGTTTTGCAAGCCTTTCCTGAAGTTTTTCTTTATCGTAATCGGATTTCGTATCTTCGATTTGTTTGCGTATCTGGGCAATCCTTGCTTCGATGCCTTTTTTGTCTCCGGAACCGGAAACTATCGTAGTATTTTCTTTGTCGACTACCACTCTTTTGCACCGGCCGAGCATATCTATTTCGGCTTTGTCGAGCTTCAATCCGGTTTCTTCGGAAATTACCGTTCCGCCGGTAAGAATTGCGATATCCTGAAGCATTTCTTTTCTTCTGTCGCCGAATCCCGGAGCCTTAACCGCCATAACTTTCAATGTTCCGCGGATTTTGTTTACGACCAAAGTCGCAAGAGCTTCGCCTTCGATGTCTTCGGCAATTATCACAAACGCTCTTCCGGTCTGGACGACTTTTTCGAGCAAAGGAAGAATTTCCTGCATGGAGGTTATTTTTTTATCGGTAATGATTATGTAAGGGTCTTCCAAAATCCCCTGCATTCTTTCGGTATCGGTAACGAAATAAGGGGAAGTATAACCTCTGTCAAACTGCATTCCCTCTACTACGTCGAGAGTGGTCTCGGAAGATTTTCCTTCTTCGACTGTAATTACGCCGTCTTTTCCGACTTTTTCCATAGCGTCGGCAATGAGGTTTCCTATTTCTTTATCGCTTGCCGAAATCGAAGCTATCTGCGCGATTTCTTCTTTGTTTTTCACTTGTTTTGCGACTTTTTTTATTTCGTCTATTACGGCCGCCGTTGCTTTTTCGATGCCTTTCTTTATGTGATTGGCGTTCGCGCCCGCGGTGATATTTTTGAGCCCTTCGTTTATGATAGACTGAGCCAAAACCGTGGCGGTCGTAGTTCCGTCGCCGGCTATGTCGTTTGTTTTTGAAGCGACTTCTTTTACAAGCTGCGCTCCCATATTTTCAAACGGATCTTCAAGCTCAATTTCCTTCGCTATGGTCACGCCGTCGTTTGTGACTGTCGGCGAACCGAATTTTTTATCCAAAACTACGTATCTGCCTTTGGGCCCGAGAGTTACTTTAACAGCGTTTGCAAGTTTATCAACGCCGTTTTTCATAGCCTTGCGGGCGTCATCATTATAAATCAACTGTTTTGCCATTTTTATTTCTCCTTAATATGATACGACAATTTTGATTCCCGGCAAAACATCCGGAAATGACAGACTTTTTTGCCGTTCGCTCATGATTTCTGACTTCCGGCTGTCTTTAAAATTATTCTATTATTCCCAAAATATCGTCCTGGGTCATTATCAAATAGTCTTTATCGTCGATTTTTACTTCGGTTCCGGAATATTTTCCGAAAAGAACCTTATCTCCGGCTTTTACGTCTAAAGCTATGACTTTGCC
>JAISVT010000014.1 GCA_031271405.1 Candidatus Endomicrobium macrotermitis | reverse complement strand
TCTACAAGCTCTATGATGTTGGATATGTTCTTTTGCACCTGCGGATGGCAGTGCAAATCCTGGATTTGGATTACTACTCTTGAAGAGTCCGTTATATGCGTTTGTGTGATTTTTCCGTACGAGTAAGGAAGGATGAAATTATCGAATATTTGGGCAAACTGTTTGCCGGACTGTATATTTGCGGATGCTTCCGCTATCGCGTTTCCGTACACAAACGAAAACAGAAAGCAATTTATTACTACAATTGCCGTCCATTTTTTGCAGTTTTTTTGATTAAAAAAATGCCTCATAATATTCCCGTGTTTAACTGCTTCTAAACTATACCCGAAATACTATGATTTTTCAATGCGTTTAATGTGAATTATTTGAAAAATATTTGAAAGGTCCGTTATATCAAATCGGAAGGCATTATTTCCACGCTTATCTGCGTGCCCGAAAATTGCTTATACGCGCTCATGAAACCTGACAGTTTTACTATATCCTGTCTGCTGCCTTTTATTATTATGTGTTTCCTGTAAGTATTATGCATTTTTACTATATAGGCCGTAGCCGGACCGAGCATTTTTAAAGGCAAATCCAAACTTTTTATAATTTCATTAAGATAAGAAAACAGTTTTTCCGAATCCTCCGCGGCTTTGGTTTCGACTTTATTTCTTACGGCAATTTTGGCTAGATCGCAGTACGGAGGATACGTCAATTTTTTTCTCAGCCCGCTTTCTTCTTTGTAAAAAGACATATAATCGTTCTTTTTTGCGTGCATTATCGCGTAATGCTCCGGGTGGGAAGTCTGTATAATCACGTTTCCGCAAATTTCGCCTCTGCCGCAGCGTCCGGAAACCTGGGTAATAAGCTGAAAAGTTCTTTCCGCCGATTTAAAATCCGGAAGATATAAAGATGTGTCCGCGTCAATAATGCATACCAGCGTGACTTTTGGGAAATCAAAACCTTTGGCAATCATCTGGGTGCCAAGCAAAATATCGTATTCCCCGCTTTTTATTCCTTCATACGCTTTAGCGTAATTCCCGGCAAAAGATGCCGTATCGCCGTCAAGCCTGAAAATTTTGGCTTCCGGAAACATCCCTTTAAGCTCATTTTCCGCCCTTTGCGTGCCGGTGCCGAAAACGGCAATTTCTTTTCCCCCGCATACGGAACACGTCAAAGGCAGTTTTTTCGAATGTCCGCAATAATGGCATTTTACCGCGTCCGGATTTCTGTGATATACCATAGAAATCGAACAATTCGGGCATTGGTACACGCTTCCGCATTTGCGGCACATTATTGACGGAGAATATCCCCTGCGGTTTAAAAAAACTATCGCCTGCTCGTTTTTTGAAAGGGTTTTTGAAACTGCTTCTATCGTCTCGGGCAGAAAAAGGCTTCTTCCTGCAAATTTGTTTTTTAATGACAAAATTTTGAATTCCGGCAAAGATTTTCCGTCAATTCTTTCGGGGAGTTCAATAAGCTCGGATTTTTTTTCCAAAGCGTTTTTAAAACTTTCAAGGGAAGGCGTCGCCGAACCTAAAATAAGGGCGGCTTTGTGATACAAAGCGCGTTCGCCCGCGATTTCCCTCGCGTCGTAAGAAGGCTTTTGTTCCTGCTTATACGTATGCTCGTGTTCTTCGTCTATAATTATGACGCCCAAATTTTCAAAAGGGGCAAAAACGGCGGATCTTGCGCCGAGCATAATTTTTATTTCGCCTTTTTTCGCTTTTAAAAAAAGTTTATATTTTTCTATGCCGCTTATTCCGCTGTGCCAAACCCCTACGTTTTGAGCGCCGAATCTCGCGGTAACTATTTCCACAAACTGCGATGTCAAAGATATCTCGGGAATAAGAAAAACCGCGCTTTTATTAAGGCTTAAGGCTTTTTCTATGCAGTTTAAATAAACTTCCGTTTTGCCGGAAGCAGTGACCCCGTGAATAAGAAACGTTTTGGGCTCGTTTTTCTCTATGGTTTTATTAATCGTATTTACCGCGGACTGCTGATAATGCGTTAATACCCTGATTTGATTTTCCGAAGCTGCATTTGAACTTCGTTCTTTATTCTTTGTACTTTGCCTTTTGGGGGCTTTCATTGACGCCGGAATAATTGCGGAAAGCGCTTCGCCTAAAGAGCAGACATAATTTTCGGATATGTATTTTGCAAGCATTAAAGATTCTTCGCCGATAAGAGGTTCCGGATCTAAAACATCCGTTATTTTTTTCAGTTTAAATTCATCGCCGTCATAATCGGCAGCGGACAAAACATAACCCGCCGCGGTTCTTTTGCCGAACTGCGCTTTCACTCTTTTTCCTATTGTGTTTTCCGGAGATACGTTATCTGCAGGCAGGTAATAAAACGTTTTATTTAACGGGACCGGAAGCGCGACTTCCAGAACTTTCATGCCGCTCCCGTTTTCAGATAAGTCATAACTTTCTTCATATCCGCCCATACGTCTTTTTTCAAGTTCGGGTTTCTTAAAAGAGCCGCGGGATGATAAGTCGGCAGCAGTTTAATTCCGTTATACTCTTTGAACGTACCCCGGATCAAACTTATGGACTCTTCCGTTTTCAACAGACCTTTCGTCGAAGACGCGCCCAAAGTAACTATTATTTTCGGCTTTATGATCTCAATCTGCCTGTCAAGATACGTTCTGCAGGTTTCCATTTCTTCAAAAGACGGAGGCCTGTCGTTTGAGCGTTTTTCGGGATCTGACGGATCTTTCATAGGGTGGCATTTTACGATATTTGCTATATAAACAGTTTCTCTGGTAAAACCCATGGCTTCTATTATTTTCGTCAAAAGCTGCCCGGCGCGGCCTATAAAGGGAAGCCCTTTATGGTCTTCTTCGTAGCCCGGTCCTTCGCCGACAAACATAAGATCGGCATTCGGCGAACCTTCGCCGAAAACGCATGTCAGCCGGCTTGCGCCGAGCGGACATTTCCCGCATTTTGAAGTTTCGTCTTTTAAAGACCGCAAAAGTTTATCGGAAGGCAAAGCCTGCTTCGCCTGCGGTTCGGGCTGTTTCGCGGCGGACGCGCTTTTTTGCGTTTCGGAAACCTGAAATTTACGCAATTCGTCTTCTCCCCAGTTTGAATATTCTTCAAGAGTTCTTTTTGTGAGTTTTAATACGTTCAAATATTCGGATTGTTTCATCTATAATCTTTCCCGCGATAATGTTTTTCGAAGCTTGTTTAAGAGATTTAACGCCTAGTTCCGGCGAAATCAAACAAACCGCAGTTTTATCGGAACCCAAACTCCGGCTGCCGTTTGCGGCGATTAAATCAAGATTTTTGCGTTTCAATTTCTTTTGCGCGTTTAAAACCAAATTTTGCGTTTCAAGCGCAAATCCCGCCACAACCTGTTTTTTTTTATTTTTACCGCAATAAGCTATGATATCGGGATTTTTTTTCAGTTTTATTACGGGAAGCGCCGATTCTTTTTTTATTTTATGCCTGCTGCGCGATACCGGCCTGAAATCCGCAACCGCGGCCGCGCCTATGATAATATCCGCTTTTTTAAAATTTTCTTTAACGGCTTTAAACATATCCGAAGCGCTTACGGTTTTTATTATTTCAACCGGTTCGGGAAGGCTTGTTTCGAGTTTTATTTCGGATTTGCCGGTTATGAAAATGACTTTATGTTTTTTTCTCAGCGCCTGCCGAGCAAGTTCGGTTCCCATTTTTCCGGACGAATCGTTGCCGATAAAACGCACGGGGTCAATATATTCTTTCGTGGATCCTGAAGTTATCAAAAACGTTAAAGCCATTTGTCAGGACAGTTCCTTTACTATTTCTGAAACTATCGTTTCAACGCCCGCAAGCCTGCCGTCTCCGATGTCGCCGCAGGCCAGTTCGCCGCTTTCCGGATTTACGAATTTGTAGCCGTAACTTTTTAAAACATTTATATTGTTTTGCGTAGCCTTGTGTTCGAGCATACCGGTATTCATCGAAGGGCAAATCATTATTTTAGCTTTGGAGGCAAGCACGCACGACGTAAGCAAATCGTCGGCTCTGCCGGAAGCAAGCCTTGAAATTATGTCGGCAGTGGCAGGAACAACAGCTATAATATCGGCCTTTTTGGCGAGGGATATATGGCCGATTTCCCACTTTTCCGGCTCGTCAAACATTTCTCTGCGGACTTCATTTTTTGACAAAGTCCGCAGCGTAAGCGGCGTTATGAACTCCGCTCCGTTTTTTGTGAGTATGCACTCGACGTTCGCGTCAAGTTTTACAAGAGCCCTTATTATGTCGCAGGCTTTATAAGCCGCTATGGCTCCGCACACTCCGAGAATGACATTTTTGCCTTTTAAACTCATTTTTGCGCTTTTTCTTCTTCGCCGGCCTGTTTATTTTCTCTGGCTTTGATTTTTTTACGGAGTTCCTCTATTTTCGCGGGAGTAGCCTCGCCTTCCACAACGTCGTCTAAAGACTTTTTTATGAGTTCAGACTGCGTTAACCTTCTGTAATCTTCTTCATGCTTTTTTACTTCTATCCAGTCCAAAGCAAGTTTTACCAAATCGTATTTTCCGATTTTCGATGAGGATATCGCTTCCGCCAATTGCGCTTCATTCAATGCCATTTTGTTTCTCTCCTGTTTAGGAAACTTTACAAACCGTCCCTTTTTTAATTCTGTAATCAAGCGATTTTATTATTGTTTTCACGCGGTCAACCGCTTCGTTTAAATTGCCGTTTATAACCAAATATTCGTATTTGTTAAGAGATTTCAATTCTTTTTCGGCGTTTTCAAGGCGGATTTTGATCGTTTCTTTGCTGTCTTTATTTCTTGAAACCAAACGTTTTTTCAAAGTTTTTAAATCTGGGGTCATTATAAAAATCATACAGGCTTCGGGATATTGCTTTTTTATATCGAGACCGCCCTGAACGTCTATGTCCAAAAGAACGTTTTTGCCGTTTCTTAACGTTTTATCCAAAAAAGATTTGGGAGTCCCGTAATAATTTCCGTGGACTTTAGCCCATTCGGCAAACTTGCCTTCTTTTGCCATTTTTTTGAATTTGTCTTCATTTGTAAAGAAATATTCGGAGCCGTTTTTTTCGCCTTCTCTGGGTTTTCTTGTGGTGTATGAAACCGAATATACGGTATTTTTATCGCTTTCTATAACGGCATTACAGACGCTAGTTTTTCCCGCGCCGGAAGGAGCCGAAACCACCACTATGCTGCCTTTTGCTTTTATTTTCATAATCCCGTTATTCTATTAAATCCTGATAATAAAATCAAAGCGGAAGCGCTAAAAAAACGCGAGCCAGCATAAACGCGGTCAAGGCGATTCCGGCCGCAAGAGTCAGGACGTATTTGATAAAAAATCTCTTCACGATCTCTTTTTCGCTTTTTTGGGATATTACAAAAACCGGATCGTACGCGCTTTTTCCTATAACCGGAAGATATATGTCGTTTTTATTCAAATTTTTGTTTAAAACTTCGTTTTCAATGAATTTTCTAGCTTCAAACCACTCTTCTTCGCTTATTTTTCCGTCGCGGTTTTTGTCGAACCGCTTCATCTTTTCTTTATTCGCCTTTGCATCTTTAAGAGCTTTATTGATTTCAGCCGAAATATCGGAAACGTCTTTTCTTTGAACCGAACCAAGGCAGTAAACATAATCTCCTTCTTTTATTTCCGCTTCCCTGTAAACAAATTCTCCGTCAAAGCGGGTTTTATAATCCAATACCATTTCGGCGCAAAAAGGATCCACGTAAACTTTTCCCGTTTCATCTTCTATGTAAAACGGTTTTGCGACCAGGCTGTCTTTGGGAGAAAAAATCAGGTTTGAAAACCAGTCAAAATTGTTCCTGTTCGACAGATAATAATAAATCTCGTGCATTCCCGGAAATCTTTTCGCTTTTCCGTATATTTCGACAAAACCCACCGGAAGAGAGCCTATTTTAGAAGTAGCGGTATCTCTTACGCGCCTGAATATTTTGTATTTGGCAAAACTTTCAATATAGGCATATACGCCCGCGGCCAAAATAACGATATCGGTCAACCATTTCGGGGCGTTCAACATACCGCAGGCAAAAATCGAAAGCACCAAAAGCAGAGCAAACGACATAAACGCAAGCGCGTTTTTCATTGCGGTTCTCCCGACCGGTATTTTACGGAAACTTTGACGGGCTTAAGCTCGTCCGCGCTTTCCGCGCTAAACATCGGTTTTTCTTTCAAGTTCAAAATTCTCGCGACGATAATATCCGGAATCTGGAAAATCCTGGCATTGTATAAAGCGACCGAGGCGTTATAAAATTCGCGCCTTCCGGCAATATTGTTTTCAAGGGCGGTAATTCTCTTCTGAAGGTTTAAAAATTGCGCGTCCGCTTTTAATTCGGGATAATCTTCCGCAACGGCATATAAAGATTTCAAAGCTGACTCTAACCCCAAATCCGCGTTTACGGTTTCCTGACCGCCGGAAGCTTTTAAAAACACGTTTCTGGCTTCTATGATTTTTTGCAAAGTTTCTTTTTCATAGTTCATATATACGCTGCACACTTTGACAAGATTGGGTATTTCGTCAAATCTCTGCTTTGCCAAAACGTCGATATTGGACACAGCCCTGTCTATATTGATTTTTAAAGTTATCAGCGAATTATAAATTCCTACGGCGATAACCGCAACGGCAATAAACAAAAGACCTGAAACAAGAACTGTTATCAAAACGGAAGCAGACATTTATCCCCCCGCCAAAACGGCGATTTATACAATATTATGCATTATATCAAACAACGGTGCAAAACGGCAATTTTCGTTTTCTTGATTTTGGCAATTTAAAAATAGTAAAATTCATTAAAATATAAAGGATTTTATGGAAAAGAAATACGATGTAATCATAGTCGGAGCAGGCCATGCGGGCTGCGAAGCCGCGCTGGCATGCGCAAGAACGGGTTTGAAAACTCTCGTAATCACCATGGATGTCGATTCCATAGCCAGAATGCCGTGCAACCCCGCAATCGGCGGAATCGCCAAAGGGCAAATCGTGCGCGAAATAGACGCGCTCGGCGGCGAAATGGCGTGGAATACGGATCATTGCGGCCTTCAGTTTAAAATGCTAAACAGTTCAAGAGGTCCCGCCGTATGGTCGCCCAGGGCACAATGCGACAAACAGTTATATTCGATAATGATGGCAAAAACGCTTGAAAATACCGGCAATCTCGACATTTTGCAATCCGAAGCCGCATCAATAATAGTTAAAAACGCAAAAGCCTGCGGGGTAAAAGTTTTGACGGGAGAAATTATCGAATCCCGGGCGGTAATAATCACTGCAGGCACTTTTTTAAACGGCACGATACACTCGGGAAAAGCTTCTTTCGGCGGCGGAAGGTTTAACGAAAAAGAAGCCGCGCATCTTTCAAAATCGCTGACAGGAGACTGCGGATTAACGCTTTCGAGGTTTAAAACCACAACGCCTCCCAGAGTCAACGGAAATTCCATAGACTATTCTAAAATGACCGAACAGCCCGGCGACGAAAAACCCCGGCCTTTTTCCCATTTTACGGAAGTTTCGAAGTGGAGACAAAACCTGAAACAAATCTCCTGCTGGATGACTTACACAAATCCGGAAACGCACAAAATGGCGGCCGAAAACCTTGACTTGTCGTCCGTTAACATAAACGGCGGCAACAGCAAAAGCCCGAGATACTGCCCGTCAATAGAAGAAAAGATACAAAGATACCCCGAAAAAATCAGGCATCAGATTTTTGCAGAACCCGAAGGATACAATACTAACGAAGTTTATTTGAACGGTCTTTATACGGGACTTCCTTTCGATTTGCAGGAAAAAATGGTCAATTCCGTTTCCGGGCTTGAAAACGCAAAAATCATAAGATACGCCTATGCCATAGAATACGATTACGCAAACCCTCTGCAGGTAAAAAACTCTCTTGAAACAAAAACCGTGGAAAATCTTTTCCTCGGAGGGCAGATTAACGGAACTACCGGTTATGAAGAAGCGGCAGCCCAGGGGTTTATCGCGGGCGTCAACGCCGGACTTAAACTTTTCGGCAAATCCCCGCTTATACTCGGCAGAAACGAATCTTACATAGGAATTCTCATTGACGACATAACGGCAAAAGGCGCGGACGAGCCTTACAGAATGTTTACTTCAAGAGCCGAGTACAGGCTTTCGATAAGAAACGACAACGCCGATCTGCGCCTTATGGACATAGGGCGTTCGATAGGACTTATATCCGACGCGATGTATAAAAAATTCGAACTTTACAAAAAAACTTTGCTTGACATTTATGACGGAAATACGGATAATATCGCATACGACGAAGAGTTGGCTCCGTGGTCTTTGGAAAAAGCCGAAGAAGAAGTAAACATACATAAAAAATACGAAGGCTATATAGAAATCCAAAGAAAAACGGTCTCCAAAATGAAAAAAAACGAAGACCGCAAAATTCCGGACAATTTCGATTACGACTCTCTGGAATCTTTATCCGCAGAGAGCAAAGAAAGGCTTAACAAAGTCCGCCCGCAGACTTTAGGGCAGGCTTCGAGAATCAGTTCGATAAAACCTTCCGACATAGCCATACTTACTATACATCTTGAAAAGCAAAGGAAACAGAAAAAAGATGAAAAGCAAATCTGCTGACATATACTTTTTCAGCGGCACCGGAAACACTTATCTGGCCGCAAAAAAAGTATCTTCTGTCTTCGAACAAAACGGCATAACCGCAAGACTCATAAATATAGAAAAAGCAAATCCCCTGGAAATAGATTTTACGAAAACGATAGGAATTGCGTTTCCGATAGCGTGCTGGAATACCTACCCGTTCGTAAGAAAATTTATCAAAAACCTGCCTCAGGCTTTCGGTACGGAAACTTTCGTATTTTCGACCATGGGAGATTCGTCGTTAAGAGCCGAAGCGTCCATAGGCGGCATTTTAAAAGACAAAGGGTATTCGCTTATTGCGGCAAAAGGCTTTAGAATGCCGAACAACTGGATCCTTATACAAAACGAAGAAAAAAACAAAGCAAAGAAAGAAAAAGCGTTTAAAAAGATAACCGCTTTCGCGCAGGAAATAGCGGACGGTACGGCAAAACCTGAAAAAACAAACGCGTTCTTTAAATTTTGTTTCGCGGTTTCTTCATTTATAACCGGACTTTGGGAAACTGCTTTTTCACAAAAAATCATCGGCCTTAAAACCGTAAAAGACAAATGCGCAAAATGCGGACTTTGCGTTTCGGTTTGCCCGGTCAAAAATATTTCGATGAAAGAATATCCCGCGTTTGACGGCAATAAATGCCAGTTATGCTTAAGATGCCTGTCTTATTGCCCGAAACAGGCTCTGGATTCGCGGGTAACAAGGGAAAAACGCTATAAAGCGTTAAATGAAGAGGAAATGAAAAATGCTTTCAATTAAAGTATTGGGTTATCTGGCGGGTTTTTTCACTACGATCGCTTTTGTTCCGCAGGTATATAGAACCCTGAAAACAAAATCGGCAAAAGACATTTCGGTACATATGTTCGCGATTTTTACCGCGGGCGTTTTTCTGTGGATTATTTACGGCATAATGCTTAATGAACTTCCGCTGATAATATCAAATTGTATTATTCTTGCTCTTTCGTTGACACAGGTCATTTTAAAAATCAAGTACGACAGAGCGGCGGCAAAATAAAAAAAGGGAGAAGAAAAAAATGAAAAAATTGTTTTCAGCTGTATTTGCGGCGGGATTTATCGTATCGGCGGCGGGATTGGCGGCGGCTCAGACGGAAAGCGGCACGGTAACGTCTCCGGCTACGGTCACGTCGGTTCCAACTGCGCCCGTTGCTTCGGAAAATACGCAAACGGAACAAGACGTAAAAATAAACGCCGACGACGTAAAAGCCCAGGCAAAGGAAATAAAAAATCAGGCAAACGCCGAAAAGAAAAAAGCTGCGGAAGACGTAAAAAAGATAAAAAACGACGCCAAGATAAAAGAACAGGACGTAAAAGCGAAAGCTGACGTCATAAAAGAACAGGCGGCGGCAAAAAGAAAACAGGCGGAACTTGAAGCAAAAAACCTTGAAAGCCAGGCAAACGCCATAAAAGAAAGAGCAAACAACGAGTATAAAATATCCGTATCGGAAATCGATTTAATGCTCAGAGAAGCAAAAAATGCCAGAGAAACGACAGACAGGGAAGCCGATGAAATAATGAGGCAGGCGGATGACAAAAACAAAAAAGCTTTGGAGCAGGCCGATGCGCTTTTACAATCTCTCAAAGCGGCTAAATAATAAATATTAAAAAATAAAAAACGGGCGGCTGAATTTTATTTTCAGCCGCCCGTTTTTTATTTTGAAAACTTATGCCGCGGCCAGCATATTTGCAATAAACCTTCCCGAATACCCTGCGCCCGAATCAAAACCGTCTATGCTGTGCTCAACCGCAGGCGGTTCCAGCACCGCGGCTAAAGAAGCGGCAGCAGCGCCCTGCTGCGACGAACTGCCGTTTATAAAAAATTCTGTTAATTTTCCGGTAACCTCCCTATTTGGTTTTCCGTAATAAGGCAAAGCCTCAATATAAATGCCGCTTAAATCTACGGTAATTTCCCCGCTTAATATTTCATAAGCGCGCGCTTTTATTTCTTCAGGGGCGGATTTTTCCAAAATACCGCAAATAATCAGCATTTTCAGCACATTTTCATCCGATAAAACAGAATGATTTATGCCGTTAACATACTCATAAACAGCCTGATCCGAATTTTGCGCCCTGTAGCCTCGCTGCTCTTTTACATAAGAATATATTCTTTCAACCTGTAAATCTTCAGCAGTTCCTTCTTCTTCCGCGCCGCCGCGGGAAAAATATTCAAAAGCCGCTCCGGCAAACGTATCTAAAAATTTATCTGCGTCACGGCCCATATCGAGCCCTGCGTTAAACCTTGCCGCCCTGTCTCCGTAGCCGTAAGTTATGTTGGTGAAAGAATCAAACCCGTAACTGTCTCTGACAAGAGGCGAAAAAGCGGTCTCCTTAATAAATTTCTTAAATAAATATTCAAGAAACTTGTCAATATTATTCCCGACTCCGTCTTTGCTTCCTTTTATAAAAAAGAACGGGATTCCGGCGCTTCCGTTTTCTTCCCACATTCTTTTCTGCTCTCCGGAGTATAAAGACGGATGATACACACGGAAAACGTTCCCGAATATTTTTGCTATGCCGTTCAGCGCCAAAGCCGCGGCTTCCGCGTTGTCGTTAAGCTCTTTCGAACGCGCAAGAAAACTGTCTCTATCCGCAAATTCGCTTAAAGCTATATGCCGGAAAGTATCTATTTCGGACGAAGTAAATTTTGAAGAGTCTTTTAACCGGTTTAAGATCTCTTCATGGTTATGCCCGTTTGACATCAAAGTCAAAAATCCGGAAGTTACAATTTCAAGCCCTCTTTGATGCATTTTCTGCATGCTGCCGTAAATTACAATGTACATATTATCCGGCAAATCTATCCCGTCAAAAATGCCGTTAAACTGAAAAGACGGATACATGCTGTTGTCTATGCACAGATAAAAAGGCGTTCCGTATTTTCTTTTCGCAAGTTCCGAAACGACGCGTTTTACGTCTGCGACCGGAATTTCCGAGTCGTTGGAAATCAAATCAAAAAATACGGCTTCCGAATCAAGATTTAATATCGCCGCAGTATCTCCTTCTTTAAATGTCTCGGGATTTGTAAAAGCATTCAGATTCTTAAACATATGTTTATTCTCATAATAAATATTTTTTCCTAACGCTATTTTGGAAATATTTTCCGATATAAGCATCGCCGCTATGGTTTTTACGGCCGACATTCCGCTTGCGGTTAAAACGGTATCCTGAGAAAAAGGAACACCTGCGGAATTCTTCGGTTTTATCATAAACCCGTTAAACTGCCCGGCTAAACCGGACCTTTCGGCATCTGAAATCATATGGTTTCTGTCTTTTCTGTCCGACCATTGAAAATAAAGCAGGAAATTTAAAAAGGTTCTGTATTCATCTATAATGTCGTTAAAATCTCTCGCGCTTACGTATTTACCTTCGGCATAATAATTTAAACGTTTGATATTAACCGAAAGGTTTTCCATTACGGTGTTGTAAAATTTCTTTTTCGCGCCGTCAAAAAAATTATATTTTTTAAGCGATTCCTCAAGCCTGACATACAGTTTTTTATATTCCTCCGCGGTTTCCATGTCAGGGAAAGCCGAATCTCTGCGTCTTGCCGCGCTTTCGGATGCCGTGTGAACTATAGACTCCCTGTCCATAAGCAAATACAAGTAATGAATCGTAAAATTGTCCAGACGGCTGCCGAAATCTAAAACAAACCCGTCGTCCGCGGCATATACGGCAGGAATATTCGTAAACAAATCCGACACGGATTCCCTGCTATTTTCATCCGTTACAAACTTTGGAAAATCAAATATGTAAGCTGTCAAAAAAGAGAATTTTTTGTCCGACAAAACATAATCTTTCAAATCGGCGTTATAAAATAAAACTTCTTTTATTTTAAGTTTATCGCTCACGCTCTCATTGTATTTATCGATGCTTCCGGCAATCGCCGCTACATCGCCGTGCTGCGAACAGTCTATTATAAAATACCTGTCCGTAATTGAGCGGGAATTTCTCTGTTTAAGCAGAGAAGCGGTTTCATTTTCATCCAAAATATACGCGGAATACACTTTATCTTCCAAAGATGAGATGTCGATATTTTTAAAACCCTCCCCTATGCTGTCCGGAAGTATAAGAGAAGAGCCGATTCTGTTTCCTCTGTCGGCTATGTATTCAAAAAGCGCGGCTTCTTTGGTTTTTATAATCTGCGTTCTGCGGTGATTTGAGAGTATCGTTTTAAAAACCGGATCGATATCCCCCGTATGAGCCAACTCGCGCTCGTACCTCGGAGCCGTAGCGGTATCCTGCATAAAACCGTATTGTCCGTCATAAAGCGCCGGAGAAAGCCAAGTCTGGCTTTGCAAAATATACCCTAAAAATTCGATACACTGAAACAACAGCATATTTCTCGTTTTGCCGTCGAAATTTTTAACCAAGTCTTTCGATTTGGAAATAAAATACAACAGGTCTCTGTTTACTGCCGACCACTTAAAAGACAATTTTCCGATATATCCGGCAAGTTTTGAAATCTCGTCAAATGAAGGAACGGTAACGGCTGAAGAAAACGCGTACTCCAGAAATGCGGTTTTCGCAAAATCGGCGATATTGTCATTTAAGGCGTTCATAAGAGCATTTGCCGATTCATCGCGCTTATCAGCCGGAACTTTTAGCATGATTTCGTACAAAGCCGTAAGATTTTCGGCAAAAGTTTCAATATACTCATCGCGTTCCGCGCCGTTAAGACCGTGAAGCGCAAACAGAAACGATTTCGGAATATTTGAAACGATATTTCCGTTTTCGGCTTTCGAAAGTTTTACCGCAGAATAAAAATATTCCGCAAGCGTTCCGATTGAACCGTACGGTATTTCATACGCCGGATTGATTTCGATTTTCTCTTCCGAAATACCGAGTTTTCCGGACAATTTGCTTTTTATGACACCCGCTATAAAACTTTGTTTTTCTTCCGCGGACTGTTCTGCCGCTATGGAAGCTTTTTTTAAAGAAAACGACGAAGCGATATATTTGTTATAAACGGAGTGTAAAAGAATATTTAAAGAGAGTCCCGCGGCAACGGCAGGTATAACGTTAATACTGAAAAACGCCAGAGGAGCGCATATGACCGCAAACGGAATAAAAAACAGCAAAGAACTGAACACAAGAGAACTTATCAAAGTCCTGTCTTTCCAGTGCGCTTTCCAGTCAAAACCTTTGTGAGCCATGGAAAAAATTATCGCTCTGGTAAGCGCAAATGCGGCAAGTCCGGCAATGCCAAGGCCGCTCAATGAAAAACCGGCAAAAGCAATTATCCCCGCCGCGTCGATAATTTTGGAAACTTTGCCGGTTTTCAGAGTTCCTTTTATTTCTTCTTCGCTTTTTTTGCGCAAGAAAGTTTTTGAGAGTATTTTTGCAAACCCGCCTTTTTCAACAAAAAAACTTACTCCGGGAAGCATATAAACCCATTCCCAAAACGGAGCGGCGGCGGCATTTTCGCCGCCGAATATCGAAGCGTAAAAAGAATCCAGCAATTCATTTACGGTAATAACATCGTTGCTTTGTAAATCTTCAGGCTCGCTTACGGTTTTATATCCTTCGCGCGTGAGATAAGATTCGGCAAGGTCAAAAAAGAACTCCCTGAAATATAATTCCGAATTTTTTATGTTTCTGCGCAGTTTTCTGTCAAAAAGACCGGCAAACTTATAATAATCGATACTGCGACGGTCGTGTTTAAGCATTTCAATAAGCTGGCTGAACTGAATTCTTGCCCCTTCATGCTCATCCGTAAATTCCGTAGATTTAGGAAAATTTTTCAAGAAAGGAGCCAGCATCGCATTATAAAAATTTTCAGGATTTCTTCCGGTAGATTTACTCAACAAATATCCGGCGACATCGGCATATAACTCGTGAATTACCGCCCTCTGCAAATTCAAGATAAGTTTTCGCGTAAATTTATTTTCGGGCAGGAAAATCAATAAAATCGCGATTTTTTTTATCGGAGAAAACTTTAAATTTGTGAGATGAATGTGCGCAAGCTCATGCGCAATAATTTCAGGAAATACTCTTTGCTGCGCAGGAACCTTAAAAAAATCTTTCCCGAACGATAGGGAAGAGTCGGCATTGCGGTATCTGGCGTCAAATCTTGCTTTTGTTATCGTTTTAAATACATCGGAACTTTCTCTGTTAATAAACCCGGGGTGTTCCGCAACCATTATCAGATAAACTGCCGTGACGTAAGCCTGTAATTCTTCATTGTAAAATATGGTGCCGTCATATATATGTCCTAAATCTTTTCTCCATTCAAAATTGTGTATAAGCCTTCGCGCTTTTTCAGTAAGCTCTCTTTTTTTATTTTCATTTAAATATGAACCGGAACTTCTCAAAAGGCCGTACGCGTACAGTCTGTATCTTACATCAATATTTTGATTCGAAACTATTTCGGAAAGCGCGCGAGGCTTATTCTTTTGAGCCGATATGAGCAAAAAGTTAAATGAGTCCTCTTTACTTTCCGATGACGCTATATATCGCGCAATGCTTTTATCCATATTTTCAAGCTGAGAAGATATGGATTCATTAATCCTTAATACAATTTTTCCGGATTGTTTTTTATGCGATAAATCTCCGGATATTTGCAGCAGTACCGGCAATATTCTGTTTACTGTATCCTTATTCCTGTTAAGATTAAAAAGCTTGAGCATGACTTCAAATTTGCGCGCATCGGCAGAAGGCACGCTTTTGTTAAAATCCGACAGGTCTATCTCTTCGCTGAAATCATCAAAATACTTAATCAACTCGCTGTCGGTATAAACATAGTTTTTGTGCAAACGGGCGGCTATTGAAGGCGCCAGCCATACATTATAAAGTTCATGGAGCAATACTTGAAGCGGTATTCCTAAAATAACGGCAGCGGCAAGGCCGGCCGGACCTGCAATTATTAATATAAGATTAATGGGAAGCAGCGTAACAAGCGACGACACAAATACGGAACTGAATTTTGCGCCTCCTCTGATATTAAATTTATTCTGGTGGAAAGATGCGAACGCCAGCGATTTGAATACCGAGTAGGCAATTATCACAAAAGGCAGAGTTTGGGGCAGCAAAAAAATCGCAGAAAGCAGCAAGGAAGATGAAATAAAATCCGAAATATTAAGCCTCTTATTGTTTCTCAATACTTTGTTGATGTCTCTCGCTTCCACACCCCGCAAGAATGTATTGCTTAAGAAAGCCTTGAACTTACTGCTTTTTAAAAACGGTATTGAAAACGGCAATAAATACACCCACTCCCACAAAGGGGCGGTTTTTGCATATTTTGCGCCGAAGATCGAAGCGTAAGGAGCCGTTTCTTTCGTATTTACCGCGATAACGTGTTTTTGCCTGCTATTTTCAAAAAATATGCTTACTTCTACGCTGCCGTCGCCGTTTAGCTTAACGCCTTCGTTTACCGGGCGGTTGTAAACTGCCGTAAGTCCGCCGTTTTTAAGTTCGGATTCGTCGATATCGCATATTTTATTTACGATACCGTTTATAAATTCTTCTTTGTTTAAGTTCGGATTTCTTTTTAATTCGTCGGCCAGAAGGGTTTCCAAAATCAGCGTAAATTGTTTTTGGCTTCCTCCGTTTGATATTGCCTGCAAGGCTATGGCAAAAGATTCGGTTTTAAAACCGCTCAAAAGCATTTCATTATATATCTCGTCCGCGATTGCGGCGTCTTGGGTAACCTTAGGAGTAATTACGGTATAACTTACTCCTTTTTCTTCAAACTCTTCTGCCAGTCCCTGCGTGTGGAACCCTCCGCAGACTATCAGGTTTATGCCGGACGGCTCATTTCCGTCAAATATGTGTTGTGTAAATATTTTATCCCTGTTAATGTTGGTTTCATAATACTCTTCCAGTAAAGCGTCGTATTTATCAAGCAAATATATGTCATGAGACCCTGCGGCTTTTTGCCAGTAATGCCTGTAATTTTCCGTTCCGAACGCTTTTAGGTATTTATAATCGTCCGACGCAAGGCTTGCCGTGTAATAATCCGAGAAATAGGAGAACATATCGGAAATTATGACTGTCAGCATTTCTTTTTCGCTTTCGGAGGCTTTAACCTGAAGCGCTTTCAAAAATTTTCTTTCTTCGCCGATAAGCTTTATCGGGTTAATATCCGCCGCGGAATTTTGCGCGGAAATAAATTCGCCCGCTTCTTTATATTTGCCGAAATCTATAAAACCGCCGGAGTTTAATCTTTCAAGCTCTTTTATCAGCGCGCCGGTATCGCTTAACGAATTTGTTTTTGCCAGAAATTCGGAATATGCGCCGTAAGGAAGAGAACTTTTTAATTCGTTCACAATCCGGGAAAGCTGCGTTTGAACGGTTTTCAAGTTTATTTTTTTTAGTTTATTCGAAGATTCCGAAAACTTCAATATTTCCGGATAATCGTCAGTATTTACGTTAAAATCCCCTGCAAAACTTTTTAATTTTTCGGCTTTTTCGGCGTATTTTAAAAGCTTTTTATAATAGCCCGCCGAATTTATTTTTCCTGAACGGTATTTACCGGAAAGAGAAGCGAGTTTACGGTTCAAAGCGCCGTAGTTTTGTTTTTGGCTTTGTTTGAGGAAACCGGAAAGATCCGACAGTATCGCGGTTATTTCAGGCTGAAGTTCCGTTATTTGCGAAAGCCTTTTTAAATTGGCAAGATGGATTTCTTCGTCTTCTATGCCTTTAAGTTTCGACCCGGAATTACGTTTATAAGCGTAATATTCCGCGCCGGTCAGTTTTCCGCTTTCAAGCAGTTTTTGCGCGATATTATCCGAAAAGGTCTTGTCTTTTATGGCGGTAAGCCAGCCGATGTCAACGTCTCCGTG
Organism: Candidatus Endomicrobium macrotermitis; assembly: GCA_031271405.1. Taxonomy (GTDB): domain Bacteria; phylum Elusimicrobiota; class Endomicrobiia; order Endomicrobiales; family Endomicrobiaceae; genus Endomicrobium; species Endomicrobium macrotermitis. The sequence continues at coordinate 36,675 of JAISVT010000014.1, read as the reverse complement.
CGCGCCTTCGAGGTAGATATTGTTTATTTTGAATTTATCGTCAAGAATCTCTATTATCGAGCCGATATTTTTTTGCACCTGAGGATGGCAGTGCAAATCCTGTATTATTATTATCCTTCCCGGCGAGCCGAAATCTTTTCCGCCCGTTACTCCGCCTAAATCCGAAAATGACGGCAGATTTTTAGATTCCGCCGCAAAAACCGGCTGAGCGGGAGGCATACTGCCCAAAGCCGCAGTCTCAATCAAAGCTATGGCCAATAATATTGAAATACCTTTCTTTATCATGCTCATAAAATAACTCAAATGTATTTATTTTTCAATCATTATTTGATAATATTCTCATATGAAAAAACACGGGCTTTTCGGCATTTTTAAGGATTATGTCAGCCAAAATATTTTAACAAATTTCAGCGACGGACAATGTGAAAAATTTGCGATATATTTTGACGCGCTTACGGAGTGGAATAAAAAGTTTAACCTGATATCTTTTAAAACCGAAACAGATTTGATTTACAGGCATTTTTGCGATTCTTTATACAGCGCTAAAGCTATTTCGGAAATAACGGAAAATACTTCGGGTTTGCGCGCGGCAGATTTGGGTACGGGCTCCGGAATGCCGGGAATACCCGTAAAAATAGCTTTGCCCGATATAAAACTGACTCTTGTGGAATCGATAACAAAAAAATGCGTTTTTTTGGAAGAAGCAAACAAAAGGCTTGGTTTTGACATTGAAATATTAAATAAACGCGCGGAGGAAATAGGACAAAATGCCGGTTACAGGCAAAAATACGATTTTATTTTGTCGCGCGCGGTAAGCAAATTTTCCCCTAATCTTGAAATTTCCATACCGCTTCTTAAAATAGGCGGCCGTTTTTTGGTTCATAAGACAAAAAATTCCGTTGAAAGCAAAGAAGAAGGTTTAACTTCGGTAGAAAACGCACTGAAGCATTTGGGAGCAAAACTCGAAAGAATTATAGAATACAAACTTCCCGAACAGGAATTGGATTACCGCCTTCTTATTTTCAAAAAATACAAAGACACGCCGATGCAATTCCCCAGAAAACCCGGAATCCCGGAAAAAAAAACTCTGTAAAATACAATTACAAATTACAAATTACGAATCACGAATCAACGGCAAAAAATTAAACAAATAAAAAAAGCCCTGAAAGAATCAGGACTTTTTGGTTTGATCTGGAGCGGGCGATGGGACTTGAACCCACGACCTTCTCGTTGGCAACGAGACGTTCTACCACTGAACTACACCCGCATAACGGCAATTACAAATTACAAATGACGAACTAAATCAAAAAAATGCTGAGGGCGGGATTTGAACCCGCATCCGGTTAAGGACACGCCCCTCAAACGTGCGCGTATGCCAATTCCGCCACCCCAGCGCGAGTACTACTTCTCACTTCCGCCGCCCGGTTCAACCGGAGCAGCTATCGGAATGTTAGAGAGCTGATCGACTACGGACATCATGCTCATTCTTGTGGAAAACTTCGTCAATACCAAAGAGGTAAAAATAAAAATACAGGCCATGAAAACGGTAAGCTTTTTTATAAAAGCCATTCCGGAAGGTGCGTTAAAAATCTGGTCAGAACCGCCTCCGCCGAAAATCCCCGCCATGCCGCCGCTTTTTCCGGCTTGGAGCAGAACTATGATTATCAGTCCCGCGCAAACCGTGTAATGTACGAATTGGAGTAAATAAAATACTGTATTGAGTGCGTTCATAATTCAGAGATTATACAACAAAATTTATACGGTGTCAAATCAAATGTCAACCGGCAGACTGTACCGACGATAAGAAGACAAGAAAAATTTTATTTAACGTCCCGTCTTCTTATCGTCATACTTTGTTTATTCTTTATCCGGCAAAGCCGCTATTCCGGGAAGTTCTTTCCCCTCCAAAAATTCAAGAGACGCTCCGCCGCCGGTAGAAATATGGCTTATTCTTTTGTCTACTCCCGCTTTTTTAACCGCGGAAACGGAATCCCCGCCGCCGACGACAGAAACCGCGCCTTTGTCGGTAGCTTCCGCTACAAGTTTGGCTATTTCAACGGTTCCTTTTGAAAATCTTTCTATTTCGAATATTCCCAAAGGCCCGTTCCAGACTATTGTTTTTGCCGTCTTGACCGCTTCGGCAAATTTCGCGACGGATTTCGGTCCCGCGTCAACGCCCATAAAACCGTCTTCTATAATATCTCCGTCGGTAGTTTTAACGACGGCTCCCAACGGAACGGCTTTACCGGCAAAATCGACTTTATTCGCAATGATATGGTCCACGGGAAGCAAAAACTCGACTTTTTTCTCTTCCGCTTTTTTTAAAATTTCCAAAGCCAGATCCAATTTATCATCCTCAACCAAAGACGTTCCGGTGCTTATGCCCCGAGCTTTTAAAAACGTATAAGCCATTGCGCCGCCGATTATTATGGCATTAACTTTGCCGAGCAAATTTTCTATAACGTTGATTTTATCCGACACTTTCGCTCCGCCGAGTATAGCTATGAAAGGCCTTACGGGGTTATCAAGCGCGGCTCCCAAAAATTTCAGCTCTTTTTCAACCAAAAAGCCCGCCGCAGCGTCTTTAACGTATTTTACTATGCCCGCAGTCGAAGCGTGCGCCCTGTGCACCGTCCCGAAAGCGTCCTGAACAAAAACTTCGCCGAGAGAGGCAAGTTCTTTTGCAAAAGCGTCCATAGCGTCTTTATCTTTTTCGCCGGCCGCGTTTTTGCCTTCTTCTTCGGGATGAAATCTCAAATTTTCAAGCAAAAGAATTTCGCCGGATTTTAAATCCGCGGCTGCTTTCCCGGCTTCTTCGCCTATTGCGTCTCCCTCTATAAACTTAACGGGTTTTCCGAGAAGTTCGGCAAGCCTCGGGGCAACGGGCTTTAAGCTCATTTCAGGGACGGCTTTTCCTTTCGGCCTTCCCAAATGCGAAAGAAGTATTATTGCCGCGTTCTGGTCCAGAAGATATTGTATCGTCGGCAAAGTCGCGGCAATTCTTTTGTCGTTTGTTATATTCAATTTTGCGTCCAGCGGAACGTTATAGTCCACCCTTACCAAAACTTTTTTGTCTTTTACGTCGATGTCTTTAATGGTTTTTTTCATTTTTTACCTCTAAAAAAAGACCGCGCCGCGCAAATTGCGCCGGCGCGGTCTTTGATTTTTATTTATTCAAAACAATTACGCCAATTCCGCGAAGTATTTTATAGTCCTTACCATCTGGCTGGTATAGCTGTATTCGTTGTCGTACCATGAAACGGTCTGAACCTGATAAGTATCGTCGGAAATTTTAGAAACCATAGTCTGCGTAGCGTCAAACAAAGAACCGAAAGAAATTCCGATAATATCTGAAGAAACCAATTCTTCTTCGGTATATCCGAAAGATTCGTTTGCCGCGGCTTTCATAGCTGCGTTTACCGATTCTTTCGTTATGTCTTTTCCTTTGACAACGGCCACCAAAATCGTGCTGGAGCCGGTCTTAACCGGAACTCTCTGCGCCGAGCCGATAAGTTTTTTGTTAAGTTCGGGTATAACCAAACCTATTGCTTTTGCCGCTCCCGTCGAATTGGGAACTATGTTTTCGGCAGCAGCTCTCGCTCTTCTCAAATCGCCTTTCGGGTGAGGTCCGTCAAGAGTCATCTGATCGCCCGTATAAGCGTGAACGGTGGTCATAATGCCCGACTGTATCGGAGCATAATCGTTAAGCGTTTTTGCCATAGGCGCCAGGCAGTTTGTAGTGCACGAAGCGGCGCATATGATATTGTCTTCTTTTTTGAGTATTTTATGGTTTACGTTAAATACTACCGTCGGGAGATCATCGCCTGCCGGAGCGGAAATAACTACTTTTTTCGCGCCCGCGTCTATATGAGCCTGGGATTTCGCTTTTGAAGTGTAAAAACCGGTGCATTCGAGAACGACATCAACTCCGATTTTTCCCCAAGGAAGATTTTTCGCGTCTTTTTCGGCGTATATTTTAATTTCTTTGCCGTCGACTATTATGGAATCTTCGGTTGATTTCACTTTATCGGCCAAGGCATATCTTCCCTGAGCCGTGTCATATTTTAATAAATGGGCAAGCATCGCGGGCTTTGTCAAATCGTTAACAGCAACGACTTCATACCCTTCCGCTCCGAACATCTGCCTGAAAGCCAATCTTCCAATCCTTCCGAAACCGTTAATCGCAACTTTTACTGCCATAATACGCCTCCTGTGATGTGAATTTATACAAAGTGAATGGTATAAAATATTGGAATTGTTGTCAAATCAAACTTTTTTTCGCAAAGAAATAATTATTTCAGCGCAGGGTTGAAGAAATATCCGCCGTTATCGGTTTCGGTAACCGTGCCTACTCCCGGGAAAGGGATATGCATTCCGGCTACTCTGGTTTTATTTTTTGACGCCTCTCTCAATATGCGCTTTCTCGTATCTACGGCCTGAAGCGGGTCAACGTCGAAAGTTACCGAAATCGACGGATCGGCCGTTTGAACTTTCAGGCTGTGTATCAAATCGGCTATCACGGTAAGTTTTTCCTCTCCGGACGATATGTCAAATACCGTATGTCCCGGAGTATGTCCCTGAGCTTTAACGCTCTTTATTTCGGGAGTAACGTTTTCGCCCCACTCAAAAGTTTTGAATTTATTGCCGTATACGGCTCTTACGGCTTTCGCAAGGTTTGTGTTTCCGACATTTGCCGAAATATTGCCCGCCCAATAGCCGATCTCGGGAGCCGCGACGTAAACGTCGGCCGCAGGAAAAACTTTTTTATTGTCCGGGCTTATAAGCCCGCCTATATGGTCGCCGTGCATATGCGTTATCAAAATAATATCGACTTTATCGGGAGAAATGCCGGCCGCGGCGAGATTTTTAATCAAATTGCCTCCTGCTCCGACTCCGGCGTCTATAAGGATCGTTTTCGAGCTCGTTTTAACCACAAAAGCGTTTATTGAAGACGGGTTTTGATTGTCGGGCATAACTCTTTTTACCACTTCGGAATTAGGCTTCGTCAATATATTTTTGCCCATATTTGTATCCGTGTCTTTTATCGCTATAAAATCTATAGAACCGATTTTATACGTGTTTGAAACTCCTCCCCCGCTTTGCGAAAAACCTGAAACGCAAAAACAAAATAAAGCCAAAACCGCCGCAAACGATACTTTTTTCATTTTTCCTCCGTTATTTTGACTGCGCGAATTATTGAATATCTTAAAAAGTTTTTATATCATTAGAAAACTGGACAAAAGGAGATTCTCATGGATAAAATTGTGTTTTTTGCGTACCTGACAGCGTTCGTATTGTTTGCGGGATGCTCTGGAAAAGAAAGCATTGCGGACTATAAGATAAACAAAACCGGAATCAATTATACTACAGTCGAAGAAGAAACCGGAGAAACCGCGCCCTCTGCGGGAAGCATTACGGAACGCGTCCACTGACGAATAACGAAAGCCCGCGTCCTAAAACATATAACCTACGGAAAAACTTACCTTTGAAAATTTCAGATCTACGTCTATTTGCGAATCCGCCCCGTAATAACTCATTCCTCCGTTATTGAAGGAGTACAATGCCTGAACGACAACTCTGTTATGCACGACTCCCGGACCGAACGCGTAATACAAACCGCCTTTGGCGTCGGCCTTGCCCAAATATGCCGGATTTGCAATCATAAAATTATACCCGAAACGGAAAACCGCGTAAAAATTAAAGTCTTTGTATTCCGTGAGCCTGGCTTTCAAAGCCGCGTATACGGGAATAAAACCGAATCTTCCCTGCATATCTTCCAAACCTCTTTTATGCTCATAGCCCGCGCCTACGCCCGCTGCGGCAAAACTGCAAAAATAGCCGTATCTTTCAAGAAAAAGACCCATTCCGAAATCGGAACCTCCGCTTGTTAAGAAAGGAGAACCTGAAAATTTACTATAACCTTTTAAATCAAAAGCTATGGATACGACGGTTTCCGCAGGCAAAGCCGAAGAACTTCCCGAGTATTCCGGTTTTTCCGTTTCTTTATAACTGCTTTGCGGCTCCGAAAGAGAATCCCCCAGCAAAAATCTTGCCGCGTCATAATCTTCTTCCGCCTCTTTTGATTTTTTCTTTTCTTTTTTCGCGGGTTTTTCCTTAGCCTTTTTCTCTTCCTTCCGGGGAGCGCTTACCGGCTCGTCCGCGATGCCGAGCAAATACTTTGCGGCGTCGTAATCTTCTTCTTCCATCTGCTTTATTTCTTTATTCTTTTTTTTGGCGGGTTTTTCTTTAGGCTTTTTTTCTTTGGTCTGCGCCGTTTTTGCCTCGGGAGCGGAAGCTGTTCCCAATAAGTACGCCGCGGCGTCAAAACCCGAATCTTCGGCTGCAGGCGCGGGCTTCTTTTTGGAGCGTTTCGGCTTAGGCTTGCTTTCGGCGGCAGGCTTTACCGAGGATTTTGCGGCTGAACCCGTTCCCAGCAAATAAGCCGCGGCGTCAAAACCGCCTTTATCGTCTTCTTCCGAAACGCCGGTTACGGCGGACGGCTGCTTTCCTTTTTCAATTATTTCTTCTTTGACGTTATACACTATGACGCCCGACTTGTTATTTTGGACATACGTATCGGAACCGTCAAGCTCGGTTTTATTGGCGCTGGTAAACTGCGTTGCGGCTTCCTGTGCGCTTTGCGCAATCCGGGTAATTTCAATCTCGGATTTGGGCGTTGAGGTTATGTCGGCAATATTCACAAACTTAAGCACGACTCTTTTTTTTGTAGCTTCGTTAAGCACCGTAACGGTTTTATCCGTTTCGGACACTATTTTACCCTTGATTTCCTGTCCGTTTTTCAAATATATGTATTCCGCGAAAAGCCCTCCCGCGCAAAACAACATAAATAAAATTACAACAGATATTTTTTTCATACCTAACCCCTTAACGCATTTTGCAGCAGCGGCAAAAAGTGAATTTTCCGTACGGCATATACATTCATTAGACTGCCCAAGCAAAAGATATGTTACTCTTTTTAAATTAGATTTTCAAGGCAAGCGCGCGGTAAAACGGAAAGATTTAACAAAAATTTCAGATTTAGGAAGTAAACACGGCGTTTTGCGGTTTTTTATCAAACTTCTCCGGATATTATTGCGCCTATATCGCAAACCATAGAATTGATTCTGTTATATTGGTCTAAAACGTCCATATGGATCCCGGAAGTTTCTATGGATTCCTGTAAATTGGCATGAAGGCGCGCTATATGTTTTTGCCTCAGCTGCGAAACCAATCCCCTTACGGAGGCTTTTGCGGCCGCGACCTCGGAAGCAAGAGCTTTATCGTCAGAAGAAAAAGCGTTTAAAACTTTAGACATATTTTCGCATACTACTCCGTGAATTTTTGTAATGTCTTCAAGCCCTTCCTGCGAAAAACGCGAAAAACTCCTTATTTTTTTCCTTGCCGTATGCATAAGATTTCTGTCCACGATATCCGAAATTTCGTCAAGATTCGACAAAACGTAAAGAAGCCTGATTTCTTTTTCGGACTGTTCCCTGCTGAGCTTATTCTGTCCGGTTTTCGCAATATACGGAACTATTTCCCTGTAAAGTATGTCCGTTTTAAGCCCTCTGTTGGAAATACTTTCCGGAATGTCTATATTTCTGGTTTTTAAAGCCTTAAGGGAATTGCCGAGCATATCGGAAACAAAACCGCCCAGCCTCTGGATTTCAAGCTTGGAAAGCTCGAGCGCTTTGTTTATGTCCGGTTCCGGGTTTTTTATATTTATGTAAACCGTGCCGAAAGTTATTTCGCTGTTTCTGAAAGGATAAAACAAAAAAACCGCTTTTTGAAGATACTTTAACAGCGGAAGCAGAATTATCATATTCAAAACCGCCGACAAAGTATGCGACATGGCAATCTGCCTTCCGATATCCTGCGTAAAAAACAAAGATTCGGTAAACCGTTTAACGAATATAAACCAGACCCCTTCCCCGTTAAACGAAACCCATTGCAAAAACGGAAAGATTAAAATAACGGCTATAGTCTGCTGGAATATTTGCCAAATAACCGTCCTTTTGGCGTTTCTGGGCATTTTCACCGCGCCTATAACGACTGTAATGCATGTGCCTATCTGCGATCCCAAAGCCAGGCAGACAGACTGCTCCAAAGTCAAAATCCCGGAAGCCGCCATAGCTATAACTATCCCCACAAGCGCGCCGCTGGACTGTATTATAAGGGTCACGGCAATGCCCGCCAATATCGCCAGAGAAGGCGATTTTATTCCCGTTATAATATCTAAAAATACCGGATTAAGAGTAAGAGGGGTCATAGCGTCCGACATTAATTTCATGCCGAGAAACAAAATGCCGAAACCGAATATTGCGTCGCCGGCTTTTGCCAGCCTTTTTCCGCCGGAAAAAAAAGACAGAGCAAAACCTGCCGCGGCTATCAGGAGCGCGTAGTTTACAAGCCTGAAAGCGACAAGCTGTCCCGTAACCGTGGAACCTATGGAAGCGCCCAAAGATACCGACATCGACTGGAAAAACGACATCGCCCCGCCGCTCACGAGAGCTATTACCAAAAGCATCGTAGCGGAACTTGACTGGTTTAAAGAAGTGAGAGAAAAACCGGAAATCACGCCGCGGATTCTTGAAGATGTGGCGGAAGTAAGTATGTTTCTGAAGTTTTGCCCCGCGGCTCTTTGCAAAGCTTTGTTGATAAAAGACATTCCGAAAAGAAGCAGAGCCAAACCGCCGGCAAGATTTATAACCATCATTGCAAGCCAGTTTTTATGAAACGTCATTGTCCTGAAAATAACGTTTCCGGGAATTTGTTCCGAAAAAGCCACGACATTTATTTCGCCGGAAGCGTTTTTGCCCAAAACAAGTTTTGAACGCGCATAACCGTCTTTGCCGGTCAAAGTTTCTTCGGGGAAAACGCGGCCGGCATTCTTTTTATGTTCTTCGTTTAACGGGGATATAAGCAGAAATTTGACGGCAATGCCCGGACAGGGCGAACCGTCGGCATTTACAGCCCGCACCGTAAAATCGTTTTTTAACGGATATCCGGTTATTCCGGTCTGCCCGTCTCCGGAAACCAAACGCAAAGACTTCTCCGAAGCAAAAGCGGAAACCGTAAAAATAAAAAGGAAAAGCAAAAAAAGGATTATTTTATTTTTCATTGTATGTCTTTGCTTATCCTGCCGCCTTTTTGTAATCCCGTCTTCTTATTTAAGGTTATGTTTACCGAAAGCAAAAGGAAGCAGATCGGAAACGCGCAAAATTATCAATTCGTCTTCTCTGCCGTTTATTACTATATCCGCATGCGGCGCAAGTTCCGAAATTACCTGCCTGCACGCGCCGCACGGAAAAGTTTCGGATTTTTCCGTCCATACGGCGACGGCTTCTATTTTTCTTTCTCCGTGGGAAAAAGCGTTGAACAAAGCGGAACGCTCCGCGCAGTTTGTAAGACCGTAAGACGCGTTTTCGACGTTCGCTCCCGTATATACTTTTCCGTTTGAACTTAAAACCGCGCTCCCGACGGCAAAACCGGAATACGGCGCGTAAAAATTTCCCGCCGCTTCTTTGGCCACTTTCATAAGTTCTTTGTATTTTGTCTCTTTCATTTTTATTACCTGCTGTAATACTTATCGAGAAATAAAGCCAAATCTTTATATTTCGGGCTGACCAAAAGTTTCTCGGGGGCGGTCATAACCGCGGTTTTTAAAGAGTCGCGGCACGCGCATTTGACTTCTCTTTTCGAAAGTTTCGAAACCAAATCCTTCACCACTCTTTTGGCGTTTGAAATATTTGCCGCCATAACCGCGACAACAGCGTCATTCGTTACTTCTTCGCCCTCTTTCCATACGTCAAAATCCGTAACCAAAGAAACGTTTGCATAACACATTTCTGCTTCCCTGGCAAGTTTCGCTTCGGGAACGGCAGTCATTCCGACGACCGCAAAGCCGAGCTGCCTGTTGGCTTCGGATTCGGCTTTTGTCGAAAACTGCGGACCTTCTATGCAGACGTAAGTTCCGCCGAAATGATGCTCTATTCCGAGTTCATAAACCGACTGGTGCACAATATCTCTTATATCGTTGCAAAAAGGATTAGCCATGCCGACATGAGCGACTATTCCGTCTCCGAAAAAAGTATTCTGTCTGTTTTTCGTCCTGTCAAAAATCTGATCCGGCATTACAAAGTCTTTGGGCTTTATTTTTTCTTTCAAAGAACCGCACGCCGTAAAAGCCACAATTTGCTCTACGCCCAGAGATTTAAGGGCGTACATATTGGCTCTCTGGTTGATTTCCGACGGCAAAAGAATATGGCCTCTGCCGTGCCTGGGCAAAAAAGCGCAATTTATTCCGTCAATGCTTCCTACTGTAATTTTATCGGAAGGCTTTCCGAAAGGAGTGTCTATTTCTTTTTGCGAAACGTCTTCGATCCCGTCGATTTCGTATAAGCCGCTCCCGCCGATAAACGCTATTTTTACATTCTCTTTTTCAGACATATCCGCCCCCTTTATTTTTTGTTTTTGCCATGCGTCTGTGTTATGTATCCGCGCATCCGAACTTCCCGCCGTTCAATAGGCCGGTTTTACGTCCGTAATGTTAAGCTGCACAAATTCTTTTTCGCTTTTGCCGGAAAGTTCCAGCTGAAACGCTATATCAACCGAGTCTTCCGAACGCAGCATATCGGAAAAATGCGCGCCGTTCCAAAAAACAGCCTGCACGTTTCTGCTGCCCTGCTGCGAAATTTTAAATTTCAGGTGCTCTCCTTTGTTTCCGAAAACCGACATTTCCGTAACGCTTACGCCTTTTATGCAAAATACCGGACGCGGATTCGCCATTCCGAAAGGCTCCATAATATCTATCTGCCGGCAAAAGTCCGCGTTTATGTCGGAAATTTTAAGCTCGCCGTCTATCATCACGCTTTCCGCGGAATCCGAAGGCGTATAATTTTTTTCGGCGTATTCGGTTATTCTTTTTTTAAACTCGGCTATCTTGGAATGCTCCACGGTAAAACCCGCCGCCTGGCTGTGCCCGCCGTACTTAACAAGAATGTCTTTGACGCTTTCAAGGGCGGCTATTATGTCAAAGCCCTCCGCGGAACGCGCGGCGCCGGTAGCTTCGTTTCCGTCGGTTATCAGCAAAAAAACAGGTTTAAAATAGACTTTTGCCATCTGCGACGCGACTATGCCCGTAACTCCGTGTTCAAGGTTGGATGCGTTGACTATGATAACTTTGTCTTTTTCCGAATCGCATTGCTCTTTCAGAAGATTTTTAAACTGCTCGATATTTTCGGACTGAAGCCCCCGCCTGTCCGCGTTAAGTTTGACAATGTCGGCGTAAAGATTTTTAGCCTGAAAAGAGTCGTTTGTCATAAGAAGCTGCGCAGAAAGCATTCCCCTGCCCATGCGCCCCGAAGAATTTAAAACGGGCGTTATGTTCCACGATATGGTGCGCGCGGTAATGCCGGGAATATTTTTTGAAGCGACCGCGTCTTCAATAATAAGACCGAGTCCCGGTTTGGCGTTCGGGTTCGATATTATAAGTTTTATCCCTTCCTTTACTATAATCCTGTTTTCGTCGGTCAAAGGCATGGAGTCCGCAATCGTCCCGAGAGCGCACAAGTCCAGATTATCGTCGAAAAAATCTTTTATCTGTCCGTCGTTTTTAAATCTGTTTACTTTGCAGGCGTGCAAAAGGGAGGCGGCGTCTTTTATTTTGCCGTCCGCGGCTACAATCTCCATTTTATCTTTAAGCAAAGCGTCGCTTTTCACGAAAAATTCTTTCACCTCTGCGCTGTTTGTATATATTTTAAACGAATTTTTTACAATTTGCTTTATTTCCGAAGCCGAAGCGAAAGTTTTCTTTTCAATCTCCAAATCGTTTTTGACATGCAGATATTCTCCTGAAAAATCGCTGCCGGATTTTGAGGCGAAACATACCAAAATATCCTTATTGTAGCTGCGCATAAAAGTATACATAAGAGCCTGGGCGGTTTTTAAAGCTATGGCGCATCCGGCAAGATCTCTAAAAGGGTATTTCGAATCGCAGATTTTAGGGTTTATCACGGCATATGCCTCCGGGATACCCTCGTAAGGCGGTTCGTGATGGTCGGTGACTATAACGTCCATACCGAGATTTTTGGCGTACTCTATTTCGGAAGCGGCCGAAATGCCGCAGTCGACCGTTATCAAAAGTTTGACGTTTCCGGACGCGTATTTCGTAAGAATGTCTTTGTGTATGCCGTAACCTTCGTCCGCCGGAACGTACCAGTGGACATTGCCGCCCGAAATCCTTATGGTGTTGACTATAACGTTGACCGCGGTAACGCCGTCTACGTCCCTGTCGCCGTAAACCAAAATCTGCTCGCGCAAATCGACGGCTTTTCTTATTCTGTCCACGGCTTTTTGCATATCGGTAAACAAAAAAGGATTATGCAAAGACTCTATGCCGCCGTGTAAAAAGCCGGCGGCTTTTTCCGCGGTGTCTATGTTTCTGTTTATAAGCGCCGAAATTATTTTCGGGTTTAAAGGCAGCGCTTTGGAAATTTCGGAAATTTTAGCCGCATTGTCTTTCGGCAATTTCCAGGTTTTTTCTTTTTCGAAACTCATCGGTTTAATATTTCCTTTATCAATTCGGGGCGTTCCGCTTTTTCTTCCGATATTATATACGCCTCAAGCATAATGCGCGACGCTTCTGCGATTAACGGAGCGTTATTATAAAAAAGTTCGGAGAGAACTTCCCCTTCTTTTACGTAATCGCCCGTTTTTTTATGGAAAACCGCGCCGGCGCCGAAATCTATCTTATCTTCTTTCTTTTCCCTGCCGGCGCCTGTCATCATAGCCGCTATTCCTATGTCTCTCGTTTTCATAAAAGAGACGTATCCCGTTTTTTGGGATTTTATTTTTACCGAATTTTTCGCTTTAGGAAGGATTTTTTCCGGATTATCCAAAACTTCCGGGTTTCCGCCCTGCACTTTTATGATCTGCCTGAATTTTTCCAGGGCTTTCCCGCTCGATATTTGTTTTTCGGCAATATCTTTCGCCTGCTCAAAAGAAGAAGCCGATTTTGAATTAAAAATCATCATCGCCGAAAGCTCAATTGAAAGTTTTGACAAATCGTTTTTTAAATTCCCTTTCAGTATTTCGGCAGCCTGAGCGATCTCCAAAGAATTTCCCGCGCAGTTCCCCAAAGGCGTATCCATATCGGTAATCAAAGCGGATACGTTCCGCTTGAAACTTTTACCCGCGGAAATCATCTTTTCCGCAAGTTCGGCGGCGTCTTTTTGATTTTTCATAAAAGCGCCGCCTCCGGCCTTAACGTCCAAAACCAAAGTGCCGGCGCCTTCCGCTATTTTTTTAGACATAATGCTCGAACATATCAAAGGTATGGACTCGACCGTGGCGGTAGCGTCGCGCAAAGCGTACATTTTTTTATCCACGGGAGCTATTTCGTTCGTCTGCCCGGTAAGAGCCGCGCCGGCATATTTGAGAAATCCCAAAAACTCGTCTTTATCGGCAGAAGTCCTAAAACCCGGTATGGACTCGAGTTTATCCAGGGTTCCGCCCGTATGTCCCAAACCCCTGCCGACCATCATAGGAACGTAAATTCCGGCAGACGCGACTACGGGAGCGATAATCAAAGATGTCCCGTCGCCGACGCCGCCCGTAGAGTGCTTATCGGCCGAAGGCGCGTCAAAACGCGACAAATCGAGAATATCGCCGGAATTTGCCATGGCGGAAGTAAAGTCGAATATTTCTCCGTCAGTCATCCCGGCGAAGCAGACGGCCATTAAAAAAGCGGACATCTGATAATCCGGGATATCGCCGTTATTGTATTTATAAACGATAAATTCCAGTTCCTGTTTCGAAAGCGGCTCGCGGTTTCTTTTTTTGTATATTATGTCGTAAACTCTCATAGTTTTTCCAATACGCGCTTTATTATTAGTGATATTGCGGCATTCGTTTTTTTACCCAAAGCGAGCACTCCGTCATGGTTTAAAACGTCTTTCTTTATTCCCGCCGCCATATTCGAAACATAAGCCGCGCATAAAGTTTTTATACCCATTTGGGCGGCCGCTATAACTTCGCAAACGACTGACATTCCCACTACGTCGCCGCCGAGTTTTCTGAAAGCGGAAACCTCGGCCGGAGTCTCATACGACGGGCCGCTTACGCCGAAATATACGCCTTCGTAACATTTGATTTTATTTTGTTTTGCCGTTTTTAAAGCAAGTTTTCTTAAAGCAAAATCATAAGCGCGGCTCATATCGGGAAAACGTTTTCCGAACTCGCCGAAATGAGCGCCCCTCAAAGGGTTATTTCCCGTAAAATTGATGTGGTCTTTTATTAAAACGATATCGCCGAGTTTATAATTTTTGTTCAGCGCTCCGGCCGCGGCCGTAGATATTAGAGTTTTGACGCCTAAAGACTTTAAGACCCTTAACGGATATACCGTTTCTTCCGCGCTGTGCCCTTCATAGTAATGGATGCGTCCGTTAATCAGGATTATATCCTTGCCTTTATAAGAGCAAAAAACAAGTTCGCCTTTATGTCCGATTACGGTGGCTTTCGCGAAAAACGGTATTTTTTCGTATTTTACGGTTTTTAGAACTTTAAAAGTATCCGTAATGCCGCCGAGCCCCGAACCCGCAATAACGGCAGCTTCGGGAGCGAAACCGGAAGGTAAGATTTTCTTTAAATAATTTTTGCTTTTTGAAATTTTTTCTATAACATTCATCGCAATACCCGCAGATTAAAATTATGAACCGCACACGGCGGATCAACAGCCCTGTTTGCCGCCTACATAATCAAACTTTTAAAGCTTTTTCCGTTTTTCATAGCCTCAAGAGCAAAGATATCCGCTATAGATGCGGCAATGTCCGCCATGGAAGTTCTTACCCCCAAATCGGCGTTTCTTTTCAAATTTTTACCGTAAACCAAAAGCGGAACATACTCCCTCGTATGGTCGGTATGAGCAGTATAAGACGGATCGCATCCGTGATCCGCGGTTATAATAAGGATATCGTCCGAAGCCAAAGACCGCAATATTTCAGGCAAAAAACCGTCAAACTCTTTTAAGGCTCCGGCATAAGAAACTATGTCGCGCCTGTGTCCCCAAAGCATATCGAAATCTACCAAATTCGTAAACAGCAGAGTTTTCCCTGAAACCGGCTTTTTAATCTCCGAAATGGTAACTTCTATCCCGTTTAAATTACCTTTGGCGTGAATCGATTCCGAAATGCCTCTGCCGTTAAAAATGTCTTCGATTTTGCCTACGGCCGTAACGCGGCCGCCCGAATTTTTTATCTTGTCAAGAACGGTATTTTCCGGAGGATTCAAAGCGTAATCTTTTCTGTTTGCGGTCCTTGCATAATTTCCGGGCGTTCCGGTAAAAGGCCTGGCTATTACCCGGCCGACCGCGTTATCGCCTTTTAAAATGCTTCTTGCCGTTTCGCATATTTTGTACAGTTTTTCAAGGCCGAAAGTTTCCTCATGCGCCGCGATTTGAAATACGGAGTCCGCGGAAGTGTACACTATCGGGAAACCGGTTTTTTGATGCAGTTCGCCCAGTTCTTTTATTATTTCAGTTCCGGAGGCGGCCTTGTTTCCTATTATTTTCGTTCCGGTAAGATCTTCGAATTCTTTTATTATTTCCGTGGGGAATCCGTATGGATATACGGGAAAAGGCTTGTCTAAAACTATTCCGGCCATTTCCCAGTGGCCTGCCGTGGTGTCTTTGGCAGGCGACTGCGCTGCCATTTTGCCGTAACAGCCGGAAATCTCTCCGCCGGTAAGATTTGTTTCCCTGTTTAAAACTTTATACAAGCCGAGCATTTTGAGGTTCGGCAAAGAAAAATCTTCCGGCATAGAATCGAGTATATGGCCTATGGTGTTTGCGCCTTTATCGCCGTATTTTGCGGCATCGGGAAGTTCTCCGACGCCCGCGCTGTCCAAAACAATGAGAACTATTCTTTGCGCCATAGCGTCTCTCTGTGCGTGTTTTAACGGCAAATTATTTTCTTTTCAAAACCTTCTCGGCAGCCTGAACTATGTTTACGTCTTTCAATCCGTATTTTGTCATCAAATCGTACGGCTCGCCCGATTCGCCGAAAGTATCGTTAACGCCGACAAATTCCATAGGCACGGGGCAATTTCTTACCACGGTTTCCGCGACTGCCGAACCGAAACCGGCAAATATCTGGTGTTCTTCCGCGGTAACTATCGCGCCGCATTCTTTAGCCGCGTCTATTATCGCTTTCTCGTCTATCGGCTTTACGGTATGAATATTCAAAACTTTCGCTTTTATGCCTTTTTTCCCTAAAATATCGGCGGCAGACAACGCTTCGTAAACCATGGTTCCGCAAGCCATAATGGCTACGTCTTTTCCGTCCCTTAAAACATCGGCTTTGCCTATTTCAAAAACGTCTTCTTCTTTGGTTATTATCGGAACGTTTTCCCTGCCGTATCTTATGTACACGGGACCGTCAATATAGGCGCTTGCCATTGCCGCTTTTCTCGTTTCAATCAAATCGCACGGAACTATGACTTTCATTTTGGGAAGGCATCTCATTATGGCTACTTCTTCCAATGCCTGATGAGTCGCTCCGTCGGGGCCTACCATAAGGCCGGAATGCGAACCGCCTATTTTTACGTTGAGGTTGGAATAACAAACCGTAGTCCTTATCTGCTCCCACGGCCTGCCGGACGCAAAAACTCCGTAAGTGGCCGCAAACGGAATAAAACCCGCGACCGCAAGGCCCGCGGCCATGCCGATGAGATTCGTTTCCGCAATTCCGACGTTTATAAATCTGTCCGGAAATTTTTCCTGAAAACCGTTTATCGCTACCGACGAAACCGTATCCGCGCCCAAAACAAAAATTTTCGGGTCTCTTTTACCGAGCTCAACAAGAGCTTCCCCGAAACCGAATCTCGTCGCTTTTTTACCGAAAACTTCCACCATTTTTTATCCCCCGATTTTTTTACCGAATATAATAAATCCCTTTTATTGCTTCAATGACGCGTCGATCTCCGCGAACGCTTTTTCAACCTGTTCTTTTGAAGGCGCTTTTCCGTGCCATTCCGCCAGATTTTCCATAAAGGAAACGCCTTTTCCTTTTACGGTTTTCGCGATAATAGCCGTAGGCCTTTCTTTTTCTTCTTTGGCTTCGGCATAAGCGGCGTTTACTTCGTCAAGGTTATGCCCGTCTATCTCAACCGTATGCCAGCCGAAAGATTTATATTTGCCGGCAAGAGATTCGACGTTCATAACGTCTTTCGTACGCCCGTCAATCTGCAGTCCGTTATCGTCCACTATGGCGCACAAATTGCCGAGTTTGTAATGCGACGCCGCCATCGCGGCTTCCCAAATGCTCCCTTCCTGCTGCTCGCCGTCTCCCATCAAAACGTAAACCCTGTTGTCCGTTTTAAGCTGTTTCATACCGGCGGCTATTCCCGCGCCTATGGACAAACCGTAACCGAGGGAACCCGTGGAAATTTCTATTCCCGGAAGTTCTTTGTCTTTCGCCGGATGCCCCTGAAGCCTGCTGCCGGCTTTTCTCAAAGTGCAAAGTTCGTCCGGCGTTATGCATTCAAGCTGCGCGAGGACCGCGTACAATACCGGGCAGACATGCCCTTTCGACAAAACGAAATAATCCCTGTCCGTATCGGACGTATTTTTAGGATCGAATTTCATATGGTTAAAATACAAAGAAACCAAAAGTTCTACCGAAGACAAACTCCCGCCCGGATGCCCCGAACCGGAAAGCCCCAGCATTTTAATAATATCTTTTCTGACCCTCGCGGATATTATTTTCAATTCGCCTGTGTCCATTTACCCTTCTCCTTTAAATATCCGGAGAAACTGACGCTCAACGGCAGGCCGCTTTTGCGTGCAAATCTCTCCGGCTTACGTTCTATGACTTACGCGGCTTCCTGCCCGCGGTAATTTTTCCGTACAAATTGGCATTCCCGATAAGTATGGCCGCCTGATTCGCAATCATAACTATCAAATTTTTATCGTCTTCGTTATAAACATTCGCCTCGTGGTTGCCGACTCTTAAAACTCCTATGACTTTATCGTCGCTTACGAGAGGAACGACTATTATTGATTTCAGCTTCCAGTCGTTGGCGCTATGGCTTTTAACGGACGGGTCATTCATGGCGTCCGCGCTCAAATACGCTTTTCCCTCCCTGAAAACTTTCGCCGACAAAGAATCTTCATCGTCCGCCGCTATCTGAAGCATCACTTTGTCGCTGCCTCCGGTAAAAAAGGCCCCGGACTGGGTAACAAGCTTCTTCGTTTTTTCGTCGTATAAAAGCACGGCGCACAAATCCGCCCTGAAAGCGTCTTTCGTAACGTCGATAATTTTTTCAAGCACTTTTTTCAGGTCCGGAGTGGTCGCGACGGCGGAAGATATTCTTTGCAGAAAAATAAGCCTGCTGACCTTGCTTTCAAGCTCGGAATAAAGTTTCACTTTCTCGATAATGCCGTCGAACAAAACCGCTATATGCTGTATTATGGTAATGTCGTTGTCGGAAATTTCATATCCGAACTTGTTTATGGATACTATTACCCCGACAACTTCGCCGTTATTCTCGATAGGCACGAAAATCGCGCTGGACATCGAAATAACCGCGGCAAATTCGGGAACTTTCGACTTGATTTCGTCGATATTGGAAAAAACCGATACTTTTCTGCTTTTCTTGATGTCTCTTATTATTTCCGAATTTTCCGGAGAAAATTTAACCGCGGAAAGCTGTTCGGGGCTTAATGAAAAAGACCCGTCCAAAAATGAAAACTGCTTCGTAAACGGATCTTCGGTAAGTATCGCCGAAGTTTCCATTCCGGTAAGCTCCATTATCTTTTGCGCGACAAAACACGTTACCTCTCCCAAATTAAACCTTGCGGAAGCGAAAGCGGAAATATCCGACAAAGCCTTTAAGTCGCGGACTTTTCTTATCAGCCTGGCGTTCGTCTGTATAAGCTCGTTCGAAGTTATGTTTACTTCGGTTTCGAGTTTCCTGTTGAGCGCGTGCACTTTATCGTACATCTTGGCGTTTCTCAACGCTATCGAAAGATACTTGCCTGTGATATTTATGGTTTCCGACACGTCAACGTTGAAAATGGCGTCGGTTTTCGCGCTTACGTTCAACACGCCGAGCGAAGAATTGTCTTCGCCTATAAGCGGTATGTTTATCTGCGTCAAAACGCCCTCGGAAACAAATCCCCCGCCGAACCTTTCTTCGATCATCCCCATGTTTTTTATCATGGTCATTTTCGAAGTCATAAAAGCGTCCGCCACGGGATTTCCTTCTTCAAGCCTTATGCTTTTAAGAAAATTCGAAGAATAACCGCGTTTTGCCGCTATTCTCAGCGAACCTCCTTCGGCCGGCAAAACAATCGCGCACATAGCTTCGGGAATCTTTTTCTGTATGACGTTTATTACGGTATTGAATATGTTGTTCAGATCTACCTGCGAAGTCAGCGTTTTCGAAGCGGAAAAAAGCATTTGGACGGCGGTATTGGAATCGAGCACTTTCAAATTCATTTTTTGCGCGGCCTCATACATATTTTTCCAAAAACCGCTTCTGTTTTTGGTTTCCACGCTCCGCTCGATATCTTTTCCGTTGGAAATATCTTTTATATATTTCCTGTATTCGGACAAAGGCACCAAAAACTTTAAAATAACGTATGCGGCCATAAGGCAAAAAACGATCAAAAGGGAAAACAAAAAAGATATGAGCAGGACGAGAACATTTTTCCCCTCGAAAAGAAGGCTCGCCACTATTTCGGGAGAAGGCCATACTTTGACCCAGCCTACTATCGTGCTGCCGGCTTTTATCGGATAAATAACGTTAAGCCACCTGAGCACTATGTCTCTTTTTATTACGCCGTCGGCCGCGTTTTTGCCTTTATCTACAACCGAATAAGCGACGATTTCTTTGCTTTGTTCCAAGTCGTCAAAAAGAGGTCTTAACTTTTCCGTTGAAGAACGCGACGAAATGGCATCGGAAACGATAATCTCGTTCTCCGCCTTGGACACGACCCGCGTTACGGATTTCTCCACGGCGGAATGAAACCAGAAATACGCAAACAACGCCCATACAAAAACAGCGGCCGTCGTTATCACAAAAGATATTAACAGGTACTTTAAAATAAATCTTTTCATTTTCAGTTCCTTTGTCCGCATCGTTTCGTTTTAACGCCGCCTTTATCGGCAGGCACGGAATGTCATTTCCACCAATACCTTACGGTATACGTAAAACTTTTCTCGCCGTTTGCGGGTACCGTTATCAAAAATTCTGCCGTCGAAGAATCTTTTTTCACATAGGGGATTGAATTTTTTTCGATTTTCCAGTCAGCCCGGCGGTACAATTTTTCCACTACGTTTACTTCTGCCGGAACGTCTTTACCGTTTTTGACGGTTATTTTGAAACTTTCCTCGGAGGACTTGCTTTCCGATTTGTAACTCGTCTGCGTTCTTTCTCCGGTTATGTCGAAAGCGCTGCCTATATTAAGGGAAATTTTCGCGTCTTTCGCGGTATGATCTATCATATCTTCGCCGATAAATTCCATGGAACCGCCGTCGTATTTGGAAACTCTTACTTTCCCTTTGGGAAGAGGGATGCCGAGCCCGTTTTCTTTGGAATTTTTAAAATCGAGCGTTACGGTGACTTTCCGGCCGTTTTTCATACCGTCGTAAGTAAAAACTTTTTTAACGGGAAATCCGGAACATGACGCAAATTCTATCTGTTTGATTTCATTGTCTTTAACCGTGGATTTTCTCTGAAGCTCGTAAATATGGTATTCGAAAAACGATTTTTCTTCAAAAGACGCGGCGCTTTCGGCTATCGGCATATCCGCCGCAAACGCTTTATTGCGCAAAGCTCCCGAGGAAGGATACTTGCGCACCATATTGACGTCTCCCGCTATAAATTTGAGTTTTGCATCTTTATAAGCCGCTCCGCTTTTGTTGTTTACCGTAACCCAGCCGGTAATGTCGGCTTTTTCGTCTTTTTCGTCTTTTTCGTCCGTCACCAAAACGTAATCGGCGCTCCAGCTTATGCCGGACGTCTGATAAGACACTTCCATTTTATTTTTTCCTTCAAATCCGCTTGACACCAGCCACGTCAAAGTGGGCTTAAGCCTTAAATCTTCCGGAAGTTTCGAAAGCGAAATTTCGCCTTTCGGATTCAGCACTATTTTGGAGTCCGTCTGTACCACAATGCCGTTTGAAGACGACAAAAGTTTTCCCTTAAGTTTGCCCCTTTTATCTTCCCCGACGCGTTCGATTTCGATGTCCCTGCCTATATATTTGCTTAAAAGCTTGTCCGTATTCACCAAATCATAGTCAAAATTCTGCTCCAAAACTTTTACTTGCGTGTTTTCGTTTAAAAATTTCGGCAAAACGCTTGCAGGATCGATAAAAGCCGCGACGTCGTCAAATTCCAAAACCTGAACGCCGTTTTTAAGGGATACTTCTCTGGAGTCTTTAACCAAAGCCAGATTGCCGTTATATACGGTAAGAGCGACTTCGGCATAAGCGCAGGCAGCAAAAAAAACAAACGCGCACAAAGCGCATATTATTTTTTTATCCATTACTTTTTCTCCTGAGATACTTTTTCGCTCGGCAAAGTTTTTATTATGTATTTTACGACGCCGTCCAAAGCTGAAGACAAATCCAGCCCTTCGTAAGTAAAAGAATCCGACCACACGACTTCTCCGGTCCCGAAGTCGGTCATATAAGCGTAAACCCCTACGGTCGCATTGCTTGCTATAATCCTGTTTTCGCCGTCAATCCCGAAAGCGGTGCCCAAATCGTAAACGTTCGAACCGCCTATCTCGACAATGTCGGACGTATATACGCCGCCGTACCAGTAGTACTCGCGGTCAGGGCCGCGGACGAGATATTTTTTATCGGGCTGAAACATCGTGACGCTTCCTTCTATCAAAACGTCCGCGCCTGCTCTGCCGTCCGTAACGACCTTGTAGCCGCGTGCGAGAAGATACTTTATAAAAGCGCTTTGAACCGCGCTTCCCGAAGTGCCGTACACGTCATTTGCCGAAGTAAAATTCCCGACCATAACGGTTTTTACCGAAGAAAAGTCGTAATCGGGCCTTATGACAGCCCTGTTTGCCGCACAGGACGTAAAAATAAAAAAAACAGCCAAAACGGAAAACTTTTTAATCATTCAAGCTGTCCTTTAAGCTGTTTTATGTGTTTTTTCGCAAGAGACTTAAGCGCGCCGTCTTTTGAATATCTTACTATTTTTTTCCATTTGTCTATCGCCTGCGCGACATCGTTTTCTTTTTCGTAAATCATCGCAAGCATATAATGCGCGGCGACTATTTTTTTATTTATCCGCAAAGCCTGCCGGAAATTTTCTTTTGCCTGCCCGTAATCTTTTTTGTCGATATGAATCAAACCCATAGCCATGTGATTGTCCGGAGAATCGGAATCGGCTTTAAGGTTTGCCTTTACGATTTCCATCGCTTCGTCCGTTTTTCCCGAATTTAAAAGTTTTAATGATTCCTCAAGGTCTGCCCGGACAAGGCCCGGCGAAGCAACCGCAAAGAATAAAAATAAACCTGTGAAAAGTTTTTTCATTTTATCGGCTCTCTCGCTTTGTTTCCGTATCCGTGAAGAAGCGCAAATTTATTTTGCGCACCGGCTTTTTTCTATTTCTTTGATTTTGGCTATCCTTTTGGAATGCCTTTCTTCAAAACCCGTCTCAAGAAAATTTTTGATTCTCGAACACAGCGCGCTTACCGTAGCCGTTCTGGAACCCAAACACAAAATGTCCGCTTTATTGTGCTGCGCGGCAAGCCTTGCGGTATCGTCGTCCCAGCACGGCGCGGCGATTATCCCCGGCACTTTATTTGCCGCTATGGACATGCCTATTCCGGTCCCGCATATGAGAATCCCTTTATCGGCTTTTCCGCCGCGTACGCTTTCCGCGACTTTGACCGCGTAATCGGGGTAATCGCATACCCCTTCCCCGTCAAAACCGAAATCTTCGACTTCATAGCCGATGCTTTGCAAGTACTCTTTTACCGTATTTCTTACTTCCGCTGCCGCGTGGTCGGTGCCGAACGCCAATTTTTTAATTTTGTTCATTTTATTATATCCGCTTTATCGCCGTTTTTTATTAATGCCGCGTTGGCCTCTTCAATATCCAAATGGCATTCGGGTCCGGCGTTTTTTTCATCGATTCTTATCACTGTGTTTTCGTACGTCAAAGCTCTTTCTCCGCCCATTTTTACAGAAACGGCATCGCCGTCTTTTAAGTTCATAACATCCGCGTCTTTTTGTGAAATATGTATATGCCTTTTTGCGACAATCGCGCCTTCTTTGAGTTCTACCGTTCCTTTCGGGCCTTTCAAAACCGCTGCGCCGGAGCCTTCCAAATCTCCGGAAAGCCTCAAAGGCGCCTTTATTCCGAGGTACCTGACGTCCGAAACCGTCATTTCAATCTGGGTCTGCGTTCTTTCCGGGCCTACTATCCTGACTCCCGAAACTTCGTTTCTCGGTCCGGCGACGGTCAAAGTTTCATTGGCCGCGAACTGGTGAGGCTGCATAAGTTTTTTTTGTTCGGTAAGAGCATAACCGCTCCCGAAAAGAGTTTCGATATGCTCTTTTGTCAAATGAATGTGCCTGTTGGAAACATTCACCGTTACTTTCATTTATTTTGAATATTTGACGAGTTTTGCGAAAGATTCGGCTTCAAGGCTTGCTCCGCCGACAAGGCCGCCGTCTATATCCGGCTGTTTCATAAGCTCGGAAACATTGGCCGGATTAACCGAACCGCCGTAGAGAATCCTTACCTTATCCGCCGCGTCTTTGTAAGTTTCGGAATAAAGTTTTCTTATAAAAGCGTGAACTTCCTGAGCCTGTTCGGGAGAGGCGGTTTTTCCCGTTCCTATAGCCCAAACCGGTTCGTAAGCGATAACGGCGGATGACGACTCGCTTTCTGTCAAGCCTGCAAGGCCGCCTTTTATTTGCGTTTCTATGACTTTAAAAGTCACGTTGTCTTCTCTTTCTTTAAGAGTTTCCCCGACGCATACTATAGGAATAAGCCCCGCGGCAAAAGCGGCTTTGACTCTTTTGTTTACGGTTTCGTCCGTTTCGCCGAAATACTGCCTGCGTTCCGAATGTCCGATAATTACGTGAGAGCAGCCGGAGTCCTTGACCATCGCGGGAGAAATTTCTCCGGTAAAAGCGCCTTTGGGCTCCCAAAAAAGATTCTGGGCTCCGAGATTTATATTTGTTTCTTTGATTTCATTGCTTACGGCAAAAAGTGCGGTATAAGTAGGGCATATTAAAATTTCAACGTCTTTTACGTCGGACACTGCGGTTTTCAAAGCGGATGCGACTGATACGGCTTCCGAAACGGTTTTGTTCATCTTCCAGTTCCCGGCCATTAAGGGTTTTCTCATAGAGCGTCTCCTTGCGTTATTAAGATTAGAAATTATATCAAATTTCATAATAATTTTACAATTTGCTTACATTTCCGCTGAAAAAGGAAAAAAGACAGCCAGATAAAGAGTTTCACCGATATTTTTGATAAGTTTATTTACAAAATTTTGATGGTTTGTTGTGTTATTTGATAGCCACAAAAATGAATTAACAATTATACGGTTGCTTAAAAGATACATTTGGAATAGGAGCAATTGCAAGTAAAGTTAACTTGTCAACTATTGATAGTACACTCTGTTTTTTAGCTAACACTCTTGGCAACTTTGAAAAAACAATTGTAAAACTTATTTTGATATTATTACCATGGTACTTAAACCCACATTTTTTATATACGAAGTATTTTAAAACAAACCTAGTCCCTTTTATTTTTTTAACAAAGTCTTTTCTGTATTCCTGCTGAGTCATATAGTTTGGTTTTGCCGGTGCCGTAATTTCTATAAATTCAATAGAATTGTTTAGAAAATCTAATGAAATTCCATCGCAAATACCTCTACCGCTATATCGACTGCCAAAGTCATTGTGATATTCACTTGCAAACAAAGATAAATGAGTAATACCGTCAATGGCTATAAAATTATTAGTTTTTAACTTTGTATCACCTGGGATTTTCATTGAAGTACAATTATTTTGTGAGGAAACAGTACATAAATCGCATATGTATTTATTACATTCATTAGGGAAAGTGCTTTGCAAATGCGTTTGTAATGAATTCAACATTAAAGTTTAACTCTCGAAAACTTTTACAAGTGGCTCATCAAGCAACTGAAAAATTTTATTTGGGGTTTTAGTAACGTCTTTTAACACACTCCAGTTTTCTTCATTTTCTTTTTCTGCAAGTAAAAGCCTAAATTTTTCTTCAGGTAATTTTTTATTTTTTGCATAATGAATCAAACCCTGTATTAAATAAGGACTATGGGAAGTCAGCACTATATTCGCACCTTTTTTTATAAATTCAATTAATAGTTCTGCGTATCTAATTTGCCATTCAGGATGCAAATGATTTTCAGGTTCGTCAAAAACTGTTATGGAATCTGTTTTAAAATTTCCAAGCTTTTCTAAAATACTTAAAATAATAAAAGATTTGGCTCCAGAAGCAGTATTAAACATATGTAATTTTTTTGCATCTTTGCCTATTTTATAGTTTATAGACTTGCTCTTTTTATCTATTGCTATATCTGCAGCTGTAGGTATTAACTCTTTTGATATTTCAAAATTTTCTTCATCGATGTTAAACATTCTATTAAGAAATTTCTCTTCCCATATTTTCTTTAGTGAATTTGTATCAATCATCAATGGACTTTCTATAAAATCAACGTTTTTCCATAAAAGATTTATTTTTTCTTGATTGAAGTTTTCAATGGAAGGCATATCTTCTTTAATGGAAATTGATAAAATTTCGATATCCTTAATTGACAGTTTAATACTCGCAGATGATTTAGTATTTACAGAATTATTCAGATTTCTCTTAAATATCTTTGGCGAGTTCAAAAGTAGTGCGAGTAGCAATTGCTGTTTGATATCGGCATTAATGAAAATTTTAATAAATTCATAATCATCTTTTAAAACATCATCAGCAGTTAAATTTTTTTCTTCAATAAATGAGATAAGTTGTTTTGCTAAACTACGAATATCGGCGTTTTGTGGATTTAACGGTTTGTTTTCTAAAATAGAAGCAGTAATGCTATTACTATTGGTATTAGAAATATAATCTTTTAAATCTTTTGGCAGTGGATAATCTTTTCTAGCCAAGTATGGTAGTGTCGTAGAAATACTGTTTTCAAATTGAGATACAATAAATTTTTCACTGGTATCTTTATAGTTATTTAGTTCATTAATCAGCCAAAACAAGATCTTACCTACGGTACTTTTCCCAGTATCATTCTGCCCAGTAATAACAGTAAGACCTTCCAAGTCAATTTCAGCTTTTTTTATTTTGCCAAACTGTTCAATTTTTAATTGCATATGCTTCCTTTGTTTTGTTTTGCAAATTATACAAAATAAGTTACAGAAGTCAAAAATGTCATAAGGAATACAAAACTTAACAAAAAAGCCATGGTTTAAAGAACTCCACAGCCTTTGTTATAAATTTAATTACAGAATTATTGCTTTACTAATTGTCATGAAAAAGTAAAGAGTAGCATATTAATCTCTGCTATAATCATTCTAAACTTCTTTCAATATCTGTCATTAAAAAGACAAAGCACGCCCTGAAACAAGTTCAAGGTGACAAATATGTGCATTTAAAGAAATAATTCCGCATGGTTCGCCGATATTGTTACAGTATAAAAACCCGCGGTTCCGTAAAAACTTACTCGTTAAAATATTCTACGACGATATTTGCTTTATACAAAGCCCTTGTGGCGCCGGTAAAATCGGCAAGAAAATATATTCTGACTTTTTTGTCGTCCGGCGGCACTCCGCGCTGCATGCCCCATTGGTCCCATTTGAATCCCTGCCTGTCCCAAACTATGACCTGCTCGCTGCCGTTGCCGAGCCCCGAACCCGGCTCGTTCGAAAAAGCCGAAACGTCCCTCATAGGCCCCCACACCATCATGCCGTACGCCTCTCCGGTATTGACAAGGGTTTCGCTTGAAACGTTTAAATCGAAAATCTCGGACGCAACTCTCCACATCATCGGAAGCATCGCGGAGCCTGTATTGCCGGATCTCGCCAGACCCGAAACCGTGCCTGAATCGATATTGCCGCTGTACAGCGCGTCCGTCAAAGTAACCGAAGATTTATTGTCCGTATATATTTGAATGCACCATGAGTTCCCTTCGGCATTATTTAAGCCTACTTCGATATACTGCTGCGCTACCGCATTTTTACGTTTAAAATCGGATTCAGTCCATCCTATTTTTTCAGCCGCCATATTGTCGGCGCGGCTTTTCAGCACTGCGGAAAAAGGAGACAAAATCTCCGCCTTTTTCCATAAAACGGAATCGATATGTACCGCAACGTCCAACCCGCTTTGAAAATTTTCCGAATTATGCCTCATCATAAAAGGGAGCGTTACATAACCCAGGCTTACATCGGTTATCAGCTGGCTTGAAGAGGCATTCAAAGGTATAGAAACAGTCTGCCATGAAGTCAGAGACGGGTTAAAACCGAGGTCCGAAAGTTTAAACCATATCTCCTCTATGGCTTTAAAGCCTATTTCAAAATCGCCCGCCGCCGGAGAAGCCGAAGCCAGTTTAATGCTGACTTCGATTTTTCCGTTAAGATAAGAAGACATATCTACCGCGCCGCCGGCAAAACTGAATGCCCACCCTCCCCAGTCAAGAGAGTTATTCCTTGCCGCAGACAGATACCTATTTCCCTCATAAGAATCCGAAAAAGACTCAATCGTATTATGAGTTATGGTGCCATCCCACGAATCAAGCGCAAGATTATCCTGATAGTTATTTCCGCCCAAGACCGCTCCGATAAAGTTATCGGAAAAAATGCTGTAAACGTCTCTTTCGGTATTGGAACTGTAATTGGCCGTATAGTCCATATCCGTATAAGTATATTCAAAATCGACAAAATCTTTAGTCTGGGCCATGGTGCCGGGAGCAAGCGTCACGCTGCCGACATTAGGCACATCCGGTACGGAAGCTGCAAGCGCACGGGCGCGCGGCGCTGCCTGAGACTGATCCCGTTTATAAAAATTCACGGTCTTGGAATGCTGTTTATCGGCATTATACGCGAAGAAAGTTCTTTCTCCGTCTTTATTTGTGACAAGAAAAGAAGGGTCGCTGGCATAATAACCGGTATCGACCGTACCCTTGGCATTAAAAAAGTGTATAAAATGATACGAAAAACTCATGCTGCTTCCGTCGTCTCCTATGCCGGTATTGAAAGTGTCGGGAAAATTTGCCGACAAATTTGCACTGTCCCAGTCTGCCAAAGCCTGCGGAGCGTTGAAAAGAGATTCATATCTTAACCAAATGTCTCTCCAGAGCTTACTTCTTTCTCCTGAAGTATCTTTATTGTTCCACATTTCATTATAAAACTGCTCCGCATAATCGGTATCGTAACCCATATAAAGCAAAGACGGCGTAAGCGGCAAAACCTGAATGCCCATAACGGTCTGCGTGATTATAGGCGTCCACCATAAAGACCATCTGTACGTACTGTCAAAAAGCATTCCTACGCTCGAATGATTGAAACTGCTTCTCGGCCAAATATCGCCGTCAATATTAAAGTAATAGTTTCTGGTCGCTTCATACTGGGTAGTGTATCCGTACACCGCCAAATCTATCCAGTCCTGATTGCCTGTCGCAAGACCCCATAAATATACGGCAGCCCACGAGTTCATAGCTTCCGAAGTGGACTCTTCGTCATTGCCGTAAAAAAAGTCTCCGCCGCCCCTTCCGTTTGCGTACGAATGTCCTTCGTAAACGTCAAAATTTCTCAAGAAAGGAAAACTCGGGTCATTTCTGACAGGATTGTAAATTTCTTTGACAAGAAGATCCACCATGCCTTTATATTGCGAAGACGAAGCAAATTCAGGGTCATAAATGGCAAGAATTGCCGAAGCATAAATAAAATATCCGTAATGGAAATGATGATCGTTAAACTGGCTTGCTCCGAAATCGTTGACAGTACCGCCCGGATTTGAACCTATGACTCCGCCCCATGCCGCGTCATATCCGAAGTTTTTAATTGAGGAAGAACCCGAATACCATGTTGCAAGCTCGGTTTTAAGTTTGTTTACCATAGCGTCTCTGGCGGCAAAATCTCCGTGCTGATGAAAAACCGGTATAAGGTTTGCGGCTCTGGCAACGGCTTTTCCGTGATAATACGTATTGGAATTTCCCTTCCAGGCATTTTCTATGCGCGCCTGCGAAGGCTCAAACGTTTCATCGTAATCGATGTAAGATTGGAGCTTGGCGGATTCCGTTCCCTGAGGAACTTCATAAGACAAAAAAGGCACGATGCCGTTAAAATTATGCTTTGTCGAAAAAGAACTTCCCGCGCTTACTTTGAGCAACCCCCTGATAGAATTATACGTATTGCTTCTGTTGGGAGTCCCTACAAGATTTTTCCAGTGATGCGGATACATGGCAAACACGGTCTGATTCGCAATAAAACCGCCGCCCGTCCTTTTGGCGTCAAAAGTAAAATTATAATTTGCAGTAACCTCAGACCGGCTTTGATCATAATCCCAGCTTACCTGCGTGTCGGTCACAAAATTATAAGCATAAGCGTAATAATCCCTGAAAAGCTGAAAAGCTCCGGTATCGTCTTGCGTCGAAGGAGATTTTAAAAGCGCTATGGATAAATATCTGTCTTCCTCGGCCGCCGCGGCGGCGGGAAAAGTTATATTTAAATAAGCCCTATATGACGAATTATAAGGGCTTATCGTAAACGTCGTACCCTGCGGGGCATATATGCCGAAATACTGATACTCGTTGACAACGGCGCCTAATGCGTAACCCGAATTTGTATCGGTTTTATTTATTCTTACCCTCATCATCATATGATCCGTCGTTATCGTCACATTGTTGCCGGCGTCAGTCATTGTTCCGTTATTATCGTAATAATAAGTAACGTCTCCGTCAGCGCTTACATACTTTGCTCTTAATCGCGGATTTACTCCGGGGCTGAAAGTATTATAAGTAAAAACAAACCCTCTGCCGAAAGTCGTAGTCATTCTTTTGGAAGGATCCGTTTCGTCCTGCAAAACGGCAGTAACAGCCCAGTCCGAATAACTTTTTACCGTGAGGGAGGAGCCGTGAATAATATTGGCATTGCTGTCGGTATTGGTACCGGTTTTGGCGCCCTGAACCGCAAAAGCCAAAGCATTGCTGACGTGAACATAACCCTGCGCGTCAACTTTAATGCTTTGCCCGCCCAAAGAATACCCGTATCCGCCGCCGTCCGACCAGCCGTCTCCCTCATCCCATACGTAAGGAAATCTCGAAGAATACACCGCGACCATAGGAGAAACGGCAAATCTGTTGCCGAACTTGCTCTGTGTAGTATTACTGACATCAACGGGATTTGTAAAAAGAGAGGTGTACCACTTATTTGTCGGATAAGGAGTCTGAGAAACAAAGGAAGAATCCAGCCTTGCTGCCGGCATCTTTGAAGTATAGTTCGTAAGGCTTGCGGCTCCTCCCGGATTAGGTTTTGTAAAATTTCCCGGGAAAGCCCTGAGCAGACTGCTTCTGCCGGCTGCTGAAGCAGTTGGATAATCCGGACGCGGCCCGGAAAAGGAAACCTGCGTAAAAACGAAAACAAGCAATGATGCCGAAATCAGCGGAATAAAAAACTTCTTCACGGGTCGAATCCTTATTGTGTTATATCGTCAATAACATCGCATCTTTTTGTAGTCTTATTTTTCGCGATTTTCCGCATCAAAATAATAATTACGCATAAGCTCCAGATATATAGCCCCTTTTTACTTTATATGCAATTGTTTTGTAACAAGCGGCTTTATATGCCACGGCCAATGGCTTGCACTGCCCTTCCGCAAGACCTATATGCCGTCTTTTCTTTTGCGGCCCGTTGCTTCCCTTCTCCCCTTGCGGGAGAAGGTGAGGCGAAGCCTCGGATGAGGGGCCGGGTTTTCATATACAAACAAAAACCTCCGGACTTAATGGCCGGAGGTTTTTGCTGCATGACCGCTTCTTTATCCTTAAAATTTTATCTTTTTAAAATCCCGTATCTGATTTGTTATGGCTATTTCCGTCGGCAGCCTTTCCATACTGGAAGCGCCGTAGAAACCGTGGCACTCTTTTGTTCTCTTCAATACGTATTCCGCGTCTTCGGGCATAGCTATCGGGCCGCCGTGGCAAAGAACGATAACGTCGCTCCTTACCGACTTGGCGGCTTTAGCCCAAGCGTCTATAAGTTTTACGGATTCATCAAGCGTTTTTGCCGTCTGCGCTCCTATGCTGCCGCTTGTAGTAAGCCCCATATGGCATACTATGATATCGGCGCCGGCTTTAGTCATTTTGACCGCGTCTTCTTCGCTGAAAACATACGGAGTCGTCAAAAAACCGGCCTTATGCGCTTTTTTTATCGATTCGACTTCAAGGTCATAGCCCATTCCCGTCTCTTCCAAGTTTGCGCGGAATACGCCGTCTATCAAACCCACCGTCGGAAAGTTTTGCACCCCGGCAAAACCAAGCCGTTTCAATTTGTCGAAAAAGTCATCCCATATGGTAAAAGGGTCTGTTCCGTTGATGCCGGCAAGAACGGGCGCGTCTTTTACTACCGGAATAACTTCCTGAGCCATTTCGCATACTATTTCGTTGGCATTGCCGTAAGCCATAAGCCCGGCTAAAGAGCCTCTTCCCGCCATACGGTAACGCCCGGAATTATATATCACTATCAAATCTATTCCGCCTTTTTCTTCGCATTTGGCGGATATTCCCGTACCAGCGCCGCCGCCTATTATCGGCTCCCTCTTTGCAATTTTGTCTTTAAAAACTTTTAATAATTCTTCACGGTTTTTCATATTACGCCTCCTTATTTATTGTGTATTTCGTAAAACGCGTCCGCCAAAGCTTTTGAAAACGCTTCATCGTTTATGTGCATATCTAACTTGACGAGTTTTCGTTTATCGTTTTGATTTACATACTTTTCAAGAGTATCGAATAAAGCTTTGTCCGCTTCCGGGTCATAAAACGGCATCCCTTCGGCGTCAAGCATCGAAACGCCTTTTAAAGGCAGCAAAAAGCGCACTTCGCCTTTCATAAGATTGAGTTTGCCGGCTATCCATTTTCCTAAAAGCGTATTTTCTTCGGGAGTAGTCCTCATTAAAGTTACATTGGAGTTATGTATGTGGAGTTTGCGGTTTTTATACTTTTCCGGAACTGTCTCGACCGCGTTGAAATTGACCATATCGAGCGCCCCGGCGCTTCCCACATAAGGTATTCCGGTGCGTATCATCGCGCCCAGGCGGTCGGGACCGGCGCTGAAAACGCCGCCCATAAGTTCGTCGCATATTTCCGTTGTGGTAACGTCTATTACGTTTTTGACAAGCCCGGAATCTATAAGTTTTTCAAGCGACTTTCCGCCCGAGCCTACCGCATGAAATATCAAAGGCTCAAACTTTTCTTTCATTATGCCGCTTATCTGCATAACGGCGGGCGTCGTCACGCCGAACATCGTCATCCCTAAAAGAGGAAGCGTATCTTTGGGTATTCCGGTTTTATATTTGACCATTCCGATAACAGCGTTTGCCGCGTTTGCAAGCACCGTTCTTGTTATAGAATTGAGGCTTGCGATATCCGCGACCGAATACATCATGCATATGTCGCTTGCGCCGACATAAGGCGAAACGTCGCTTGAAGCCACAGTCGAAACCATAACTTTAGGGATGCCTATATCCAGCGCACGCATACCTCTTGTCACAAGCGAAGTGTTTCCGCTGCCTCCGGCGCTTATTATGCCGGCGACATCCTTTTGCGCGGCAATCCACTTTTCAAAAGCTTCGGACATGGCAATAACTGTTTTGCCTCTGTCTTTTATATCGTTTAGAAAATCGGGGTTTTTTTCATTATACTTGGCGATATCGGTATTTTTAACATCCACGGGGTTTTCATGCTTGTACGAACCTACGTCGGCGAGAACGGCCTCAAGACCGGCTTTTACGATAAGTTCCTTGATATAGCGCAGCTCGGGGTACTTGGTGTCGCAAGTGCCTGCAATGTATACTTTTCCCATAAATATCTCCCTTTTTTATCTGTTTAACGGGTATATGGCCGAGAAAGCTACAAAATCCGGATAGGAGTTTTTCTTTTGTCACGTACCTTCTTCCCCCCCCCTTTTTTTTATTTATTTTTCCGGCAGCGGCAAAAGCAAAATCCGTTGTCTGAAAAAACAGACAACGGATTCGCATTTCCGTTCAAAAATGATTTCAAAAATAGCCGTATGCCGGCATTTTCTAAACATTCAAATTTACCATTACTCTATTTTAGACAAATTTAAAGTATAAAATCAAATGCGCCGCGTGCGCGCCCTTTGATCGGAGGCAATTCCGATTGTGAAACGACAATTTTTATTGAATACGTGCATTTTGGTCAAAGGACTGCAATACATAAGGCTACAAATTTTTTTCAAAATCTTTCCACGGTATTGCGGTTACCCCTTTGGCAATAGGAATAGCCGTTTCATTAAAAGATAATAAGAATTTTTTTGACGATTTTATATCTGCCAAAGATAAATTTTTAGCCATATCCGACTTTAGCGTTTTGGCAGCTTTGATTTCATACAGACTTACATCCTGCCCTTTATCAATAACCAAATCAATTTCCACTCCGTTATTATCTCTGTAGAAATAAAAGTCATTTCCGCTTTTATTATTGCTGTTGCGTTTAACGGCTTCCATTATTGCCATATTTTCAAATATAGCCCCGGAAACCGCACCCGAAAGCAATGTGTCGGCATCTTTATATCTCAAAAGATAGGACAAAAGTCCCGTATCCGTAAAATATATTTTCGGAGTTTTTACCAGACGCTTGGTAATATTTGCAAAGTACGGCTTTAACAAATAAATTATGCGGCTCGTTTCAAGTATCGAAAGCCAATTTTTTGCGGTTATGTGAGAAATAGCGCAATCTTTTGCAACATCCGAAATATTTAACATATTACCGACTCTTGCGGCTAAAATCTGCATAAATTTTTGAAAAGAATTTATGTCTTTAACGTTTAATATTTGCCGGACATCTCTTTCAACATAAGTAGAAACGTAATCCCCGTAATATTCCGACGGATTTATTGAGAAAACATTCGGCGCCGGATAAAATCCTTTTATCATCTGTTTATAAAAATCAATGACTTTCAAAGGATACTTATCAAGCTCGCTTAATGAAAACGGAAAAAGTTCAAAAAGGGCTATCCTGCCGGCTAAAGATTCCGTAAGTCCCGCCATCATAGTAAATGTCTGGGAACCGGTTAATATAAAACTTCCGGCAATTTCTTTATTTTTTAATGACGCGGTATATTTGTCGGTATAAATTTTTATATAAGGAATTATTTCCGGAACATATTGGATTTCATCTATTATTACGGGTTTTGCCAAATTTTCAATAAACATCTGAGGATCGTTTTTTGCGGACATTCTTAAATCGGACGAATCAAAAGTTATGTAATTGTATTTTGGAAATAAATGCGTAAGCATTGTAGATTTACCGCTTTGACGCGGTCCGGTAACTACAATTACGGGAGAATATTTGCAGGCTTTTAAAATAACTTTTTCTATTTGCCGTTTAATATACCTATTCATAATCAGCATTATATTTTATACAATTTTAAAAGTCAAGATGCATATTTGTATAAAACAAACGGCAGTCCGGCGTTCTCTTTCCGGCCAGGCAGTCAAGCGGCGGTAAACCGTGAACTGCCGTTTTGACCATAAACAAAGACCTCCGGATTAAAAATTATCCGGAGGTCTTTTAAAAAGCCGTATTCAAATATTAAAGTTTAAACTTATAACCTATGTTTATGCCGAGTTTGCTGTGTGTGATATCAACGGTGCCTACAGTTTGGCCGGCATAAGTAATGTCGTAGCTTGAATAATAAAAGCCGTACATAGCTTCAAGCACAAGGCCGAAATCAAATTCGTAACCTGCTCCTAAAGCCCAATAAAGACCGCCTTTTTCATTGGCTAAATCATCAGCGTTTGAAACATCGAATAAAACGGTATATCCGATGTTTCCTTTGAAATAAAGCTCGGGTACCGGGGTTATCGGGTTTACAAGAACAGTTGCATAAACCGGCAGCCATGAAAATTTCGGGCTTTCTTCAACATCAACTTCTCTCGGGAACAAATACTCTAACCCCGCTCCGACTCTTACTATTTCGTGTACGGGATACAGATACTCTGCGCTAAGGTTAAAACCGAACTTGAAAGATTCCGACGCGTCTTCACCAAGGTCTAACTTTGCATCAAAATTCCCTACCGGATCCAAGCCCAACTTTACATTTACTTCGCCTGCGGCAAAAGACACACCTGCAAAAAACAAAAATACAAACAACAGTGCCGATACTTTCCTCATCTTTACTCCCCCCTTTATTTATTTCGCCCCGCCTGACTTTTCGGAGGCAATTCCGATTGTGAAACGACAATTTTTATTGAATACGTGCATTTGGTCCGGAGTGACGGCAATACATAATGCTGCAAATTTTCTCAAAACCTTTCAACGGTATTGCGGTTACCCCTTTGGCAATAGGAATAGCCGTTTCGTTGAAATACGGCAATAATTTTTTTGACGCTTTTATATCCGGGTCAGAGGGACGGAGGCATTGACCCGGAACATTCAGACCCTGAAATCCGGGTGTTTTTCCTTTATAAAACCGCCGTAGTTGATCTCTTCAAAGGCTTCTTCAAGCTCTTCTTCCGTGTTCATGACAATAGGTCCTGCCCACGCTACAGGTTCTTTGAGCGGTTTGGCAGAAAGCAAAATAAAGCGAACGCCCTGTTTGCAGTCCTGAACTTTAAACTTATCCCCTTTTCCAAACAGTACGGCATTTCCTTTTGACGCGACCTGCGCGCCGGAAAACAATCCCGAACCTTCCATAACCATCACAAACAAAGTGTTGTCTTTTACGGTATCCGTTTCCCAAGTTGAGTCCGGCGGAAGCTCAACGTCCAAAAGCTGCGCTTTTACGTAATCGCCTTCGATTGCGCCCTTATGCCCTTTAAACTCTCCCGATATGATTCTTACCGCAGCAGCTCCGTCTTTGACTTCTTTTATCATTTCAGCTTTTATATCGCGGTAATGCGGTTTTGCCATTTTGTCTTTTGCCGCAAGATTTATCCAAAGCTGCATGCCCAGCATATGCGGCGAAGCCTTGGGCATTTCCTGATGTATTATGCCGCTTCCGGCAGTCATCCACTGACAGCAGCCGTCCGTAATTTTTCCTTTGTTGTTAAGGCTGTCGCCGTGGTCTATTTCGCCTTTGATAAGATAAGTTACCGTCTCTATTCCCCTGTGCGGGTGCCACGGAAAACCATTGAGATAATCTTCCGGGTTTTTGGAATCGAAAAAATCAAGCATCAAAAAAGGGTCGAAATCTTTTACCGTATCATTCCCGAGCACTCTCCTCAGGCTTACTCCGGCTCCGTCATACTGCTGATTTCCGGCGATGACTTTTTCCACTTTACGCACGCTCATTTTACGCCTCCTTTTCAATATACGGCAGTCAAACGGACACATAATCTGCCGGCACGCGGTTATTCTAACAAATGTAAAAACTTTTTGCTCTTGCTGCACGGCAGTCCTGCATGAAATTTGGTCAAGGGGACGGAAGT
>JAISVT010000001.1 GCA_031271405.1 Candidatus Endomicrobium macrotermitis | reverse complement strand
ATCCTGATTATAATTCAATGCTCTGATAAAAGCGGCACGGGCGGCAGGGTCAAGCGAAAGTATCATATTGGCAAGCGCGGACGTTTCAATTGTATTTACGCCCGATTCAGCGGATGACAATTCGCTGTTATTCCGTAATTCGTCATTCCTAATTCCTAATTGCCTTGATTGTATCTTGGCTATCTTGTAATATACTTCCTCTGCCTCTTTCACCCCTTCCGTCACGTTCGGCGTTATCACTATATACGTTATCTCATTGTCGCTTAATATCTTCGAGACCCCTTCCGTGTGAAAGCCGCCCGTTATCACTATATCCACTTCTTTGTTGTCCAAATTCTTTATCAGTTCAGGCAGCGGCATAGATGAACTTGGTTTCCCGGTAACTCCATTCGGCAATGACACAGCAGCAGATACTCCAAGTTCTCTCGCAAAATATCCGTTCCTGTCTACGTTTATTGCGTAAAATCTGTCAGATTCTTCTATGTATTCTTCCAACAGGCTCAATACACGGTTATCCACATACTTTACCCACAGCTTCCTGTATCTCTCTATGTTCTCCCTGTAATATTCGTGGTCTTTCGACGTTATCTTCGAACTCAAATAGTCCCTTATATACTTATTGAAACTTATTAAAAACACTACCTCGCTCTGCGCTTTCGTGTCCGAAAACCTCGAGTTTATCTCATTCCTTAATCTCTGTTCTTCATTTACCAACTCCAACGGGTTTATCTTTTGGCTCGTTTCTACATAAGCAAAGAATTTACTCAATTCAGGAAAGTTTACATTCAAATCTATATTGAATTCCCTCGACAGGCT
Source organism: Candidatus Endomicrobium macrotermitis (assembly GCA_031271405.1). Taxonomy (GTDB): domain Bacteria; phylum Elusimicrobiota; class Endomicrobiia; order Endomicrobiales; family Endomicrobiaceae; genus Endomicrobium; species Endomicrobium macrotermitis. The sequence goes on along the minus strand of JAISVT010000001.1, from coordinate 21,869 downwards.
TATCAAATATCCGTACAGTTTGTCCGTCTGGCTGAAATTGTTCGTCGCGTCCATTATCATCTTATACGCGGCATACGGCAGTTTCTCTTTCAGTATATACACGTAATTTTGCAGGTCTTCGCTTATCGCTTTATAGTTCAACCCCTTTTCCTGCCGCATCAGACTCATATACAAATTTGTGCTTTCGTATTTGTTTATGTCTATTCCCAAACTCTCCACGTGTTTCGATAACAGCGCATAATACTTCCTCGCGCTTATCTCTTCTCTCGAATACCTCTCAAAAAGCCTCTCTATTCTGTTTTGTTTGCCGTTATAATACTTCCTCTTCAATTCTTCCGTCGATTCTTCTATCCCTTTCAGTATCAGCCCTATCTCTTCCTGTTTCTCAAGTATCCCTCCGAAACGTTTCAAATTGTCCAAATACTCTTCTTTGCTTTCAAGACCTTTGATAATATTATGCTTTCCCGTTATAGCGCTATAATACTCCGCTCCGGTCAACTGTCCCGTTTGCAATATCTTGTCAAGCACCGGGGTTTTATCGTTATTTTCACTCTTCACTCTTACTTCACTCCGGCTTAACCAGCTCGTATCTACTTCCCCGAACGCTCCCTCAAGATATATGTTCTTGATTCCGTTGTTTACCTTCTTGTCTACAAGCTCTATGATGTTGGATATGTTCTTTTGCACCTGCGGATGGCAGTGCAAATCCTGGATTTGGATTACTACTCTTGAAGAGTCCGTTATATGCGTTTGTGTGATTTTTCCATACGAGTAAGGAAGGATGAAATTATCGAATATTTGGGCAAACTGTTTGCCGGACTGTATATTTGCGGATGCTTCCGCTATCGTGTTTCCGTACACAAACGAAAACAGAAAGCAATTTATTACTAAAATTGCCGTCCATTTTTTGCAGTTTTTTTGATTAAAAAAATGCCTCATAATATTCCCGTGTCTGACTACACCCAAACTATACCTAAAATACTATGAATTTTTAATGTGTTTTGTGTGATTTATTTGAAAAATATACGGCTACAAAATAATCATCGAATCGCCGTAGGAAAAAAACCTGTATTTTTCTTTTACGGCCTCTTTGTAGGCTGCAAGCATCAGTTCTCTTGAAGAAAAAGCGCTTGCCATCATCAAAGGAGTGGATTTAGGAAGGTGCAGATTGGTTATTAGCCTGTTTGCTATTTTAAATTTGTATCCGGGATATATAAAAATCGAAGTTTCGCCCGAATATTCGTTTATAAAGGTTTTACCGTTTTCAAATACGCCGGCTTTTAAAGCAAGCGACTCCAGCGCTCTGGCCGAGGTCGTGCCTACGGCTGCTACCGTTTTATTGTTTTTTACGGCATTGTTTATTTTTTCGGCATTTTGGGCGTCTATAAAAAATTTTTCGGACATCATATTGTGATTATTTATTTCGGCGCTGACAATAGGCTTAAAAGTACCCCAGCCGACATGAAGAGTCAGCACGGCTGTTTGAACGCCTTTTTCTTTAAGTTTTGTCAAAATATTTTCCGTAAAATGAAGCCCGGCAGTGGGAGCGGCAATAGCCCCGGGTATATGCGCGTAAACGGTCTGATACCGTTCTTTATCCAAATCGGAAAGTTTTTCCGCAAGTCCGTCTTTTCGGTTGATGTAAGGCGGCAAAGGCATAACTCCGTTTTTTTCAAGAAAACCGGCTATGCCGGACTTATTAAATTCTACAACGGCTTCGCCGGACGCGGTTTTTGATTTCACTTCGCATTCGTAGCCGTCTTCAAAATAAATTTTTTTTCCGGGCTCAATAAAAGGTTTTGTCAAAACGCGGTATTCTTTTCCCTCTGCGCACGGGTCAAGAAATAAAAGCTCGGCTTTTCCGCCGCTTATTTTTTTGCCGAAAAGCCTTGAAGGCACGACTTTTGTCGTATTGATTACGATGCAGTCGCCTTCTTCAAAATAATCGGCAATATCCGAAAACTTTTTATGGTGAAATTTCCCCGCGCGCCTGTCAACAACGAATAAACGCGAATCCTGCCTGTTCTCTGCCGGTTTCTGCGCAATCAAGTCCTGCGGGATTTCATAATCGTAATTAGATAAAAGGGTATCTGCCGTTAACTCCACTATTAACTCTCCAAACTTCACTCTGTCTTTATTTGTATTCTGTTTTTTCAAGTTTCGTCTTCGGGTAATAATATTCCAATATTTGTTTATAACTTTTGCCGGCGTCGCCCATGCCCTTCGCGCCCCATTGGCATAAGCCTACTTTATGCCCCCAGCCTTTTCCTTTAAAAACAAATTTGCCGTCCCGTTTTTTTATGCTTTCGAAAGTAACGCTTTTTATTTTCCACGCGTCAACGGCTAGCCTGAATTTGTAAGCGTTCATAACTATAGTACCGTTCGCGCTTTTTATTTCAATCTCTTTTGCGGAACCGGCTTTCGTTTTTCCTTTAATTTTTACCGACTTCACCGAGCCCGTTTTATATCCCGCGGACTCAAGTTTTTTCGTTATAAAATCTTCGTCAAGAGCAGTCTCCCACCGGGAATGAGGGCTGCCGGCACAGTATTTGCATTTAATGCCCGAAAGATAAGCCGGCGAATCTTTCCAGCCCCAGACATATTTGGGATCTTCCGTGTGCCCCGCGCAGTTTGCGTGAAAAACGGTTTGCGCCAATTTTCCGCCGTAAGTCAAAACTTCCCCTTTCGTATATACGACGGCAGTATTGCATGAAAGCGCCTCTTCCTGCGCTCCGCCGTAAACCTGGCAATGCGTCGTAGAACATAAATCGAAACCCTGAGAAGAATGCTTGTTTAAATTTGCAAGAGTATACGTTCTGCTTATGACCGCCTGCGCTTTCAACGCCTCCATATTCCACGAAGCGCTCGCTTCTTTCGGCAAAACTCCTTTTGTATAATCCTCGATCGACAAAACGTTTATCACGTTGATTTTCTTTCCGTAAGCCCTTACCGTTATATAACCGCGGTACGCTTTTTTATCGGCAAATATTATATTATTTCCGCCGCGGATTTCCACGGGAAGAGAAAGGGAGTATTTGCCGCCGGCCGAAATAGTCTTGCCGTCGTAGGAAAGCCGGACTTTTCCCTTCGTAAGTTTAAGTTTTTTTCCGGCGGAATCAGTAATATAAAATTCGGAAACGTTTGCGGCAGTAAAAGAATCCGCGTTTAAAATAATGCCTATTTTTATCTCTTCTCCCGCGCCGGCCGCGCAATACGCGTAAGAAAAAAACAGGTTACAAAAAAACATCGCTAAAAAAAATTTTTTCGTTCTCAAAACAAATCTCCGAAATTGTAGCCTACGGAAAAAGTCCAGATACGGTAAGTAAGGCCTATAGCGGTTTTTGACGCTGCGTCTTCAATCTCGCAGTTACTTATGGAATATATAAATTCAAACAGGAAAGAATTGTACGATATGCCGAATCCGCCGCCGTAGTAAACCCCGCCTTTTTTTGCCTTAAACTCCTTTTCGAAATCGGAATCCGCGTAAAAATTATTGTACCCGAGATGACCTACGACATATCCGAACATTCCGGGCTCTTGCGGCCATGACCTGACCTTTAAAGCAAGATAAGCCGGAACAAATCCGAATTTACCGGGGAAATATTCAAGGCTTCTCGGGACCTGCGCGCCGATCCCGGCGCCGGCTGCTATATAGACGTTTATATAACGCAAATATTCCAAAGCAAAAGAAGGGCTGTGCCCGGAATTAAAAACCGTCCTGCCGTCCGAGCCTATTGCATTGACCGACTCGAAATAAGACGAATAATCATACCCCGCTTTTAAATTCAATTCGTTAAAGCCAAGATTCGGCTCGGGGATCGTCTCGGGACTCATTAAACTGTCTATAAAATCCGCATAAGAAAAACCGTGCAGCATAAACAACGTAAACAATGCGGCAAAAATTTTAGGAATTTTACTCCCCGGAGTTTTGTTTTTTCCCATATCTTTCCTCCAGCGACTTTGCGCAGCCGCAATATTTTTGAACGTAATAACCGGCTTGTCTCAAAGAATTCTTCCCTTCATAAAATTCAGTTCTGAAATCTTTATACAAAAATGCGGCGGAATGTTTTTCGGACAATTCTCCGGCAATTTGTTTTATCAAATCGTGTTTCTGGTACGGGCTTGACAGCAAAGACGTAGAAAAAAAATCGAAACCGTTGCTTTTTGCGAAAGACGCGGCTTTGTCCAAACGCAGCCTGTAACAATTTCCGCATTGCTCAGAGCCTCGCGTTTTCCAACCGCCGTAATCATACGAAAAATCCTTTTCTTCAAAAAAAGGAACGCCTAGCCCGGACGCATAGCGTATTGCCGCTTCTTTTCTTTTTATATATTCTTCTTTATCGTATATATTGGGGTTATGCCAGTAAAAAGATATGTCAAACTCTTCTTTGAGCATTTTTACCGCGGAAGCCGAGCACGGCGCGCAGCAAATATGCAAAAGAAGTTTCTTTTTCATTTATAAAAGCTCTTTCTGGAAATTTTTAGGTATTTGCGCGCCAAGATGCCTGTAGCCCGCTTCCGTGACAACGCGTCCGCGCGACGTGCGGACAATAAAACCGGATTGTATAAGATAGGGCTCGTAAACGTCCGTTATCGTATCGGTCTCTTCCGAAACGGCAACCGCAAGAGTGTCCACTCCGACAGGTCCTCCGGCGAATTTTTCTATCATCGTTTCAAGCAAAAACCTGTCCATTTTATCAAGGCCCGCATTATCTACTTCCAAAGCGTCAAGAGCTTTCGATGCGACCTCGCGCGTAACTTTACCGCCGGAAATCTCGGCAAAATCCCTTACCCGTTTCAAAAGCCTGTTGACTATTCTGGGCGTACCTCTGGAACGTTTTGCTATTTCTTCGCCCGCGTCGCCGTCTATTTCAAGATTCATTATCAAAGCGGAACGTTTCACTATCATCACAAGTTCTTTGAGATTGTAAAAGTCGAGATTCCCGATTATGCCGAATCTGTCTCTTAAAGGGCTTGAAAGAAGCCCGGCGCGCGTAGTGGCGCCGACCAAAGTGAAACGCGGTATCGGGAGCGGATATGTCCTTGCGGAGGGGCCCTGCCCTATTATAATGTCGAGCTTAAAATCCTCCATTACGGCGTAAAGGGATTCCTCGACAAGATGGTTCATTCTGTGTATTTCGTCGATAAAAAACACGTCGCCTTCGGACAGGCTTGTAAGGATTGCCGCCAAATCGCCTACTTTTTTCAAAACAGGGCCTGAAGTCATCCTGAAATTTCCGCCCATTTCTTTGGCGATAATATGCGACAAAGTTGTTTTGCCCAGCCCCGGAGGCGCGTAAAAAAGCGTGTGATCCAAAGCCTCTTTTCTTTTTCTTGCGGCTTCTATGAATATTTTAAGGTTTCCCTTAAGCTTGTCCTGTCCGATAAAATCGGCAAGAGTCAAGGGCCTTAAGGAATTTTCTATTATTTCTTCGTCTTTAATTTCAGACGATTCTATAAGCCTTTCCATTTCGTCCATATTTTATTTCCTATAGATATTTAAGAGATTTTTTGATTAATTCTTCAATAACGATATTTTCGGAGTCCGCGTATGCGGCGTTTACCGCATTTCGGGCTTCCGACTCTTTATAGCCGAGAGAAATAAGAGCCAAAACAGCTTCCGAAACAGTCTGATTCCCGAAACTTTTAGCCGCTTCATGCCATTTTTCGCCGCCCGAAACGTTAATTTCGGATATTTTATCTTTTAAAGCGGCGATAAGTTTGTCCGCCGTTTTTTTGGTAAACCCGAATATATCGCTGAGCATGGAAGCGTTTTTAGCCATAACCGCGGTTTTAAAGTCCGCGAAAGATTTAGACACTTTATCCGTATATTCCATCGCTTTTTTAGCTCCGGTTCCCGGAACTTCGTCTTTTATCAAAAGATACATATCGCGCTCTTCTTTTGTCAAAAAACCGTACAAAGATATTACCCCGCCGTACATTCCGGCTGCGGCTTCAACTATGTAAACTTTTACCGGCGAACCGGCTTCGGGAAGTTTTGAAAAAGTCGAAACGGGTATAAAAACTTTATACCCTATTCCCGAGGTTTCTATAATGACTTCGTCGGACTTTTTAGAGTCCAATATTCCGTTTAAATAATCTATCATAATTCAAATTATACAAAATCCTTATAATGTTGTGCCGCTGCCAAACCTCTTATCTTCTTATCATCTTAACTTCCGATTTTGCCGTATTTATATGGCATATCGCCATCGCCAAAGCGTCTGCCGCGTCGTCGGGCTTTGGAATTTCTTTAAGTCTTAAGAAAGTTTTTACCATATGCTGCATCTGATACTTATCGGCGGAACCGTAGCCGGTCAAAGCTATTTTTACAAGCCTTGGGTTATATTCAAAAAGAGGGATTTTGTTTAAAGCGACAGTTAAAACGATCGCTCCGCGCGCCTGCCCCACCGACGCGACCGAAGCCGATTTTTTTAAGAAAAACAATTGTTCGATTGCGGCTGCCTCAGGTCTGTATTTGTCTATGACCGATTGAAGTTCGAGATTTATGTATTTCAGCCTGTCCGTAAGGCTGTCCTTCGGCAGGGTGGTTATGCAGCCGTAATTCAAAACCGACAGGTTATTTTGGGATTTGGCATCTATGACGCCCCAGCCGGTCAGAGAAATGCCCGGATCTATGCCGAGAACTATCATTATAACTCCAAATCAACAAACCGCAATTAACGGCGGTTACGGCCGTCTTTTATATTTTAATTGTTATTTGTACTTTGATCTTTGTCAATTTGCTTCTATTTTTTCCATCTCTTCCTGCGATATGTCGAAATTGGCATAGACATTTTTAACGTCGTCGTGTTCTTCGAGAGAGTCCATAAGTTTAAGCATGCTTTTTGCGTCGTCGCCCGAAAGCTTGATATAAGTCTGCGGAACCATCGATATTTCGGCAGACGCCGTTTTAATATTTTTTTCCTTCAAAACGTTTTTCATATTGTCCAAATCCGCGGCAGAAGTTATGATTTCATATACGTCGCTGCCGTCTTCGCTTTTAAAATCTTCCGCGCCGGCGTCAAGCGCGATATTCATCAAAGCCTCTTCGTCCGACGCATTTTTATCTACCGTTATATAGCCCTTTCTTTCAAACATCCAGCCGACGCATCCGGTTTCGCCCAAATTTCCGCTATGGCTTGAAAACATCTTTCTTATTTCCGAAGCAGTCCTGTTTTTATTGTCCGTAGTGGCTTCGACTATCAACGCTACGCCGGAAGGGCCGTAGCCTTCGTAAACCATTTCTTCGTACACTGCGCCCGGTATTTCCCCGCTTCCTCTCTGAATGGCTTTCTTTATGTTGTCCTGCGGCATATTCGCTTCTTTGGCATCGTCTATGGCTTTCCTCAAGCGGGCGTTATTTTCGACTTGAGCGCCGCCTTCTTTAGTCGCGACTACGATTTCCCTTATGATTTTCGTAAAAGCTTTTCCTTTTTTTGCGTCGGTAATAGCTTTTTTATGTTTAATGCTTGCCCACTTATTATGGCCTGACATGACTGTATCCCCCGTAAAATTTAATAATTTAACGTAAATATAAGCGTGCCTTTATTGCTGTAAGCGCGCCTCTTTGTCAATTTACCTTTCACATAAGTGTCTATGTAAATCGGAGAGTTCGAATTATTATTACTGTATATTTTTGCGTCCCCGTTTTTAAGATTGTTCGAGTAATTTATAATCATATGTATGCTGCCGTCTTCATAATACTTTTTTGACTCGCCTTCAAGTTTGTCCAAAGTGTATTGATTTTCGGAAAGAAGTATCCCGTTCGGGTCGTATTCTTTCGAAAACCCTTCTTTTTTACCGTTCATATACTCGATTTCGATTTTAGCCTGGCCGTTGACGTAAAACTCTTTATATACTCCGCTGAGTTCGCCGTCCTGATAATCCGCGCGCAGCAAAAGCGTCCCCGAATCGGAATATCTCCTTAAAGTCGCCGTAAGCAGCCCGTCAACGTAATTCGCTTCCTCTTTAAGGTTTTTATTCGGATAGTATTCTTTCACCGGCCCGTTAAGCCTGCCGGCTTTATAATTTTTTACCGCGGCAAGATTTTTATCGGGATAATATTCCCTTACTATGCCTTCAAGCCTTCCGGCGTTATAATTCAATTCGGCGGCGACTCTTTCGCTGCTGTAATACTGGATAATCAATCCGTCGGGAATTTTTCCTTCGACTATGACGGAATTTCCGGAAGAATCTATGTTTTCCAAAGCATAAACCACACTTCCGTCCGGAGCGACATACTCGTATCCTTTCGGAGAACCGTCATCATATCTTCCGGTCTCGATTTTTTGAGCCGTTACAACCGCATTTCCGGCTATCTGGTCATAAGGCGCTAAAATTTTAAAACTGTCCTGCCTTGTGGAGCAGGATGCCGCCGCAAACAAAAACGGCGCTAAAAATAAAAGTTTAAACGATTGTCTCATTATCTTTTCCTTTTCACCCCGAGATTTGATTTTAACTCAAACACGGCTTTTTTTAGTTCGTTTTCGACCGCCGATAAATCGACCGAGTCTTTCTTCTTCTCTTTCATCTCTTTGGCAAGCTTCATAGCCTGCTCCGCTTTGGCTCTGTTGGCTCCGTCGGCAGGCATGGCAAACTCGGAAACGACATTCACGCGGTTTTCGGATATTTCGATAAATCCGCCCGTAACGGCAATTTTCTTTTGTTCGGAACGGGTTTCTATCAAAATATCGCCCGCCGTAAGTTTCGTGACAATGCTCGTGTGTCCCGGCAAAACGGTTATTACTCCGGCTGCCGTCGGAAAAGTAGCCGACGACGCAGAACCTTTGTACGCGCTTCCTTCCGGAGATAAAATTTCTATTTCAAAAGTGTTCATTTATTTCCGCTTTGTTTTCCGGATTTTGAGACAACTTCTTCGATTGCTCCGGACATATAAAAAGACTGTTCCGGGATATTATCGTATTTTCCTTCTATAATTTCTTTAAACCCTTTTACCGTATCCGCCGTCTTAACGTATCTGCCTTCAAGACCGGTAAAAGTTTCCGCGACATACATAGGCTGCGTCAAAAACCTCTGAACTTTTCTTGCTCTCGATACAGTGAGTTTGTCTTCGTCCGAAAGTTCGTCCATGCCCAAAATCGCTATAATGTCCTGCAAATCTTTATATTTCTGCAAAATCTTTTTTACCGACATTGCCGTATTGTAATGCTCTTCTCCGACAATATTCGGATCCAAAAGCCTTGACGTTGAAGTCAAAGGATTTACCGCCGGATATAAGCCCTGCTCCATAATCGCCCTGTCAAGAGTAAGCGTTGCGTCCAAATGGGCAAAAATCGCGACGGGAGCGGGATCCGTGTAATCGTCGGCGGGAACGTAAACAGCCTGAACCGAAGTGACCGAACCTTTGTTTGTCGAAGTTATCCTCTCCTGCAAATCTCCCATATCCAAAGCCAGATTCGGCTGATACCCCACTGCCGAAGGCATTCTTCCCAGCAACGCCGAAACTTCGCTGCCGGCCTGCGCAAATCTGAAAATATTGTCTATAAACAAAAGAACGTCTTCGCCTTTTTCGTCGCGGAAATATTCCGACATCGTAAGGGCGGTCAAAGCGACCCTCATTCTGTTTCCGGGAGGCTCGTTCATCTGTCCGAAAACCAAAACGGTTTTGTCCATAACTTTCGACTCCACCATTTCAGTCCATAAATCCGTGCCTTCCCTTGTTCTTTCCCCGACTCCGGCAAAAACCGAATGCCCTTTATGCACGGCCGCTATATTTCTTATAAGTTCTTTTACTATGACCGTTTTTCCTACGCCGGCGCCGCCGAAAATCCCTATTTTCCCGCCTTTGGTAAACGGAGAAATCAAATCGATGACCTTAATACCCGTTTCAAGCATTTCGGGAGCTGTTTTCTGCTCCGTAAAATCGGGCGATTTTTTGTGTATGGGCTGTCTTTCAACCGACGGGTCGATTTCTCCCAGAGCGTCTATGGGTTTGCCCAAAACGTTAAAAATCCTTCCGAGAGTTTTCTCTCCGACGGGAACGCTTATAGGCGCAAAAGTTCTTTCCGCGGTCATGCCTCTTTTCATTCCGTCGGTAGAACCCATCGCAATAGTCCTTACTTCGGAATTGTCCATTTCAAACATCGTTTCAAGCGTCAAATCGCCGCCGCCGGGCATTTTAAGAGTTAACGCTTCGTAAACTTCGGGTACGGCTCCGTCAAACTTTAAATCTACGACCGCTCCCTGTATTCTTATGACTTTTCCCTGTACGTTTTGCTTTTCTTTATTTTCCATTTTATAATCCCTGCTGGCCGTTTGCCAAATCCAAAATTTCGTTCGTAATTTTTTCCTGCCTGGACTTATTGTACATATTGTTTAAGGAAGCCGATATTTCGTTCGCGTTCTCTTTGGCGTTGCCCATCGCCGTCATTCTGGCGGCCTGCTCCGAAGCGTAAGCGTTCATGAGCGCGTCGTAAAATTCGACTTCGAAATAATAAGGAATTATATCGGTCAAGACCCGTTCGGGTGAGGGTTCGAAAATATAGTCTATGCCGGATTTTTTAAAATTTTTATCGGGCTTTACCGGCAAAATTTCTTCTATAACCGCTTCCTGAACAAGCATATTTTTAAATTCCGTGTATATTACGGCGACTTTTACCGCTTCGCCTGACAAATAAAATTTTCCGGCTATGTCTATCATCGGGAATATGTCTTCATAACGCGGAAAACCGGTCCCCATTTGAAAAGAAGCTATCACATTATAATCGTATTTGACGATTCCCGAAACGGCTTTTTTCCCGACCGCTATTACGTAATCGTCTTTGGAAACGTAAGAACTCATTTTTTTGAAAAGATTTACCACAAGTCCGCCGGCCAGTCCTTTGTCCGGAGAAATCACGAAAACGACTTTTTTTCCGGGCTTTTCTTTTGAAAACCTGCCGACGCCTTCAAGTTCGTTGTCGTTAATCATTTTTTTCACTATCGAAGTTATCTTCTTCGCATAAGGAGCATGTTTTTCGACAGCGCTTTGCGCCTTGCGGATTTTAGACGCGGCAATCATCTCCATTGCCTTTGCTATCTGGGCTATGTTTCGCGAAGTTTTTATTCTCTTTTTAAGCTGCTGTAAATTCTGAGCCATACTCTTACACGGCAGTTAGGAGTCAGGAATCGGGAGTTAGGAATTAAAGGCAAGTCAGCCGCTTTTTAATTCCTAACTCCTCATTCCTAACTGACTCCGGTTCCTTTTTTAAATTCTTCAATCGCGCTCTTCAGCTCGTCTTTCAGCGCGTCTTCTATTTTTGCTCCCGTCGAAAGTTTTTTTACGGTTTCGGGGTGCGTTTTTTTCATATAATCCGTCATGCCGTCGGACGCTTCTTTTATCCTGCCGGCCTCTATATTGTCAAAAGCCCCGGATGTTACCGCAAAAATAGACAAAATTTCGGACAGTTCGTCGCAAGGCTTGTACTGCGGCTGTTTTAAAATTTCGGTTATTCTCTTGCCTCTTTCAAGCCTTTTCAAAGTATCTTCGTCCAAATCGCTGCCGAACTGCGTAAACGACTGCAATTCCCTGAACTGCGAAAGTTCGAGGCGCACGGGGCCGGCAAGCTGTTTCATGGATTTTGTCTGCGCCGCTCCGCCTACGCGCGACACGGATAAACCCACGTTAATCGCCGGACGGATCCCGGAGTTGAACAAATCGGCTTCAAGATATATTTGTCCGTCGGTAATGGATATTACGTTTGTGGGGATATAGGCCGACAAATCGTTGCCCTGCGTTTCTATTATGGGAAGTGCGGTAAGAGTTCCGCCGCCTTTCGCGTCCGACATTCTGGACGCCCTTTCAAGGAGCCTTGAATGCAGATAAAAAATGTCGCCGGGATAAGCTTCGCGTCCCGCAGGCCTTTTTATCAAAAGAGAAATCTGCCTGTACGCCCATGCGTGCTTTGTCAAATCGTCATAGACGACTAAAACATCCTCGCCTTTATCCATAAAATATTCGCCTATCGCGCATGCCGCAAGAGGAGCTATGTACTGCATAGAAGCCGGATCCGAAGCCGTCGCCCCGACTACGACCGTGTAGTCCAAAGCGCCTTCTTCTTTCAATTTCGCGGTTATCGCCGCAAGGTTAGATTTTTTCTGCCCTATCGAGCAGTATATGCATATCACCCTTTTCAAACCCATGTCGAGTTTTTTCTGGTTTATTATGGTGTCTATAGCAATGGCGGTTTTTCCGGTTCCCCTGTCGCCTATTATAAGCTCTCTCTGCCCTCTGCCTATGGGAGTCATCGAATCTATGGCGGTAATTCCCGTCTTTAACGGCCTGTCGACGGAACTTCTTTCGATTATTCCGGGGGCTATTTTTTCAACCGGATAATCCGAGGCGTTTTCGTGCTTTAAATCTCTTCCGTCTATAGGCATACCCACGGCGTTTATGACTCTGCCGATAAGTTTATCCGACACGGCGACGTTTAAAACTTTTCCGGTTGCTTTTACTTTCATCCCTCTTACGACATGCCCGGAATCGCTTAAAAGCACTATGGAGACATAATCTTCGTCTATATTTAAAACAAACCCCAAAGAACCGTCTTCAAATTCGGTTTCTTCGTAATATCCCACGTTTGAAAGTCCGGAAGCTTTTACTATTTCGTCTCCGATAGATTCCACGACTCCGAAGTTTACAAGTTCGGGGTTTATTTCTTTCGAATACAGCTGCTGCTCGATTTTGCTTATTATTTCTTCGGGTTTCATAATTTACTCTCTGCTGTTTGATTTATCGCAATTTACGGATTAAACCGCAAGATTTTCCAAAGTTCTTTTCAATATGCCTGAAACGCTGTAATCCAAAACGAAATCGCCGTACTCAAAGCGAAGCCCGGCGATAAGCCCGTCCTCGTCGCGTATAAAATTGACTTTTCTGCCGGGAAACATGGAAACAATCTCTTTTTTATTTTCTTCGCTTAACCCGCCGGCAAAATGCGCCGACACGTTTTTATCTTTTATCTCGCGCGACAATAAAACTGTCAGCTGCTTAAGGTCTTTTCTCGAAAACATCGAAAAAACGCGCTGCAAATCTTTATCGGAAAGTTCTTCCGATTCGGCTATAGCCGCCGCAAGTTCTTTAATTTGCGCTCTTTTCATAGCCGCCCTTTTTTATTCTATCAAGCGCGCGCGCCGTGATTTTCAGTTTTTCATCATCCGTAAATAAACCGGCAAGCGTTTGAGACACGACTTTTCCCGCTATTTCCACGGACATTTCGCCTATGCGTTTGTTCATACTCTCAAATTCCGCATCGGCTTTTTGCTTTGCTTCGTCTATAATTTGCTGCGAACGGTTCTTGGCTTCCGCGGTCAGTTTTTCTTTGGTTTCTTCGAGAGAAACTTTTGACGATGCGGCAAGCGCGTCCGCGTCGGCTTTCGCCGCGGATAAAATTTTTTGCCTTTCCTGCGCCGCGTTTTCCAAAGAAATGCGCGCGTCTTCGGCGTCTTTCAAGCCCTTATCTATTTTGTTCTTCCTTTCGTCAAGCATTTTCATTAAGGGGTTATAAAGGAATTTCTTCAATATGAACGCTACTATCAGAAAATTGACGATTTGAAAAAATAAAAGAGATTTTTCAAGCCCGAATATTTTAAATATTTCCATTTTTTCGCCTTATTTCCAGATGAATACGCCTACAAAACCGAGAATGGCAAGAGCTTCCACAAAAGCTATGGCCAAAATCATATTGCTCTGAATTTTTCCGGAAGCCTCGGGATTTCTGCCTATTGCTTCGACGGCTTTTCCTCCGATAATGCCTATGCCTATTGCCGGCCCGAGGCAGGCCACCGCAAAAATAATACCGCCAACGATAGAAATGCTGCTCATTTTACTCTCTCCTTTTAGTGAGACTTTTCAGTCAAAACGGTTGTAAACGCCATTGTAAGCATTGCAAACACAAACGCCTGAATAAACCCTACGAACATCTCAAATGCGGACATGACGAAAAAATATTTTGTTACGCCCAAAGCTATGTCTCCGGCAAAAATATTTCCGAAAAGACGGAAAGAAAACGAGATGAATTTGACAAACTCGCTCATAAGCTCGATCATTCCGACAAGAAGAAAAAGCCCGAACATTTTAAGAGAAACAAATCTGCCGATATAAGATTTTATTCCGGTGTATTTTATGCTGTAATAATGCGACATTACCACGGAAATAACCGCTAAAGCAAGGGTGAAATTAAGATCGCTTGCGGCCGCCCTGAAAAGAGGAACGCCGTGTTCTTCGCCTGCCGCCGCGGCATTATGAGGGAAAAACCTTATGCTTTCAAATCCCGGAATAAATTCGATCAAATTCGCAATAAGAATAAAAATAAAGAACGACAAAACCCACGGATATATGAACGAAACCCTGTCTCCGGCTATATCTTTTGTCGAAGAATAAAAATAATTCATCACGGACTCAGCGGCGTTTTGAAGCCTGCCCGGACGCAATGACATCATTTTATTAACCGCGACTATAAGTAAAACTATGATAATGTCCACTATCAAAGTGACAAGAACGGTATTTGTTACCGGAAAATCCGCTATCGTAAATAATACTTGTGGACTTATCTGCATTTCAAACCTTTATTTCGGTATTGCCCCGATAGCCTGCAAATATCTCTTTGCGTCTTCATCGTCGGGGTTTATCTTATATACTTCAACCCATTGTTTATTTGAGTTTTCATTGTCTCCCAGATTTGCGTACACTACGGCCAAATTCTTTTTGACGATAATATATTCCGGCGACAGCTCGAGAGCTTTCAAATACATATTTTTCGCCGGTTCAAGTTTCCCCTGGTACATATTGAGGTTTCCGAGCTGGGAATAAGTTTCGGCATAGTCGGCAGCCCTTCTCGATTCCCAGTCTTCAACCCAGAAATCGTGAGGATGTTTCTTCAAATTATCGACGTATTTTATGTGTTCGTATAAAACTTCTTCGGCTTTATCAAAATTTCCGACATTGGCGTATAAAGACGCGATACCGTAATAAGTCAAAGGGTATATGGGGTCGATTTGTTTATACTCGTTAAAATATTTTAAAGCGTTATTATACGAATCCGCGGTCTCTTTTTCCTGTTTTTCTATAACTTCCGGCGATTTGCCGCCGGCTTCGTATTCTTCCTTCAATTTCTTATTTGCTTCCCACATTTTAGAGTACATGGTGCCCGCAAGATATTTGGACTGAACATAATTCGGCGCCAGTTTCCAAAGTTCTTTAAAAGTACGCTCCGCCGTAACCGGATCCCCGGCTTTCCATCTGTCAACGTGAACGTTCGCCTTAAAATATTTCGACATCGGATACGAAGGATTATATTTATTCACTTCGCCGTAGGTTGCCAAAGCCGCGTCCCAATTCCCGATCCTCGAATATTGTATTGCGCCGGAATGAAGAAGGTCTGCGTGAAAGAAACCCGCAAAAAAATAAATCAACCATCCGAAGACCGCAACGATTGCGATTTGTATGACTGTTTTTACCGCCCTGTTTAAGCGGTCTGCCTGAACATCTTTAGCGCAAAACAGCTGAACGCTTATCGATATGGTCAACCCTATCAAAAGCCACAGAACGACTCCTGAAGAAACGAACCGAAGCGACACGCAAACGGAGTCATGCGACAATTTCGCGGCAAACGCGGCAAGAACGCCGAGCTGTATATACGCCAAAGGCCCGTCGCGCGTTCCTTTTGCGCCGCGCAAAAAAACCATATTTTTATAACCTAAAGTAAAAATTAAAACTATGAGCAGCAAAAATATAGTAAGCCCTATTATGCCTTCGTCAAACCATACTTCAAGATATTCGTTTTCGGGATGGTCGCTCTCCGTATTATGCTTGCCTTCGATAAAAAATATCTGCGGGCGTCTCCAGGCCGGATAAGTCAGGTAAAAAGAACCTATGCCCGTACCGAACACGGGATTCGTGTTTATCATTTCCCAGCATGAAAGCCATGTAAAGACTCTGAACGAAAGGCTGTCCGGCCTCTTTTTCGAATAACTGAAAATCCCGAAAAAAGCGACCGCGGCAATAAGCGTGCCGGTTATAAGAACGGCGGATAAAGTTTTCTTATTTATTCTGTCTTTAAGAAATACGAAAGCGTAAATAACGGCAAAAAATAAAATTCCTACGGCAAACCCGAGCCATGCGCCTTTAGAATATGTAGAAACCGTATTAATAAAAATCAAAACCCACAAAAACAGCAGGTAAAAACGGCGTTTATACAAAAATAAAGCCAAAACTATCGGGTTCATAACTATCAGAAAATCCCCGTAAAAATTGGGGTTGCCGAAGGTCGACATTATCCTGTTGCCGAAAGCCTGCCTCCATGCGAAAGGATCAAGCCCCTTATTCGGAAGCGGAGGGAAAAAGTAGTAGTCTATGATTTGTATTGTCCCGTAAACACAAACGACATAAGCGGCGATTATAAGCCAATTTTTTATTCTCAGAAGTTTTTTTTCGCTGTCAAATTCGCTTATTATTATAAAAGCCATGCCGCAATAAATAAAACGTTTGATAAACTCGGTAAAACTTGCCAGCTTAAAAGGAGATATCGACAATGACAAAAATCCGGACAGCAGGAAAAGCAGAATAGGAAGAATATAAACGAACTTGTTTTTGAAAAAACTGAAGTCCCCTTCCTCGGTTTTTAAAATAAGCCAGCTCATAAACAAAAACAAACCGCCGATGTGTAAAATCGTTATTTTAATCTGGGCGGAATCGTAGGTTTTCAGGTAAAAACTTACGGCTATGAGAAAATACAGAACCGGCAAACCGAAAAGGATGATTTGTTTAAGGCTTTTTTGAAAAATTTGAGAGTAAGATTTCATAAACTGCCTTTAAAAATTTAATTAAAAAACAATTTATTGATTATACCTTTTAACAGTCGGTTAGTCAACGTTTTACGGGGAAGGCATCGAGCGTTTTTTCGATCATCTGCCTTTGTTTTTAAAAAGGCAACCGATTTGGCTGCAGATTCCCGATAACGAATTTCGGGAATGACATACAGATTTTTGATTTTTGCCGTTGCCGTGCCGCCGTTAATGCGGATACATTCCTGCGGGGCGTTTTGCTTACTTTTTCGCTCGTAAAAAAGCAAGGCGGCGGTTGGGAGGCGCAGCGCTCCCCGGAAGGTGATTTTGCTGCTGCAAACAAAAGATTAAATTCGTCAGGATTGAAAAAAGAAAGGTTCGTGGAATAAAAAAAGCCGATGATAGGATTTGAACCTACGACCCATTGCTTACGAAGCAATTGCTCTACCAGCTGAGCTACATCGGCATTTTTTATTATGTGAAAACGTACGTTTACGGCATAAAAATATGCCGAGGGGCAGAATCGAACTGCCGACACACGGTTTTTCAGACCGTTGCTCTACCGACTGAGCTACCTCGGCTTGCTTCACAAAACTAAAAAACTTATTCAGTCTTCTTTATTGTATTTTTCAAAAGCTTTTTTGCCGGCTTCAAGGGCTTCGCCGATTTTATCTTTGCTGGACAATACTTTTTCGCGGCCTTCTTCATACATTTTACGGCCGGTCTCTTTAACATCGTCGCTCAAATCGTTGACGGTATCCGCTATTTCTTCGCCGAATCTTTTTATATTGTATCTCGTTTCTCTGCCGGATTTAGGAGCGTACAATATGCCTACCGCAGCTCCGACTATTCCGCCTAAAATAAAAGCCAAAAGGGTATCTTTTTTATCGCACATCTTGTTCCTCCCTGCGTCTTTTTTTTGATTTCATCAATGAAAAAACGTAAAAAACGATTGATGCCGCGGATATTACCGGAGAAGATATTTTCCCGGTCACGCTCACGACCTTATCCGAAACTTTATTTACAAGGTCAAGTTCCGCGTTTACTTTACGCAAAGCCAGTTCCAATTCTTTCGAGGCTTTGCTTATCTGAAAAAGAGCCATTACCAAATAGACGGCAACGACTACCGCCGATACGGAAATCAAAATCAAAGATACGATGATTACCGAATTCAAATTCATGGTTCGCTATTATAACAAAATGCTTAATAATATGTCAATCAAACACGGAAAACGCGCAAAAACCTTTAAATAAATTCTGAAATTACCGAGTTTGACACATACACGCTGCTTTCCGACAGCCTGATTTTTCCGTTGTCGTTTATAAGAATTTTATTATTGAGAAAATCATTTAACGCCGAGATATTTTTTCGGCTCTTAAATTTTTTTATATCCACGCCTTCCCTTAAAAGCCTTAAGCCGAGCATTATGGTTTCGGTTTCGTACAATTCGCCGTTTATGTATTCCCTCTCTGCCGCCGCGGACTGCGGCAAAGCTGTGTATTTTTCTATGTCAGAAACGTTTTTGTACCTTACGCGGTTATAATATCCGGCCGCTCCAGCGCCCAACGCTATGTACTCGCAATTTCGCCAATAATTGCCGTTGTGAAGGGATTCCTTTCCTTTAAGAGACCAGTTCGATATTTCATAATGAACGTAACCGGATTTTTTTAAAACTTCCGCGGCTTTTTCGTACATTTCTCTTTGAAGGTCAGAATCCGTTTTAACGTTGTTTTTATAAAAAACCGTATTTTCTTCGACCGTCAAAGGGTAAAGCGATATATGCTCGCTTCCGAATTCAAGCGTTTTCGACAAATCGTTTTGAAAGCCGTCTGAGGTCTGCTCCGGAAAACCGTACATCAAGTCCGTATTTATGTTGTCAAATCCCGCGGCGCGCGACATACGGAACGCTTTTTCAAAAGTTTTAAAATCGTGTATTCTTCCCAGCTTCGCCAAATGTCTGTCGTCGCAAGACTGCAGCCCCATGCTCAGCCTGTTTACGCCGAAATCTTTTAAAATTTTAAGTTTGGTTTCAGTGAGCGATTCGGGATTGGCTTCAAAAGTAAATTCTTTCAATTGCGACAAATCGAAATTTGAAGCTACTCCGGCAAGAAGACTTTTGATTTGATTTTCATCCAGCGAGGAAGGGGTCCCTCCGCCGATATACACGGTAGCGGTCTTCGTATTTTTATACAAAGACGCGTGCTTTGCGACGGATTCTATATATTTTCCGGCAAAAGATTCTTCGTATTTTACGGAAAAAAAATCGCAGTAAAAACACTTTTTACGGCAGAATGGTATATGTATGTATAAACCGAGCATACAACCGGGATCCGGGAGTTAAAAACCGGCGGATTTTGCCGTTAATTCCTAACTCCCCGCTCCTCATTTCCAATGTCTTTTTATTTTACGGTTTTGGCAAGTCTTGCGTGATCTTTAAAAAGCTCCGCGACTCCGCCTATAGAAGCCGTTACTCCCGCCGTTTCCAAAGGCAGGAAAATTTTTGTCGCCTGTCCGTCGGCTACTTTTCCGAGCGCTTCAAGGTATTTTATGGCAATAAGGTCGTTTGTTGGATTGCCTTCGTGTATGGCTTTATATACGATTTCCACCTGATATTTTTCCGCGTCGGCAACTCTCTTAATGGCCTCGGCTTCGCCGGTAGCTTCCAAAACCTGTTTTTCTTTTATGGCTTCGGCGTCTAAAATAACGGCTTGTTTTGCGCCTTCGGCTTTAAGAATCGCAGCCTGCCTTAAACCTTCCGCTTCCAAAATATTGGCTCTTTTTTCGCGTTCGGCTTTCATCTGTTTTGACATCGCGTCGGTAATATCGCGCGGAGGATCTATTTTCTGGATTTCGACTCTTGAAACTTTAACGCCCCACTTGTCGGTGGCCTCGTCCATAACGATTCTTAACTGCGTGTTGATTTTTTCCCTTGAAGTAAGGGTGCTGTCAAGCTCCATATCGCCGATGACGTTTCTCAAATTGGTCTGCGCGAGTTTCAAAGCGGCAAGAGCGAAGTTTTCAATATTGTACACGACCTTGACCGGATCGGTGACCTGAAAATAAATAATCGCGTCCACTACGACGGAAACGTTATCTTTCGTAATAACGCTTTGAGGCGGAACGTCGATAACGCGCTCTCTCATATCCACCCTTATCATCTGCTGAAGCATAGGTACGATTATGTTCGGACCGGATTCTCTCGTCCCTGAATATTTACCCAGAGTTTCCACAAGCCCTTTTTCGTACTGGCGTACAATCTTTATTGAACTGGCGATAAAAATTACTGCAAAAACAAGCAATACGGTAATTAACGATGCCATTGCGTGCCTCCTTTATTTTTTTACGAATAATTTTGTTCCGGATATCGAAACCACTTTAACCTTTTCGCCTTCTTTTATTTCTTCATCCGCATGAGCGAGCCATATTTCGCCCGAGACTTTGACAAACCCGTCTTTTAACGGGGATATCGTCTCCGTAACTACGGCATTTGCTCCTAGCAGCGCGTCGACATTCGATTTTACCGTATCCGTCTTTTTAAGCATTTTTTTAAATATGGGCCTCACGGTGTATATCGACAATACGGATACCGCGGCAAAAATGCCGAATTCAAGCCAGTCCGAAATATTAAAATACGCGGCGGCGGCGGCAAAAAGCGCGCCTGCGGAAAGGCAAAGAAAGAAGAAAACGGAAGGGGTGAGTATCTCGCAAATCACAAGAACAAAAGCGGCTGATATCCAAGCTAACCAGGTCATTTGAAACCTCCTTTTAGAACGAAAGAGGAAAGTTAAAAGAATAATAATTTTTGACTCTCACTCTTCGCTTTCAACTCTGTCTTTATATAATTCTTATCCTTTTTATCGGCCAATACATAAACAACGCTCTGCCTTTGACGTATTTATCCGGCAAAGGCCCCCAAAAACGCGAATCGAAAGAAAAATCCCTGTTGTCGCCAAGCATCATATAATGGCCTTGCGGAACCGTTACCGGCCCGAAATTGTCTCTTATGAAAGTCGCCGGCACGGAAACAAATTTTCCGGATTCCCAGGACTGTTGGGATTCGGCTTCGTTAAACAGATTAAAACTCTGAAATACCGAAGCGTCCTCGTATTTTACGTACTCCTCGTCTTGAGGCAGGTCGTTGACGTATAACTTTTTATCTTTTATTTCGACTTTGTCGCCGCCTACGGCGACGCATCTTTTTATAAAATCTTTTTTTACTCCCGCTTGCTTTTCCGCAATCGTAAGAGCTTCCGGAGGGCATTTGAAAACCACTATGTCGCCGCGGGAAACTTTACGCAAAGAAAAAGCCCTTTTTCCGTCGCTTAAAGGAATATGGAACCCGTATATGAATTTATTGACGAAAAGATGATCCCCTTCCAAAAAAGTGTCTTTCATGCTTCCCGACGGGATTTTAAAAGCCTGTATGAAAAAAAACATCAATATCGAAGCGATTATCAGCGCCGTCCATAAAGTGTCGACCCACGAATATACGTTTTTAAACAAACTTTGGCTTACCGGCGATTTGAAAAATTTCTTTATAGACAGCATAAACATAGCTACGACAAACAGGATGCAGCCCGCAATAAACAATTTAATTTCCATTATGACCTCAATTTACAAAGTACGGAGCCCGAAACGCATAAATTCAACTTTGCCGTTTGAACTTTGTTATTTATTCCCCGTCTATCTTAAGCACCGCCACAAACGCTTCCGGCGGAATCTCCACGCGTCCGAACTGGCGCATTTTCTTTTTTCCTTCTTTTTGCTTTTCGAGAAGTTTGCGTTTTCTGGTTATGTCTCCGCCGTAACACTTGGCAAGAACGTCTTTGCGCATGGCCGAAACCGTTTCCCTGGCGATTATTTTATTATTTACTTTAGCCTGTATCGGAATTTCAAACATATGCCTCGGTATTATAGCCCTTAATTTCTCGGTAAGGTAGTGCGCCGCGGTCTGCGCTTTGTCTTTATGCGTTATGACGGTAAAGGCGTCGACGACTTCCGAATTTATCATTATTTCAAGTTTAACCAAATCGCCGGTCTGCGGCTCTATATGCTCGTAGTCGAACGAAGCGTAACCTTTGGA
>JAISVT010000056.1 GCA_031271405.1 Candidatus Endomicrobium macrotermitis | reverse complement strand
AAAGAAAAATCAAAGTAGTAAGCGAACTTGAATTTTCCCTTTGTAATTCCAAATATAAAAAAATAATAGCGGTGACCGGGACAAACGGAAAAACCACAGTTACGGATCTGACTTCAAAGATAATAAAAGCCGCTTACAAAGATTCCATTGTCGCCGGAAACATAGGTTTTCCTCTTTCCGATAAATCGCTTAAAACCTCAAAAAACACGTATATAACCGTGGAACTTTCAAGCTACCAGCTTGAAGACACTCCGCGTTTTAAGCCCGGCATTTCCGTTCTTCTCAATATTACGCCGGATCACCTCGAACACCATAAAACCATGGCGAAGTACGTAAAAGCCAAAGAAAACATATTTATAAACCAGAACTCCAAAGATTTTGCCGTGATCAACTTTGACGATAAAATATGCAGGAAAATGGCTTCTAAAACCGCGGCGAAGATCGTGTTTTTCAGCAAAAACAAATTGAAAAAAGGCGTTTATTACGATAAAGGCTTTTTTGTAATATCTCTCGGAAAAAAGAAAACAGTTATAAACCCGAAAGTAAATATCGCCGGAATGCACAATATAGAAAATATTTTGGCGGCAGTTGCCGCGTCTTATTGCGCGGGAGTAAAACCCTCCGTAATCGAAAAAACAATATCAAACTACAAAGGCGTGGAGCACCGCATAGAATTCGTAAAAAAAATTAACGGCGCGGACTATTATAACGATTCGAAGTCCACGAACGTCGATTCGACACGGGTAGCTTTGGAATCTTTCGGAGGGAACGTTTTGCTTATAATGGGCGGACTTGACAAAGGCGCGCCTTATCTGCCTCTTAAAAAACTTTTAAAAGAAAAGGCAAAAGGGGTCTTTTTAATCGGCTCCGCCGCAAAAAAAATTAAAAAAGAGCTCGGCGGGTTTGCCGCATTTTATGATTGCGGCAACATAGGCAGCGCGCTGGATAAAATTTATGCGCTTGCCGGAAGCGGCGATACGGTTTTGCTTTCTCCCGCATGCGCTTCTTTCGACCAGTTCGGCAATTTTGAAGAAAGAGGCAGGGTTTTTAAAGAGTTAGTAAGGCGGAAGGTATGAGTACAGGAAGATAAGACGATAAGCAAAGACAAGGCAACTGCTTATCTCCCTGACATCTTACCTTCTTATCTTCCAAGGGCTTAAATGTTAAACTTCAATTCTAAAAAATACGATTATCTGCTGATGCTTTTTATGTTGTCGGCCGTTCTTTTCGGCGCTTATATGGTGTTTTCTTCAAGCACCATAATGGCGGATTTAAGATGGGCTTCCCCGTACAGATTTTTTATAAAACACCTGATTTTGTCTTTTATGGGGCTTGCGGCAATGTGCGTTACGGCATTTTTGATCGATTATAAGTTTTATCAAAAATACGCCAGATTGATTTACGCCGCGGCTTTTATAGCGGTTGTAGCGGTTTTGATTTTCGGAGTCACGAAAGGCGGGGCAAAAAGGTGGTTTGACCTCGGTTATTTTACCGTTCAGCCTTCGGAAATCGCCAAAATTGCCGTTGTTATTTTTATTGCCGATTATATAGCCAGAAAAAAAGACGCTTTCAATACGTGGAAAGGTTTTCTTGCGCCGATTGTAATGTTTGCCGCGGCCGTAATACCGATAGCCAAAGAACCGGATCTGGGTACGCCGGTTTTGATTGCAGCCGTATTTTTTTCTCTTTTATTTTGCGCCGGAATAAAAATGAGATGGATTTTGGGGATGTTCGGCGCCGGAATCACTTTTGTCGCTTTGGAGATAATAAGGAAACCTTACAGACTTACGCGGTTTAAAGTATATCTCGATTCGGTTTTCAATATAGATAACGTTTTGGCAAGTTCAAATGCGGAAACCGAACAGGTAAAACAGTCTTTGCAGGCTCTGGGTTCGGGAGGTTTGTTCGGCAGGGGATTCGGGAAAGGCGAAATAAAAATAGCTTATCTTTCCGAGCCTCATACGGACTTTATATTCGCGATAATAGGCGAGGAACTCGGTTTTGTAATGTCGTCTCTCGTTTTGGCATTCTTTATATACATTTTGTATAAAGGGATACAAATAAGCAAAAACGCTCCGGACGAATTTGCGCGTTATCTTGCGCTCGGGATAACTTTGCTGATAGTTTATCAGGCGTTTATAAATTTGTCTGTCGCCGTAGGAAATCTGCCGGCAAAAGGAATGACTCTTCCGTTTATATCGTCGGGCGGAACGTCTCTTATAGTAAATATGGCCGTTGCGGGAATATTGATAAATCTGTCGCAGTACGGCGGCAAAAAGGCAAGAAATGGAAAATAAAAACATTATAATCGCGGCAAGCGGCACGGGCGGGCACATATATCCCGGTATATCTTTGGCCAAAGAATTTAAAGATAACGGTTATAACGTAACTTTTTTTATAAGCAATAACGAGGCGTCCGCAAATATAATGAAAAACAGCGGTTTTGAGTTTATAACTTTTAATCTTTCCGGCATGCCCCGCGGATTTTCAATACGGTTTTTCAGTTTCGCGTTTAAGTTGTTTTGCTCGTTTATCAAATCTTTAAAAATGATTTATAAAATTAAGCCTTCGGCAGTTATAGGAACGGGCGGCTATATTTCGGTTCCGTCCGTTGCTGCGGCAAAAATGCTGGGCGCAAAAACGTTTTTGCATGAGCAAAACTCTCTGCCGGGCGCCGCGAACAAACTGTTAAACCGCATTGCCGATATGACTTTTATAAGCTTTAAGGGATCGGAAAAATATTTCGCAAGAAAAACGTTTTTTTCGGGATACCCCGTGCGCAAAGACATTTTTTCGGTTTCAAAAGAAGAAGCTTTGCGCAAATTCGGTTTTGAAAGCGGAGTTTTGACTTTGCTTGTTTTCGGAGGAAGCCTCGGGGCGTTAAAAATCAACGAAACCGCTTTTGAGGCGTCAAAAGAATTGGCGTCAAAAGAAAAAATTCAGGTTTTGCATATTACGGGAAGCAAAGGGTATGAGGAGATAAACGGCAAAGTTCGAAATTTACCATGGTATAAGGCGTTCTGCTATATGCATGATATACAGTACGCTTATGCCGCAAGCGATATTGCGGTATGCCGCGCGGGCGCGGGAACCGTTTTTGAATTAAAAACGCTTAATAAGCCCGCCGTTTTGATACCTTATCCGCATGCGGCGGACAATCATCAGTTTTACAATGCCGAAGAAATAAAAAAAGACGGTTTTGTCGAGGTCATAGAAGAAAAAAATCTTACGCCGGAAAGCCTTTTAAGCGCGGTAAAAAAAATTAAAACGGATTTAAAAAACGGGCAAACGGTTTTGCGGGGAGAATTTTCCAGGGAAATAATTTACGGAGAGATAACGAAATGTATAAAGTCTTAATTTCAAACGACGACGGAATAAAAGGAGCGGGGCTTCGTCCTTTAATAAAAGAGATT
>JAISVT010000006.1 GCA_031271405.1 Candidatus Endomicrobium macrotermitis | reverse complement strand
CACATCCATTCGGCTTCGGCGGCGACTTCATCGCCGACATAGGCTTTGCCGCACTGCTTAATCATACGCGGGGAAATCCGCATGTTTTCAACTTCCGAACGGACTTCATCGCCGGGCCGTACCTGGCGGCGGAATTTAACCTTGTCAACGCTGGCCAGAAAAAACAGGCCGTCGTCGCCGAGTATGCCCAATTTGCGCAAACCGGCCCCGCCCGACTGGGCCATAGTCTCGACGAGGATCACCCCCGGCACGACAGGATATTCGGGAAAATGCCCGGCAAAGAAAAATTCTTTTTCGGTGAATACGTGCTTTGCGACGATCTTTTTTTCATCGGCTTCGACAATTTCATCGACAAAGAGAAAGGGTGCGCGGTGGGGCAATAATTGTTCTATTTCGTTCATGGCGTTCCTCCGCTTAACCGTTGTACTTTTTGAAAACAACCACGCCGTTGTGGCCGCCGAAACCCAGGGAACCTGACGCGGCGGCGTTAACCTCGCCGTATTGGGCCTTGTTGGGAACATAGTCCAAATCGCATTCCGGGTCCGGGGTTTCATAATTTATGGTCGGATGGATAAAACCGCCCTGCATAGAAAGCACGGTAGCGGCAAGCTCAACGCCCGCAGCCGCTCCCAAAAGATGTCCGGTCATCGATTTTGTCGATGACACGGGTATCTTATATGCTCTTTCGCCGAAAACTTTTTTTATCGCGAAAGTTTCGGTTTTATCGTTAAAATACGTGGAAGTTCCGTGAGCGTTTATATAGTCGACAGAGTCTTTTGAAATTTCCGCGTCGGCTATGGCTTTTTCCATAGCCAATATAGCGGCTTTGCCTTCCGGCTCCGGCGCCGTCATATGATAAGCGTCGTCGGAAGCTCCGTATCCCGCAAGTTCGGCGTAAATTTTTGCTCCCCTTGCCAAAGCGTGCTCAAGAGTCTCAAGAACTATAATGCCGGCCCCTTCTCCCATGACAAAACCGTCGCGGTTTTTGTCAAAAGGTCTGGAAGCTTTTTGCGGTTCGTCGTTTCTTGTAGAAACCGCTTTCATATTGCAGAAACCCGAAAGCCCCAAAGGAGTGATAACTGCTTCGGCTCCTCCGGAAATCATCACGTCCGCCGCTCCGCTGCGAAGCATATTCAAAGCGTCGCCCATAGCGTGGTTTGCGGAAGCGCAAGCGCTGCTGACAGCGTAATTCGGTCCCGTAAAACCGTACTGTATGGCAATTTCGCCGGGAAGCATATTGGTTATTATCATAGGAATAAGGAAAGGGCTTACCCTCCTGGGGCCTTTTTCAAGCAAAGCCTTTTCTTCTTCTTCGATAACGTCAAGTCCGCCCATTCCGGTACCGGTCACAACGCCGATTCTCGACATATCCTCTTTGGAAAGGTCAAGTCCGGAATCTTCAACGGCAAGCTTGGCCGCAGCCATGCCGACCTGCGTAAACCTTGCCATTCTTTTGGCTTTTTTCTTATCGACAAACTGTTCGGGGTTAAAATCTTTTATATAACCGCCGATTTTTGTCGAAAAAGCGCTTATGTCAAAATGCTCAATCGCAGAAACGCCGGATTTTCCTTCTTTTAACGCCTTTGCAAACTCGGCATTCCCTATACCTATAGGAGTAACAACGCCTATGCCTGTTATAACTATTCTCTTTTTCATTTTAGCCCGTTTACTTTCCGGCATGCGCCTTGATATATTCAACGGCGTTTCCTACGGTTTGAATCTTTTCCGCTTCTTCATCGGGAATTTCAATGCCGAATTCTTCTTCAAAAGCCATTACGAGCTCGACGGTGTCCAATGAATCCGCGCCTAAATCGTTAACAAAAGACGCGCCGGTTACTACTTCAGCCGGATCAACGCCTAACTGCTCAACAATAATTTCCTTTACTCTAGCTTCAAAATCTGCCATTTTTACTTCCTCCCTTTTTTTAATTAAAAGCATTTTTGCCTTAATTTTTTATGCTTTATATTTTATCCTGCTTTACATATACATTCCGCCGTTTACCGCCAAAACATGCCCCGTTATGTACGACGAATCGTCGCTTGCGAAAAACAAAGCGGCTTTGGCAATATCGGACGCTTCTCCGAGCCTTGAAAGCGGAATCGTGTCCGCCATCGCTTTTTTCTGGTCTTCCGTTAATTTGTCTGTCATTGCCGTGCGGATAAACCCGGGAGCTATTGCGTTGACAAGAATATTTCTTGAAGCAAACTCTTTTGCGCAGGTTTTTGTTATCGCGATTACCCCGCCCTTTGAAGCGGAATAATTGATTTGTCCGGCATTTCCCATCTGGCCTACTACGGAAGCTATATTTATTATTCTGCCTTCTCTCTGCTTAAGCATCGGCTTTGAAGCCGCTTTTATGCAGTTGAACACGCCTTTCAAATTGACCGCAATTACCGCGTCCCACTCGGCTTCGGACATTCTCAAAACAAGATTGTCCTTTGTTATTCCGGCATTGTTTATAAGTATATCTATTTTGGAAAATTTGTCAAGCGAGGCCTTGACGAGGTTTTCACAGTCTTCAAGTTTCGCAACATTGCATGCCGCGGCTATCGCTTCAATGCCGTATTTCAATTTTATTTCGTCGGCCGTTTGCTGCGAAAGTTCCGCATTGATATCGGAAATAACCAGATTTGCGCCTTCCTGCGCAAAAGTTTCGGCAATGGATTTGCCTATTCCCTGCGCCGAACCGGTAACGACTGCCGTTTTGCCTTTAAGTCTCATTTACTTAACTCCCTTTATTTAGAAGCAGAGATGCAAAAATGCAATGATGCGAAGCAAAGGCTGACTGCCTTTAGCCGGTACTCCGCCTCACTGCGTCACAGCATCTATGCGCCCGCTTTTAACATTTCTATCGTTTTTTCCAAAGAAACGCAATCTTCCGCATTTAAAGCTTTCTTCGATCTGTCTATTCTTCTCAAAAGTCCCGATAAAACTTTCCCGGGGCCGACTTCAACAAAACTTTCAAAACCGGAACTTATTATATTGTGTACGCTTTCATCCCATTTAACCGCGCTTTTAATCTGTTTTACCAATTTATCTTTAACAATTGCAGAGTCTTTTGTCAATGCCGCATCACAGTTTGTGTATGTAAAAAATGACGGTTCGGTAAAATCATATTTTTTAAGTTCTTCGGCCATCATATCCGCGGCCGGCGACATAAGAGATGAATGGAACGGGCCCGAAACGTTCAAAATTACGCATTTCACCGCGCCTGCGGCCGCTGCAAGCTCGACCGCTTTTTGAATTGCGGCAACGGTTCCCGCTATAACAATCTGTCCCGGAGAATTGAAATTTACGGCTTCGCATACGCCTAAAGCCGAAGCCTGTTTGCATATGTCTTCAACCGCCTGTTTTTCCATGCCCATTATCGCAGCCATTGTGCCGGGATTTGCTTCGGAAGCTTTTTGTATGAACTCCCCCCTGGCTTTTACCGCAGACAAGCCGTCCTGAAAACTGAAAAACCCCGCGGCGCATAAAGCGGAATACTCGCCCAAAGAATGCCCGGCAGAAACAAATTCATGTTTTGAAAAGTCCATATTTTCTTTTAAAACTTCAAAAACCGCCATACTTACGGTAAAAATCGCAGGCTGCGTGTATTTTGTTATTTTTAAAGTTTCTTCAGGGCCTTCAAATATGATTTTTTTAAGTTCGTCTCCGGCCGAGTCTATTATTTCTTTGGCTTTCGGGTATTTGTCATAAAACTCTTTACCCATACCGACATATTGGCTCCCCTGTCCGGGAAATAGTAAAGCAATTTTCATTCCTGAAACTCCTGTTATAATAAAAAACAGATAACAGTCTTTAACCGTTATCCGTTTTCTTATTTCTTAAACTCTTATTACCGCCGCTGCCCAGGTAAAACCCGCTCCGAAAGCCACAAGTTCGGCCAAATCGCCTTTTTGGAGTTTGCCGGTTTTTAAGGCCTCGTCCAAAGCCGTTATCGTAGTGGCGGCCGAAATATTCCCTGTCTTATGTATGTTTACAAAAACTCTGTCCATAGAAAGATCAAGCCTTTTTGCCACGGCTTCGATTATTCTCATATTTGCCTGATGCGGAATAAACAATTTTATGTCTTCGGGTTTCTTACCCGCTTTTTCAAGAGCTTTTTCCGCGGCTAAAACCATTTTCGGAACCGCGACTTTAAAAACTTCTTTTCCCGCCATCTTTATATAGTGCATTTTATTCGCAACCGTTTCCGCGCTCGCCGGATTTGCCGACCCGCCGCCCGGAAGATACAAAAGGTCGGAATTAGAACCGTCCGAACCCATAAAAACCGATAAAACGTCGTCACTTTCCTCCGAAGCCGTTAAAATCATCGCGCCGGCTCCGTCTCCGAACAAAACGCATGTGTTTCTGTCCGACCAGTCGGTAAATTTTGTCAGTTCTTCCGCGCCGACAATCAAAACCGTTTTATGTATTCCGGATTCTATAAAAGCTTTGGCTGCCGCCATAGCGTATATAAAACCGCTGCATGCGGCGGACAAATCGAAAGCCGCTGCATTGTTTGCGCCCAGCTTATTTTGCAAAAAACAAGCCGTTGAAGGAAAAGGCATATCCGGGCTTGCGGTAGCCACTAAAATCAAGTCTATTTGCTCCGCAGAAATCCCTGAAGTTTTTAAAGCTTCTTTGGAAGCTTCGCAGGCCAAATCGGAAGTAAGTTCGCCTTTTTCCGCAACATGCCTTTCTTTCATCCCGGTTCTCGTAGTTATCCATTCGTCGGAAGTTTCGACGATTTTTTCCAAATCCGCGTTCGTAAGGACTTTTTTCGGGAAATACGAACCTGTTCCTAAAATTTTTACGCCTGTTTTTTTATTCATTTAATTAACCGTTTCCGTTTGTGCGTTTATAGTGCCGTATTTGGCTATGGCGTCTCTTATTTCGTGAGTAATATCGTGCTCCGCAGCGCATGCGCCGGCAAGAATTGCATTTTTAACGGCCTTGGCATGCGAACGGCCGTGCCCTATTATGCATACGCCGTTAATACCAAGCAAAGGAGCCCCCCCCGATTCGCTGTAATCGACTTTCTTCTTCAAGTCGCTCAAGGCAAACCATAAAAAAGGAAGAGAAGCCCACGATACCGGATGGTCTTTAAAACCTTTTTTAACGAGTTTCAGCATCATTTCGGCAATTCCTTCGCCGAACTTTAAAATAACGTTTCCGACAAAACCGTCGCATATTACTATGTCGGCTTTTCCTCTGGGGATATCTCTGCCTTCAACGTTTCCTATAAAATTAAGTTTACCGTTATTGAGCAGCTTGAAAGCCGCAAGCGTAAGTTCATTGCCTTTTGTCGGCTCTTCGCCTATGGAAACCAAACCTATTTTCGGGTTTTCTTTTTCCAGCACTTTTTTACAAAAAACGTCCGCCATGACGGCGAACTGCAAAAGGTGTTCCGGCCGGCAGTCGACATTTGCGCCCATATCCGAAATTATACAGCTGCCGTTAATTGTCGGAAACGAAGTCGAGATAGCAGGTCTTAAAACGCCGTCTATTCTTTTCAAATAAAACAGCGCCGCAGCCATCGCCGCTCCCGAATTTCCCATGGTAACGCAAGCGTCGGCTTTGCCTTCTGCGACCAATTTTGCCGCTACCGAAAGAGACGAATCCTTTTTCTGCCTTACTGCTTTTGCCGGATGTTCGTCCATACCGATAACTTCGGTAGCGTTGACTATTTCTATGTCGAGCGAAGTTACGTCGTATTTTTTATGATATTTCAAGAGTTCCCCGGAAATCAGTTTCTCGGGGCCTACGAGAATTACCTTATGCTTTGAATTTACAGCGGCAAGAACCGCTCCTTCAACCGTAGACTGAGGAGCATTGTCCCCGCCCATAGCGTCGAGGGCGATTATCATTGTTTAGCAGCCTCTTGGCGGCTTTCCTGAGCCGTTTTTTTGACTTTTCTGGGGATTATGAGTTTACCTTTGTAAAACCCGCATTCCGGGCATACTTTATGAGGCTGTTTTACCGCTCCGCAGTTCGGGCACTTGCTTGAACTCGGCGCCGCAAGTTTTGAGTTTGCGGATCTTCTTGAATCCCTGCGGTGAGGGGTATGTTTTCTTTTTGGGTTTGGCATTTTTACTTCCTCCGGTTATTTTTTAAATAAATTTTTCCATCTTTGTTTTGCGAAATCTTCGTCTTGTTTTTGCGAACAGCCGCATTTATCGTTTTCTTTATTGTGCTTTCCGCATACGGGGCATATCCCCGGACAATCCGGACTGCACAAAGGTTTTGAAGGTATTTCAAGAACTATCAATTGGCGGATTTCTTCGCCCATGTCGGTTTCGCCGCTTGAAAGATCCATATCGGACTCTATGTCGATTTCAACCGGATGGCGGTAAACCGAAAGGCAGCGCGAGCATTCTATTTCTATATATCCTTCGACAGCTCCGCTGACGTATATCTTGTCATCGGATACTTTGGATACGTTAAGCCACACGGCGATATTTGACGGATAACCTATATCGCCTTCAAACCTTTCAATCCTTCTTTCAATCGTGTCGGAATTTAAAAAATCCGATGCGCTTATCGTAAGCTGTTTCATACTAAAAATATAAACTATTTGATTATAAAAATTGTCTATTCGTTTGTCAAGACTTTTTTGGCTTCCCTTGCTATCATCAATTCTTCATTCGTTGGTATTATCATGACCTTAACTTTAGAACCCGGAGTCGATATATATCTTTCGCTGTTTAAAGGCCTGGAGTTTTCTTCAACGTCTATTTCTATGCCCAAAGCCTGCAAATCAGCGCAGATTTGTTCTCTTACAGTCGGAGAATTTTCGCCTATGCCGGCGGTAAAAACGACAGCGTCGGCTCCGTTTAAAGCCCCTATATATGAAGATATGTATTTTTTTATGCTGTAACAGAGCATATCGAAAGCAAGTTTGGCTTTCTTATTGCCCGCGGCAACGGCTTTGACTATCGTTCTCATGTCTCCCGAAAGGCCGGATATGCCCATAAGCCCGCTTTTTCTGTTCATCAAAATATTTAAAGCCGAGGGGTCTTTGTATTCCGGATAATTTTCAAGCAGATAAACTATTATCGCGGGGTCTATGTCTCCGCATCTTGTTCCCATTACGACTCCCTGCAAAGGAGTAAAACCCATTGAAGTATCAATGACTTTCCCATGTTCTATTGCCGTAATGCTGGAACCGTTTCCCAAATGCGCCGTAATAAGTTTAAGTTCGCTCAAAGGTTTGCCGAGCATAAGGGCGGCTCTTTGCGAAACGTAATTATGAGAAGTCCCGTGAAATCCGTATCTTCTTATATGATCTTTTTCGTAATACTCGTAAGGAAGCGCGTACATATACGCGTAATCGGGCATGGTCTGGTGGAAAGCCGTGTCAAAAACCAAAACGGACGGTATTCCGGGAAGCATTTTTTCTACCGCTACAATACCCGCGTAATGCGCCGGAGTATGCAAAGGCGCTATGGAAAAACATTCTCTCAACCCCGCTTTTACATCTTCGTTGACCATAACGGGTTTTGAAAATTTTTCCCCTCCGTGCACTATTCTGTGTCCAACAACGGAAATTTCGTCTATGCTTTGAATGCTTCCGTTTTCTTTATCGAGCAGTTCTTTTATGACAAGTTCAACCGCCTGGGTATGATCGCTTACTTTTACCGAATCTTTTCTCTCGTCGCGTCCGACAGACTGCCTTTTATAATACGCTTCCGGAAGCCCTATGCACTCGACTATTCCCCATGCCGTCTTTTTTTCGTTATCCGTTTCAAAAAGCGTATATTTTACCGAAGACGACCCGCAATTGACGACTAAAACTTTCATATGATTACCCTTTTAACTTATTTATGACGGCTTCGCCCATTTCCTTTGTGCCTGCAGTTCCGCCTAAATCGTAAGTTACCTGTTTTTTCTCGAAAATAACATCCGAAACAGCTTTTTCAAGCCTTGAAGCCGCGTCATATTCGCCCAAATGGTCAAGCATGAGTTTTGCAGACAATATCAAAGCAGTAGGATTGACCTTATTCAATCCTTTATATTTGGGAGCCGAACCGTGAACGGCTTCAAAAACCGCAATGTCTTTTCCGAAATTTGCGCCCGGAGCGACCCCGAGCCCGCCGACCAAACCGGCGCACAAATCCGAAAGGATGTCGCCGTAAAGATTCGGCAGCGCTATAACGTCGTAAAGTTCCGGCTTTTGCACAAGCTGCATGCACATATTGTCTATAAGCCTTTCTTCATATTCTATTTTCCCTTCGAATTCTTTTGCAACTTCTCTTGCCACCTTATAAAACAGCCCGTCAGTGCATTTCATTATGTTGGCTTTTGTAACGGCCGTGACTTTTTTTCTGTTGTGTTTTACCGCATAATCGAAAGCGAAACGGACTATCCTTTCGGTTCCGAAAGCCGAAATCGGCTTTATCGATATTGCGGAATGTTCTCTTATTTTATTTTTTGACAATTCGATTATTTTCTTCGATTCTTCGGAATCTTCGGGGTATTCTACCCCTGCGTATAAATCTTCGGTGTTTTCCCTGACCACCGTCAAATCTATATTTTCATATTTTGATTTCACTCCGCTGTAGGTTTTGCAGGGCCTGAGGCAGGAAAACAAATCGAGTTCTTTCCTTATGGCAACGTTGACCGAACGGAAACCCGTGCCTATAGGAGTGGTTATAGGGCCTTTCAAAGCGACTTTGTTTTTTGCTATCGAATCCAAAGTGCTCTGGGGAAGAGGCGTCCCCTCTTTTTCCATTATGTCAATGCCGGCGTGGGCGATTTCCCAATCGATTTTAACGCCTGTAGCTTCAACTACTTTTACGGTCGTTTCGGTAATTTCGGGGCCTGTGCCGTCCCCCGGAATAAGAGTGACTTTATGAGCCATACAAAACTCCTAAAACAGATTTATTTTTCAATAAAATAACGGGTTGATTCTACAGTTTTTTCGACGAAATGTCAAGGAAAGGAAATTATAAATTACGAATTACCGGTTATTAATTTTAAACGGGCATTATTTTTTGTCATAAAGATTTTTTACTTTCAGATAATACTCGTTATAGCCTTTGTTCGGAAATAAGGAAATCAAACGTTCGGCAAGCTTGTATGCGTTTTCAATTTCTCCCGAAATATAGTATATCTGGCTTAAATTATACAGAGATTTTTCTCTTCCGAAATCTTTCTTCAAAACGTTTTCAAAAACTTCTTCGGCGCGCGCATAATCTTTTTCAAGCATATAAATATAACCCGTGTTTTCATAATATTCCGGGTTTCCGGGCTCAATCTCCAGCGCCCGCAGCATTTCTTTTTCAGCCGCTTCAAACTCTCCGTTAACCGCAAGATGCAAACCCGCTTCGGAATGAACGACCGCTAAATTCGGCGATTCGATAAGCGAATTTTGAAGAAATGAGATCCTGTCCGTAAATTTTTTGCTCTGCAGGTAAGAAGACACCGAAAATATGCAAAGCAGCGCGGAAAACAATATGATAAAATATTTTTTTAAAAATTTGTTATTTTCGAACAAAGCGGTAAAAAATTCCAGAAACATTATCACTATCCCGAATGCCGCAAGGTAAAATCTGTGCGAGTAATAATAATTGGCCTCGGGAGAAATAAATGTCGGAAGCAGAAACACAACAAACCAAAGCGCCCCGAAAACAACTACGGTTTTTCTTTCGTTTTTCAAAAACAATGCCGCCGTCAAAGGTATCATAACTGCAATAAGCGAAAGCATCATAAAAATATCCGCGGGTATAACGGTGTTAAAAAGATATATCCTTGCCGGAATAACCGCAAACTCGATATAATTTAAAAAAATAGGCAAAGAGTCAAAAATATTATCCGCAATTTTGTCAAACGGAATGCCTAAACCGGAAATAACATAATATCTTGCGGTAAAATAAACGCATGACAGCACAAGCAAACCCGCGGTAACGGCATAATAATCCCGTTTTGAAACATTACGACAAAACAAAAACACAAATGCCGGCGCTATGACGGCCATAACAATCATTGTTTCCTTGGTAAACAATCCGAACAGGCACATTAAAAAAAACAAGGCAATCTTTACGTTTTTTCTGCCGTAATCGAAATAATCGCTTAAAAAAATCAAAGCGGCAAAAGCAAATATGGCTATAAGAGTATCGTTCCTGCCGGGGATCCACGCCACGGCCTGAACAAACGCAGGGTGAACGGCAAACAAAAGCGTAAAAAAATAAATTGCGGTTTTATTGAATTTTTGCCTGTTGAGCAAAATAAACATCAAAATAACGGCAATAACATGCAAAACTATGTTTGTCAGATGATAAAAAAACGGATTCTTTCCGGAAACAAAAGAGTCAATGGCAAAAGAAATATTAAGCAAAGGCCTATAAAAGCTGCCCATTGATTCGGAAAAATATTTAGGGATACTTTTATAATTCCTTAAAATATCGTTTTTTTCCAAAATAAGAATATTATCGTCAAAATAAACATAATCAAATGTTATACTCCTCCCGTACACGGCTGCAATAACAAATACCAATACTGAAATAAAAATAATTGTTTTATGTTCTTTTAGAAAATTTAAAATTTTCATTCTATGTTTTCCTCTGCGCGGGTATCATTCAAAATAAAAGGATATGTTTCCTTAAAATATCCGATAAGATCCAAAGCCTCTTTTTTATTCCCGGACATAGAAGATATTGCGTACAAATTTTGTAAAAAACGGCTGCTCTCCGCTTTTTTTCGTAAAACTTTTTCAAAAACTTCATAAGCGGCGGCGTATTTATTTTTTATCATATAGATATATCCGAGATTTTCAAAATATTCATCCCTGGGGGCAATCCGTATGGCATATAAAAGCTGTTCTTCGGCTTTATCATACATATCGATATAAGCGTAATAAAGAGCCAGTTTGCCTCTTGTAAATGCTATTTCCGGCTGCTCTTCAACCGCATTAAGGTAGAAAGTTCCGCGGTTTTCAAATTTTTCAACTTGTATGCTTGAGGCAAATGAAAACATTATTATAAATATCATAAATGTAATTG
>JAISVT010000016.1 GCA_031271405.1 Candidatus Endomicrobium macrotermitis | reverse complement strand
CGGCTTTTTCGTTTTTGCCGAACAGGTATCTTACCGCCATTTCCGGGTTATTCCTTAAATCGCCCATATTGTAAATTCTGTCGGCAAGTTTTAAAACGATTCCGGAATCTCCCTCGGCTATAAGAGCCGTAAAATAATCATAAGAAGATTTGCCTTCTCCTTTTGTCATGGCTTCCACGTATTCCATTATTTTATCCGTCTGAACCTGATCAAACCCTGCCGCTTTAAGTAACTGCGCAATATCGGCTTTTACCTGCTCTTTTCTTTGCGGTATGATATTTTTCTTTACGAAATTTTTGTCGGCTTTTGCTCTTTTTTCATACGGCGTTTTACCCGGCAAATCTTCATAGTATTTATATGAATCTTCAACCGCGTCGTGCAAAAATGCGGCGGCGATAAGTTCAGGTTCGGAGATTCCCATTTTTATAAGTATCGCGGCAACGCCTAAAATATGCGCCATATAAGGCGTCCGTCCGTCTTTTCTTATCTCTCCCTGATGGTGCTCGGAAGCTATATCGTAAAGCGCTTTTATTTGCCTTTCAGACAATCCGATGTTTATATTGTAGGCATTATCCAAATCTTCGGCGGTAACTACGAGAGTGTTTTTGCCGTCGGCAAGTTTTTTCAGTTCGGCGCGTATCAGCTTTACGGCTGCCGAGGGTTTGCCGAATTCTACATAATAAGCGAAATTTTCGCTGCCTTCGCTGTACGAGAAATGCATATCCTCATATTTACGGTTAAGCGCGGCAACAATAAGCATTCTTTCATACATGGTAAATCTTGATATATTGAATCTTATTTTGTCTTTGCTTATATTTAAAATATCCCTGTCGGGGGATATTTCCAAATCTTTTATTTTTTTGTCCATATCTTCATCATTCATCGCAAGCCAATCGGCAACCATACCGTTGATTTTTTCAACATGCTCCGCTGTTTTGCCTTCTATTGTCTGCTCTTCGGCGGTTTCCGCCGGCGTGCTGATGTCAAGCGTTGCTTTTGCTTTTATATTTTGCGGATTAAGATTGTGCTTCCAATGGGTCACTGCATTGGCGGCGGCGGCAATTGCCGACGTTAAAAAGATGAACAGATTCCTTACAGCCGCGTTATTAAGGAGGCTGCCGAGCATATCGTTAAATACGATTTTTGCGGCTTCTCCGCCCGGCACCCGGAGCAAATCGCCGAAAGGGCGCGTAGTAATTATGTGTCTGTCGGTGTAGTCTGCAAGGAAAAACATTGTAAATACTATCGGTATTCCGAGCATAAGCCATTTCAGCGTTTCTCTTTTGATTTTTTCCGCGCCCGCCAATCTTTTTTCAACGCTGTTTATCAGGCGTTCGTTATCGAGTAAAATTTCGGACTTTTCCGCCGCGTCATGCCCGTATAAATATCTTTTTACCGTTTCCCTGCTGTCTTTGCCGTAATGCAGCAAAACGAAAGTTTTTACGGGCAGCAATACCGTAAACGGAATTTCGACAATTGAAGTTATGGCAGCTTTCAATTTTCTCAGGTCAAGCGTTTTTCCGGTAATTAAATGCACCGGCGCAAACAACAATGAAACAGTCCAAAAAATAACGGCGCGGGGAATGCTTACGGGAAAAAACCACCACGGCAATGTCAGGTTTGCGTCGTCCGAAGTAAACGCCGCCGGAGATGCCGGGCGTTTATATTGTACCGGCACGAGTTCGCTGTCTTCGGCATTGACCGCATACCAGTTGAAGTTTTTATCTATAACTATAAAAGCTCCGTTCAAATTGGTTTGTGTGCCTGCTGACGTTTCGCTTTGAATGTTAAGCCGTAAGTCCTGCGCCCTGACTGCCGTAACCGTTTCCGATTTCTTTAAACCGACAATTGCGGGGTTTGTTTTATCCTGTCCGTCAATTACTCTTTTGATATTGAAAGCGTTCTGTAATCTGCCTTGTAAAGAAACGCCGTCAGTATTTATATTGCCGGCATTAACTTCGCCAATATCGATGTTTGCCGCGTCTCCGCCGTAGCTGTCGAGATACGTTTGCCTGCCGAGTATATAAAAGTCGGGCCGGTCTTTTGCGTTTGTCTGCAGAATTATGACGCTTCCGGAGTCTATAAAGAATTGGAACAAGATTCCTATATCCGTAAGCTCGCCGAATTGTTCTTTAAAGGCTGACTGCGTATCCGCGTCATACATATTATCGTTATTTTTTATAAATGCTTTAGCGCCGGCTACGGAGTCGCGCAGCCATTGTTCGTCTTTTGCGGAAAATTCCGCCAAAGTCCGGTAATCGCTGAAATCATCGCTTAAAAACGACATATACAAAGCATTGTCAACTGAACCTACTCTCGAGCTTATTCCTTTCGGAATGCCGTTAAAAAAGTTTCTCGCTTCGGCTATGGTTTTTATTTGCGGTATCTTATAACCGAAAACAGGGGACTGTTTTTGAAAAGTAAATACCGGAAGTTTTTGACCGATGCTTTCGAATCTTTTCGACGCTCTTAATATCAGGCCCGCAAGTATTCTTGACGATATGGACGCATGCGGGGGATAGCTGTCGAGAAGTTCGTCTTCGCCGGCTATGTCTTTTTGCCTTGAAGCGGCGGCAACAACATTCACGGGCGCTGCCGTAGTTATGCCATAATTTATAGGCCTTAAACTTGAAGGGTCGGCGTTTACGATATGGAACTTCGTAACCTTGCCTGTTGCGGCGTCAGTCTTTTTTATAAGTATAAAAGAACCGCTTCTGATTTCTTGAGCCAGACCGTTCGAATTTATTAACGTGATGGTAAAACCGAAAAGCTCGGATACGGGGATAAGTTTTTCATAAGCCGTTTTTCTCAATGCAACAATATTATTGCCGTTAAGCGTATTTTCTCCGAGCAATTCCCGCAATGCGCCGGATAATTTCGGATTGTATTCGTCAACATAGCTTTTTTCCGCTATTTCGTAAGGTCCGCCGTCTTCAACAAGAAAATCCTTTTTCCCGATGATATAAACGTCCAATGTTCCGTCTTCCATCGTCTGCAAAGCAATAGCGCTGCCTTGCTGCGATAAAAATTCGTCTATAAGCCTTTCATTTCTATATTCTTCGGACTCGGTTCCGGAGTTACGCTTTGCGGCCGCCGATTCTGCGCTTTCAGCGCTCCCGAACCACTGCCGGTCCATTGCCCCGATCATCGGAGCAAGCCCTTCGGGAAGCTGCTTTACGAAAGCGGCGGCTTCTTCCCTGTTTTTAAATTCCGGGATTTTATAGCCGAAAATAGGATTTTTTTCCCAATCTTCAGCTTTTTCTGCCGAGGAATTTACAATATCAAGCATTTCGTCATATGAAATAACCCTGCGGCCGAATACAATCTCCTGAAGAAACACGGGATAACGGTCAAATTCATATCTGGGGATACCGAAAATATATTCTTCATTTTGAAGTTCCGCGTTTTCAGCTTTATCTATTACTCCGTCTTGTCCTAATCCGATATTGAAGAAAAGCTTTCCGATTTGCCTTAAAACTTTTATGTCCAAACCGTCGAAAATGTCCGATAAACTTTTAAGGACTCTTACAACATCGTTTATATTTTCGACAGGGACGGCATTTTCCTGCGGAGTCAGGCTGATTCTCTCTGCTGCATCGCCGATTATAATTTCACCGCCGGTTATTTTTACTTTATCGGAAATATTTGCTTCTTCAATAAGTTTTTCTATTTCGGCCCGCGTAAGCCCGGCATTCACGGCAGCCTGAAATATTTTTGCCGTCTGATTTATGCCGGCGGTGTTTGACGTTAAAACGTACGCCAGCGCTTCCGAAGGAAATTTCGCCTGCTGTTTTATGATTTCTTCGTATTTGGCGCGCGCCGCTGACACGCCGGCCGTTACGTTCGGGGTTATTACAAGCGAGGTTATTCCTTTTTGCGAAAGGAGTTCTTTTAAGCCTTGGCTGTGGTAGCCGCCGGTAATTACTATTTTTATGTCTTTGGCGTTTTTGAGAATGTCTGCGGCGGAGTTTTCGGTTTTTCCGGCCGCTTCGCCTAAATTTTCTCCGGCAGGATTATCGAAAATATTGGATAAAAATATTTCATTCCTGCGGGTGTTTACGTCATAATATTCGGTCAATTCCGCAAAGTCCGGTTCCAGTTCCTTTAAATTATTGTAGGCGGCGTATTTCGCATACAATTGCAAAAATAAAGGCAAGTTTTCTTTTACGTGTATCCAATCGTCCTGCGTCAGCGAATTGGTAAGATAATCCGCGAAGTATTTTTTAAAATCCGTGATAAAAGATATTTCGGTTTCGGTATTGTCGTATGAAAGGGCGAATTTAATTTTTTCGGCAAGCATGCGCTGTTCGCTTAACAAATCTACGGGATTTAATAGCTTTGCGAATTCGTTTATTGCCGTAAGTTTGTTTAAGTTTCTGTATTTTGACGCAGTTCCCGGGTTTGCTTTTAAAAATCCAGAGACGAATTCTATTACTTTTTCATTGTTCTGAAAATTACCGGTATTTTCAATCAGCTGTTTGTACTCGCCGTAAGATAGCGCGTTTTTGATTTCCGCTACCAGCGACTGAAGTTCTGCGGACGCTCTTTTGCCGTCGGCTTTGAGCGACTCTTTCACCATGCTTAAATAGAATTTTACGTTAGGGTAATCGTCAAGCGTTATCGCGGTTATATGGTTATACTTTGACGGATTTTTGTTGATCGCCGAAACGTATTTTTCAAGCATTTGGTATAGTTTCGAATCGGGTATTTTACCTTCATTGTATTTGGCAAGTATTCTGTTAAAGCGTACGTTTCTGTCATTTGTATAAAGTTTATTTAAAATTTCGATTTCTTTGCTGACTTTTCCGATGATTGCTTCATATTTAGGTTTGTTATTTTCAATACCGGCAAGCCTTTTGATGTTTGCCAGATGTATTTGCCTGTCTTCCAATCCGTTTACGGTCAGGGGATTTTTGGAAGTCATCGCGTAATATTCGCTTGCCGTCAAATCGCCGTCGTTTAAAAGCTGTTCGATTATTTTGTTTTTGAGTTCAGGATCTTTTACGGCGTCTATCCAGCCTACGTTTATTTTCCCGAAGCCGCCTTCCGTATAAATCCCTGAAACGTTATATTTTGACGATATGGAATCTATGATTTTTGAAATGTTTCTCTGCGTATCGGCATGCGAATGAAGGTCTTGAACATTTATCACTACCGTATCGCTTTGTTTTCCGCTAAATGAAGTTATTTTGCCCTGCGACATAGGGATAACGGATAAAAAATCGAAATTGTTATACGCCGTGCCGGAAACGGCGCTGCTTGTAACGGCGGCATTCACATTTGCCGTCAGCGAAGAAAAAGAAAAAACGGCTGTCACAAACAATGCCGTAAGTTTTTTTAATAGTGTGTGCTTCATAAAGCCTCCAAATGAAAAACCGCATAATTTTAAACTGTAAATTATACGGTTTTTTTGAAAAAATTTATATTTGATGAATCGCGTTTTTTTCTGAAAATTATTGCGATCCGGTACAGCAGCATAAAATAAAAAGCAAGGACGCCCGAATTATTATTTGCAAAATCAATAGGAATATTATTTTCCGGCCGCCGGTCCTGCGCGCAGAGCCTTTCGTAAACGGGATTATTAAACTGCTTGATTGTCCGGGTTTGGCTGTAAAAAGAGGGGGCGATCATAAATTCACCGCTTTTGCTTTCGCCTGCGGTATTTTTATCGTTTTCGATATTATTTTGCTTTCCGGAATCATTATGTAAAAAATTCAATACATTGTCTTTCAGGCCTTTTGTCAATTCGATAGGATTATGAGAATACGCCGCCGTGTCTGCAATGCAGGAAAACATTGCGGACAAATCGAGGCTGCCGTTTAAAGTTACCGGGGAGGGATAGAAGTTTAAGAGAGCGCAAAACGAAATACCGCAGGCAATAAGTTTGACTTTTAACGTATTATGCATAAATATACCTTCCAAATACGCTTACAATATATAAAAGCAGTTAAGCTTTTGCAAGAGAAATATTTGTGAAAGCAATGCCGAAAGTCTTTTCCCTCGCCATCTTGCTTTGCAAGCCTCTCTCCTCGTTTCTCTTCGGAGCCGGGGCCTCACATCTCGCGCCCGCGGCAGGCTCGTCCTCGTTATTCCTCGGACTGCCGCCCGCAAGGGGCGAGGGAACAACTGTCAAAATTATTCTTGACAAAAGCGCGGAATTATTACTAAAATAGCACTCATATGATTTAAGTGCTAGTAAATAAGGAGCGCTAAAAATGCGTCAGGTTGCGTTGGAAGTATTAAAAGAGAGAAAAGCCAAAATATTGAGCGCGGTCATACATCATTATATTAAGACCGGAAAGCCCGTGGGGTCTAACGTTTTGATTGACGAATACAATATCAATCTTTCGCCCGCGACTGTCAGAAATTTGATGGCCGAGCTTGAAGAAGAAGAGTTTTTAACGCATCCGCACACTTCCGCGGGCAGGATACCTACCGATAAAGGCTACAGGGCTTATGTTGACACTCTGGTAAAACTCCAGAAATTTGCCGTTGAGGAAGAAGAAAGGATAAAAGCCGAATACGAACAAAAACACAGGGAAATAGAGTCCGTTTTGTCGGAAACTTCGCGTATTCTTTCCGGGCTTTCTCAATATACGGGTTTTGTTTTGGCTCCTAAAACGCAGTATAACGATATAAGCAATATAGAGCTGCTTCAAATAACGCCGGATCAGGTTTTGGTGGTTCTTTTA
This sequence comes from Candidatus Endomicrobium macrotermitis, assembly GCA_031271405.1. Taxonomy (GTDB): domain Bacteria; phylum Elusimicrobiota; class Endomicrobiia; order Endomicrobiales; family Endomicrobiaceae; genus Endomicrobium; species Endomicrobium macrotermitis. The sequence continues at coordinate 68,289 of JAISVT010000016.1, read as the reverse complement.
ACGCATACGGGCATGGTAAAACACAGAAAAATAGAGGCCTCGCTCAGGCCGCAGCAGCTGGCAAGGTTGAGAAATTTCTTAAACGATAAGCTCCGCGGCATTTCTCTTGCCGAGGCAAACGGCAGGATCGTCAGCGAAATAAAAAACTTTAAAACAAACGAAGAAGAAATATATAAAGCCGCGCAAAAAATAGGCGATATACTTTTCGACATTCAGGACGATATTTACATAGACGGCGCTTCAAACGTGATTGCGATCCCCGATTTTAACGATTTTGAGCCGGTAAAATCGCTTATAAAACTAAACGAAGACAAAGAAAAGCTGATACAGATAGTCAATGAGGATTTTACAAGCAATGGAATCAACGTAAAAATCGGCTCGGAAAACAGCCTTGCCGAACTTAAAGATTTGAGCATGGTAACAACTGTTTACAAAGACGGCGACAGGGCGGTAGGCGTTTTGGGCATTATAGGCCCCAAAAGAATGGAATACGAAAAGATGATGGCTTTAGTCAACGCGGTGTCAAAAATATTAAACGGTTTTTTCAAAAAATCATAGCGGTCAGAGCAAGGGAGGTTAAGTTGGAAGAAAAAGAACAAGAATGTAATTGCGAAGAGAATGCCGATACGGCGCGCGAAGAAAAACTTTCGGAACTTGAAATTTTAAAGCAGTCGTTTGACGAAAAGAAAAAGCAGGCTGACGAATATTACGACCAGCTTTTAAGATTAAAAGCCGATTTCGAAAATTACCGCAGGCGCAGCGAAAAAGAAAAAAAAGATTACCTTGATTGGGGCAAAGAGAAAATCCTTTTAAAACAAATATCTATGGACGACGTCTTGGAACAGGCCTTAAAAAGCGCGAAAACCGGCGGCAAAGTCGAAGATATAATTATCGGCCTTGATATGATAAGCAAAGAGTTTTCAAAAATGCTTAAAGAAGAAGGCGTTGAAGAAATAACCTGCGAAAAATTCGACCCGAACGTCTGCGAAGCGCTTGATACGGTAGAAACAGATGACGCCGAAGACGGCGCGGTTCTTGAAGTGTATCAGAAAGGCTATAAGATGAACGGAAAGCTGATAAGGGCGGCAAAAGTTAAAGTGGCGAAAAGACAGAGTGAAAAGTGAAGAGTTGTCTGTCATTGCCGCAGCCATTCGGGCTTCGCAACGACGACAAAACTAAAAACTAAAATTCGCGGTTAATATCCGCACAAAAGGAGAAGTATATGGCAAAAATCATCGGTATAGACTTAGGGACGTCAAATTCGGCGGCGGCAATAATGGAAGGCGGGAAAACAACTTTGATTCCGTCCGCGGAAGGCACAACGCTCGGCGGCAAGGCGTTTCCTTCTTATGTGGCTTTTACAAAAGACGGTCAGCTTTTGGTAGGCGAGCCGGCAAGAAGGCAGGCCGTTACAAACCCGGAAGGCACTATTTCGGCTTTTAAAAGAAAAATGGGCACGGATTTCAAATATACTATCAACGGGAAGGATTTTACCCCGCAGCAGCTTTCCGCTTTTGTTTTGCAGAAGATAAAAAAAGACGCGGAAGCGTATTTGGGTGAAACGATAAGCAAAGCCGTTATAACCGTTCCCGCGTATTTTAACGATAACCAAAGACAGGCGACAAAAGACGCCGGCGCGATTGCCGGGCTTGAAGTTGTCCGCCTTGTTAACGAGCCTACTGCGGCATCGCTTGCTTACGGCATAGACAAAGTCGGCAAAGAGCAGAAAATTTTGGTATTCGACCTCGGCGGCGGAACGCTCGACGTAACCATAATGGAAATGGGCGCGGAAGGCACTTTTGAAGTTCTTTCCACTTCCGGCGACACGCAGCTCGGCGGAACCGATATGGACAATGCGCTTATAAATTATATTGCCGAAGATTTCAAGAAAATCAACGGCATAGATCTGCGCAACGATAAAATGGCCGTTCAGCGTTTAAAAGAAGCGGCTGAAAAAGCAAAAATAGAACTTTCAAACGTTTTGGAAACCGATATAAACCTTCCGTTTATAACTGCTGACGCGTCGGGTCCCAAGCATTTGACTATGAAATTCACAAGAGCGACTCTGGAAAACCTTGTAAGGCCTATAGTCGAAAGATGCAAAACTTCCGTAGACAATGCCATAAGCGACGCGAAACTTTCGGTTGACGCGATAACAAGAATTATCCTTGTCGGCGGTCCCACAAGAATGCCCATAGTGCAGAAATTTGTGGAAGACCACGTAGGCAAAAAAGTAGAGCGCGGCATAGACCCTATGGAATGCGTAAGTTTCGGCGCCGCGGTACAGGCGGCTGTTTTGACGGGAGACGTAAAAGACATTTTGCTGCTCGACGTTACGCCTCTTACTTTAGGCCTTGAAACCATGGGCGGCGTGAGAACATCTTTAATAGACAGAAACACGACAGTCCCCGCGAAACGTTCGCAGATTTTCTCTACGGCGGCAGACAGCCAGCCGGCTGTTGAGATCAACGTATTGCAGGGCGAAAGGCCGATGGCGAAAGATAATTTGTCGCTCGGCAGATTCACCCTTGACGGAATACCGCCGGCGCCCAGAGGCGTACCCCAAATCGAAGTTACGTTCGACATAGACGCCAACGGCATACTGCACGTCAGCGCGAAAGACAAAGGCACGGGGAAAGAGCAGTCCATTAAAATAAGTTCGTCAACTAAATTGTCGAAAGACGATATAGATAAATACGTAAAAGAAGCCGAACAGTACGCTTCGGAAGACGCAAAAAGAAAAGAAGAAATAGAAGCCAGAAACGAAGCCGACAATTTGGTTTATTCCGTAGAAAAGAGCTTGAAAGACCACGGCGACAAAATAAGCGCCGAAGAAAGAGCGGCTGTAGAGCAGGAACTGAATGCGACAAAAGAAACTCTTAAAGGCACGGACACCGCTGCAATAAAAGCCGCAAAAGACAAACTTATGACAGCCAGCCAAAAACTAGGCGAAGCAGTTTATAAAGCCGCACAGGCGCAACAGCAGGCAGCAGGCGCGCAGGGGCAGCCCCAGCCGGAACCGCAAGTTGAGCAGAAAGAAGAAGACGGAAAAGTAGTTGACGCGGAAGTTGTAGATGAAAACAAATAAAGTAATACTCTCGCCGCTTACCCTCTCCCTAGTCAGGGAGAGGGCAGTGTGAGTGGTAGTCTTTTGAGTTAATATGTCGTTGCACTGTTTCTCACTTACCCTTTATGTTTACAAATTTCGGAGTGGCGTCCCTCTTATAAACTCAAAATACATTGTAGTAAGCAATATTTGGGGGTAGTATGAAGCCAATAATAAAGTTTTTAATTTGTTGTATTTTTGGGTTTGGTTTATTTTTGTTCGGTATTTATGTAGGTACACAACTACAGGAGCAAAATCAAGTTCTGCCATTATGGGAAGATGTAAAGCAAGAGGGTAGTGAATTCATCATTCGAGGAAAAGTTATTCAGGCTGTTCCTGGCGGAAAGGCGGCATTGTTTCAGAAAAATGATGCTAATACCACCATTATATATATAATTAAAACGGGTGAAGGGTTATTATACGATGATTTAAATATAGACACTAAAGGAAGATTAGTAGGTACTTACACATATACAACAACACAAAATGTTCAGAAAACAGTTCCGAAAGTATATATACAGTAGGTCAAGTATGCTGTTAAAATGGAACTGATTTATAGAAGTTCAACGTCCATTTGATCACTTTGACTATAAAGGTTTAACAGGGTAGATAAAGGGGCAATGTATATGAGAAACATAAAAACAGGTATATTTTTCTTTGTTTTGATTCTTTTGGCATTAATCGCTTTTTATCTGCAATTAAGTTACGGAAACAAAGATGATTTAGGGATATTTATAGTAACGGCACTCACAGCTATCGGAACTTGTGGTGTTACAGTCTTAAATGTGTTTCCTTATGAACATAAAGAGAAAGTTAAAGCAGTTATTTATTTTTTTAAAAATGAAATTCGTCTAACAATAGAAAACAAAACAAATCGTGTTGTATATCTCGGAACAGATAAATATTCAGTATCTGAATACCCGGAAGTTTATGCTAAGTGGTGGCCGTCAGATAAAAATTATAATCCTGATGATAAACATGATTTAGCGGCAAAACCTGGTGATAATTTAGCTATTCCTCCAAGAGGCCGTATTTATTATACAATTGACCAGAGTATATTTAAAGGAAATGTTTTAAGCAAATTAAAATTTGAAATTCTTACTAGCTCTGGTAATAGACATGTTGTAAGAAATGATTTGGGAAAAAACGTTCAAAAAAGGTAAAAGGCAAAGTAAAATTAAATAGAGTCAAGGGTTCAGTTCACTTTTGACACACGGCATAATAAGTGCGCTGCACATGATATTCTTTATCTTGGCAGAATTTGTTCTCTTTTTAATAGCTTTAATGTGAAATCTGAAAACATTGACACATAATACAGATGTATGCCATAATAACACCTGTCAAAATAACTTTGGCAGGGAGGAATTTAATGACTGACAAAACTTTGGCTGTTTTTGAGAATTTTAACATTCGCCGGCATTATGATGAGAAGCAGGAAAAATGGTATTTTTCGGTAGTTGATATTATTGCGGCTTTGATAGATCAGCCGGATTATCAGGCTGCCAGAAATTATTGGAAGGTTTTGAAAAACAGATTGAAAAATGAAGGCGGATTTCAGTCGGTTACAAATTGTAACCAACTGAAAATGCAGGCATCAGACGGCAAATTTTATAATACGGACGCTGCCGATATCGAAACGATATTCCGCCTTGTTCAATCCGTGCCAAGCCCTAAGGCTGAACCTATTAAACTTTGGCTTGCAAAGGTAGGTTATGAAAGAGTGCAGGAAATGGCAGATCCTGAAAAGTCCCTCAACCGAGCACGCCAAAACTGGAAAAAGTACGGCAGAAGCGAAAAGTGGATTCAGCAGCGTATGACAGGGCAGGAGACAAGAAACAAGCTTACCGATTATTGGAAAGAGCATGATGTTAAAGAGGGCGAAGAGTTGGCAATTCTTACAAATATAATTCACAAAGAATGGTCGGATTTAAGCGTAAATGAACACAAAAAGTTAAAAGGATTAAAAACTCAAAATCTGCGCGACCATATGAGTGAAGCAGAACTGATTTTTACGGCATTGGCGGAACTTTCCACAAGGCAGATTGCCGAAACGGAAAATGCAAAAGGTATAAAAGAAAATAAAAAAGCAGGCATTACAGGCGGCAGAATCGCAAAAAAAGCCAGATTAGAACTTGAACATAAAACAGGCAAAAGCGTGGTAAGCGGTAATAATTTTTTACTTCGTGATAAGAAAAAATAAATTGAGTTTAAGCGTTATAGGCAATGAAACGGTTTTAAATAGGGAATCCATGACAAAACTAACCGGCTTAATCAACGTCGGCAAAGAATTGGAAAAACAACTAAATTCAGCCGGAATACGCTCAAAAGCCGATTTGGAAAATACCGGAACTATGGAAGCATGGCTGAAAATCCAAAAAATCGATTCAAGCGCCTGTATTAACAGATTAATAGCATTGGAATGTGCTATACAAGGCGTCAGCCGGTACGGCTTGAGCCGAAAAGACAAAGATAAACTGAAAGATTTTTACCAAAAAAACAGGATAAAATTGCCTATAATGATTATGAACTGCAATAAATAAACATATTGTTTTTACAATGTATAATTGATAATCACGACAAAATGTGTTATGATTAACTTAACTAATCGTACCATAGGGAAATAATATGAAAAAATATTTATGGCAAAGCCAAGATTGGCAAAATTTTAAATATGATAAAGAAGCGGTTTCAGGTATTCTGTCAAAAGCAAGATTTATTCAGGGAAAATTGCTTGGAAGGGTATCGGCTTTAGACATTAAGTTTCAAACTGAAGCTCAAAGCGAAATTCTTATAGAAGAAGCTGTAAAAACCTCAAAAATAGAAGGCCTTGAATTAAATATAGAATCGGTGCGTTCTTCGGTTGCGCAAAAGCTCGGCTTGGTTCATACAGGCGCCGGTGTTAAAGTCGATAAAAATATCGAATATCTGGTAGATCTTTTGGTTGACGCCGTGAATAATTATAATACTCCGTTGAGTTTACAAAGGCTAAACGGGTGGCATGCCGCGTTGTTTCCTTTGGGATATTCCGGTTTTAGAAAAATAGTCGCGGCAGATTTAAGAAAAGATAAAATATATGTCGTTTCGGGGATGTCCGGTAAAGAAAAAATTCATTTTGAGGCGCCTCCTGCGGAAAACCTTACGGCAGAAATGACAAAATTTATAGATTGGTTCAACGGCAGTTTAGGGAAAGAAGACGGCGTATTGAGAGCTGCCGCCGCCGCGTTGAAATTTGTGACAATTCACCCTTATGAAGACGGAAACGGCAGGATTTCACGAGCCATAACGGATATGGCAATGGCTCAGGATGAAGAAAAATCGGTTCGTTTTTACAGCTTGTCTGCACAGATATTGAAAGAGAGAAAAGAATATTACCGCGTGCTTGAAGAAGTTCAGAATTCAAAAATCGATATAACCGTCTGGTATGAGTGGTTTATCAATATGTTTATAAATGCAATAAAAAGTTCCGATGATATAATATCTTCCGCATTTTTTAAAGCGTCGTTTTGGAATAAAATCAAAGAGATTCCTTTGAACGAAAGACAGATAAAAGTTATAAAAAAACTTCTTGATGCCGGATTGGGAAATTTTTCCGGCGGATTAAGCACCGGAAAATATGCCGCTATGACAAAAGTAAGCACTCAAACGGCTTTTAGGGAATTAAAAGATATGTCGGATAAAGGCATTGTGAAACAATACGGACACGGCAGGAGCGTCCGCTATGAATTAAACTCTAAAGAAAAGTAAATGTTTTCATAAAATGCGGTACGGTTCGCCGGTGTGTTGAACCGCTCTTGAACGCAAAGGGAAAAACAAATGAGCATAATAACAGTTGTTGTAATTTTGATAATATGTTTATTGATATTTTCAATATTTATTGACGCGGTTGCAGCAACGCCGGTATTGAATGTTGCCGCAGGCCTGCTGCTGGTAATTTTAACGGGGTTTTATATGCTGCCTACGGCAATTCATATAATGAGAGGGCTGCCTGATGCGTCGGGCAAATTTTGGATAAATTTTTTGCTCGGCTGGACTGTTATCGTTTGGATATGGGGATTAGTTACGGCCTGCATAACCGAAAGTAAAAAAGTAAAGAAGGGTTAATAGGCGTTGTTTATAGATTCTGCGGCTGTCGCGCGGGATGACAGGCCTTTTAAAAATGCCGCCGGTTGAATAAATAAAAACTTATGAACAAAGCTGAACAGGCAAAAGAAAATTTTTTAAAGGGTTATAATTGCGCGCAGGCCGTTCTTCTGGCGTTCGCGGACGATTTTAATTTGGATAAAGAGGCCGTGTTGAAAATGGCGTCTTCGTTCGGCGCGGGGATGGGCGGGCTTCGCGAAGTCTGCGGGGCTGTCAGCGCTATGTTTATGGTAATAGGCTTAAAATACGGATATTGCGATCCTAAAAGCCATGAAGATAAAAAGAAGTTATACGCTTTAATTCAGGAAGCCGCGGGGAAATTTAAAGAAGAGAACGGCTCGATAATTTGCAGAGAACTGCTTAATTTAAAAGAAAACTGCCAAACCCCGGAAAAAAGAACGGAGCAATATTATAAAAAACGCCCGTGCCAAGACTTAGTCTTCAGCGCGGCAAAAATATTGCCGGATGAAGATAATAGGTAATTTAGGAATGTTGAACATACAAAATGGCAAATGATTATTATAAAATATTAGGCGTTTCAAAATCCGCTTCGGCAAAAGAAATTAAAACGGCTTACAGGAGACTTGCGTTTAAGTATCACCCTGACAGAAATGCCGGAAGTAAAAGAGCGGAGGAACGGTTTAAAGAAATAAACGAGGCTTACGAAGCATTGTCCGACGGTCAGAGTAAAAAACGTTACGATGTTTCGCAAGAGCGGGAGAAGACGGAATCATATAAAAAAGCGGATAAAAAATCCGCTAAATTTTGGCGGCGCAGAAATTACGGGCAATATTATTACTTTTTGGCGCTTTTGTTTTTTATAGTCGGTGTTTTTACTGCTGCTTCCCTTTCACGTACTTTTTGGTCGGATTTTAAAAAAATCGCCGAAGCCGGCAACAGAAGCAGAAGCATAGCGGAAACCAAGAAGTTTGATATACCCGAATTCAACTTTGAAGATTTGCAGGATAAGAATTATTATGCCGCGCCTGATGCGGGAGTTTTAGAAACCGCGGTCAGGGGTACGGTAAGGACGGTAAAAAGGATTTACTACAGGATTATATCGGGAATAGATTTTTTTCTGTACTGTTTAAAAAATTATGATGTTTTCGTTTCGCTTGTTTATGAAAAGATAAGTTTAAGGCAAATTATTTTCAATCTTGCGGATTTTTGCGCGGCATGGTATGTAATTAAAATATAAAGGTATAAAAAATGGCAAAACGCGATTATTATGAAGTGTTGGGAGTTTCAAAGTCCGCATCGGCGGACGAAGTCAAGTCGGCTTACAGAAAACTGGCTTTAAAATATCATCCGGACAGAAACGCCGGAAACAAAGAAGCCGAAGAAAAGTTTAAGGAAATCAACGAGGCTTACGAAGTATTGTCCGACGCCCAAAAAAAGCAGCAATACGATACTTTCGGGCACGATGCTCCGGGCGGAGCGGGCGGAAACCCTTTCGGAGGGGGAAATCCCTTCGGCGGCGGTTACGCCCAATACGGCGACAATATGGAAGATATTTTCGGCGATATTTTCAGCAACGTTTTCGGCGGCGGCTCGCAAAGAGGAAGCAGACGTTCTTCCGGGCAGCGCGGCGAAGATCTGCGATACGATATAGAAGTTTCTTATCTTGACGCTATGAAGGGAGCGGAAGTTGCAATTGACATCCCGAAAAAGGAAACTTGCCGGACATGCCGCGGAACCGGCGCGAAAGACGGCGCAAAGCCGAAAACCTGCCCGCAATGCAAAGGTTCGGGGCAAGTCAGATATTCCCAGGGATTTTTTTCGTTCAGCCAGGAATGCCCGCAATGTCACGGGAAAGGCACGGTGATAGATAATCCGTGCTCTGCGTGCAGAGGCGAGGGTACGGTAAAGGAAAAAAAGACCATAAAGGTAAGAATTCCCGCCGGAGTTGACGAAGGAACTTCTTTGAAAGTTACAGGCGCGGGGAACGCCGGGGCAAACGGCGCTCCGTCAGGCGATTTGTACGTGGTCGTTCATATGAAAAGGCACGGCGAATTTAAGAGAAGCGGCGACGATCTGCATACGGAAATAAGCATATCTTTTTCACAGGCGGCTATGGGTATGGAATACGACGTTCCGGTAGTAGACGGGCATGTAAAAATGAAAATTCCTTCGGGCACGCAGCCGGGAACAACTTTAAGAGTAAGGGAACAGGGTTTTCCGAAACTCGGCAGAAACGTTAAAGGCGACTTGTACGTAAAAGTTAACGTAAATATTCCGAAATCCATGAACGACATGCAAAAAAGGGCTCTTTTCGAATACGCAAAATCCATGGGCGAAATCTCCAAAGACGCCCAATATCAAAACGACAGCTTTTTCAAGAAGATTTTCGGATAAACTCCGAAAACAGGCATAAAACAAAAAAACTCCTTAACACATTTAAGGAGTTTTTTTGTTTTTATATCGAAATCAGAATTATTCTTTTTTTCTAAATGTTGTAATTACAAATACTGCGAATAATATCGAAGATAGTAGTGAAATTGTCAGACCTAAATTGAAAGTCTCGGGCTTATATTTCATCTTTATATGATGATTTCCTGCATCAACGCATACGGCTTTTAAAATATAATTTGCCTGAATAATCGGAATTTCTTCATAAACCGAGTCCTTAAATTCATATGCCTTCCAGCCTTTAGCGTAGATATCCGTGACAAGAACAATGGCAGGCCTTGAGGTGTTTATTTCAAAGTCCAGACCGTTAGCCGTTACGTCGTTAATTTTTACGCTATATTCGCCTTTTCCGTCACCCGATAAATCGGGATCAAGTTCCAGTAATACAGTCTGTCTGGGATTAAAACCGCCGTTTTTCATGTAATCAAAAATTTCATCGCGAGTATTTAAAACTTTGTAATCATATAGGATTTCTATTCTGTTTAATATATCCGTTTCGTCAAAGTTTTTAACAAAAAAAGTATTGTCGAGATTTTTTACAAGCATTTTTCGACACCTGAGCATGCCGAAAAGCGGACTATAATCTGTTATTTGCAAATCTTTTGAAAGATTGTTTACGTCTTTACCTTGAGAAAAAGTCAGAAACTCCCAATATCTTTTTATCATATTGGAATCTGCTCCCTTTACGTTTTCTATGCCGTAGTAAACTCCGGTATTTGCAATGGCGATGTCTACAACGATTCTTTCATTTTGAGGAACGGCTGTCTTTAACTGCTGAAAAGATACCATATCCCGGTTAGGGAACGTAAAACTTTCTTTAGTTGAAATTGCAAAAATGAGCATTTCGGCAAAAATGCATATTATAAATATGTAATAAAATAATTTATGCTTTAACCCGCAGATAAGCATTGAGAAAGCCGCAATAAGAATTAATCCGTATTGAGTTATATTTTTTACGGATAAATCTTTAAAAAACGCTAAAACCGCCGGATCCGCATCGGACATACCGTAAAATGAAGGGAAAACTGTGCCGGTAATTTGGTGGCTGAAGATTATTAAAACAAATCCTGTAATTATCCCGGCCGCAGATAACTTTAAATACTCTTTTTTATTATCCTTTAAATAGTCCAGTCCGAAACAGGCTGTCATTATGAAAAAAAGATTTGCAAAAAATATGAATTTTGCCGAACCTCTGAAAGAAGAATATAAAGGAACGAAATTGTACATTAAATCATAAATAAACGTATATTTCCCGAGCGCAAAAATCAGGCAAATAATGCCAATAAGCAAAGATATTGCCGCCTGTGTATTTTTTATAAGTTTAAATGCCGAGAAGGCAAATACTAAAAACAATGCCGAAGAAAAATAAGTGCTGTATTCCCATAAAGCGGCGCTGATGTGAATATCTGCCGTAAGCTGTTTTAAAGCAGGGATAAAATTTGCGGCAAGATAACTTAAAAAGAAGCGCGGCCTGAAGGAAAATACGGCCGATTCTTCAAAAGACATATATTCCCTTAAGCTTTGGTTTATGAATTCTAAACCCGGAAGCAGCTGTGCAGAACATATCAAAGCGGAAATAATATATGCGGTAAAAATTTTAAATATAAGAAATTTATTTTTTTCTTTAAAACTTATAAAAACGGCATATATAATTAAAACTATAAAAGAATAATATACATATTGCGGATGCCCTCCCAAAATCTGCATACAGACTGTGCAGGTAAGAACGATAAACCATTTATTGTTTTTAACTACGGCAAGTTTATCCGCTGACAGAAATAACAACGGAATCCACGCCATCACTGTTATATTGGACAAATGTCCCGCAAAAACGCGCATAACAATCTGCGAACTTAACATAATGCAAAAAGTGCCCGTAAGCGCCGATAAAAAAGAAATATTTTTGTTTTTTAACCAGAGAAAATATAAAAAGCCAAGCAGTATTATATGCGCTATAAAACTTATATTTATGCCTGCCGGCAGGCTTAAAAAATAATAAACCGTGTTGAAAGGATAAAAGAGCGCGCCTTGAAACTGACTGAAATAATCCGAGCCGGAAAAAATAAAAGGATTCCAAAAAGGGAAAACGTCGTTTTTAAGAAGCTGGAATGCGTAAAATTTAGAGGGTAAAAATTCTGAAGCTATGTCTCCGCGCAAATAAGAAGACATCACTTGTCCGGAAGTAATCAAAAAATTGCCATAAACCGCCAAAATTCCCGATATTATAAAAATAAGAACTGCAAATAAAGGATATTTGCTTATAAAATATTTGGTTTTATTAATGATAGGATTATTAAAAGTTATCAATTGCACGGATACTTATAGAGTTTCTCTGTGAAGGGTTTTGGTTGCAGAACAGAATATCAAAATTTCAACCCGTATAAAAAAAGTGGAGGTAGACGGGATTGAACCGACGACCTCTTGCATGCCATGCAAGCGCTCTCCCAGCTGAGCTATACCCCCGTTTAAACGGATATCAACCCTAAAAAAGAACGATGCTTCCGTCAAAGTTTGATAATTATATAAAAAGTTATCGTTCTTGTCAAAGTTTGTTAATTTATGTATAATTTCCGAAACAAAATTTAATGCAATCCGGGGACTAAAATGATTTATTCCGAATACATCAGCCGCGAGACAAAAGGTTATACCGACATTTTTGACATTACCGAAGACGTCAAACGCGTAGTCGCGCGTTCGGGCGTTACAAACGGGATTCTTACGGTTGCCGTAACCAGTTCGACTTCGGCCGTATCCACGCTTGAATTTGAACCGGGTCTTGTTTCGGACTTAAAAAAAGCCTTAGATATACTTGCTCCGGAAAAAGGCGATTACGCTCATGACGAAAAATGGCATGACGGAAACGGATTTTCCCACATACGCTCTTCACTTGTAGGCACATCAAAAACCATTCCTATAACGTCAAAATCTCTGATGCTGGGCACATGGCAGCAGATAATTTTGGTAGATTTTGACAACAGACCCAGAAGCAGAAAAGTTTTCGTGCAGGTTTTCGGAGAATAAAAAGTGACATTAAAAGTTATAGCAGGAGACGCCCGCGGGAGAACGTTAAAAACTTTGCCGCAGGACGATTTGTCTATACGCCCGATGCTCGGGAGAATGAAGAAATCCGTCTTCGATATAATTCAGTTTAAAATTCCGGGCTGTAAATTTCTCGATTTGTTTGCAGGCGTCGGACAGGTCGGGATCGAAGCTCTCTCAAGGGGCGCCGGAAGCGCGGTTTTTGCCGAACTCAGCGACATATCTTTGAGACTTATAAAACATAATGTGAACATGCTCGGATACAATGACAGGGCAAAAATAGTAAAGTGCAATGTCATTACCCGGTTCGAGCAGATCGCCGATAAGTACGACATAGTATTTATGGGGCCTCCTTATGTTGACGCAAACAAAAAAGCTTTGTCGCTTACTTATCCCGTTCTTAAAAACGCGGTAAGGTACGGCATTTTGAAAGACGATTCCGTACTTATAGCGCAAAAGCACATAAAAGAACCCGTAGGCAAAGTAACGGGTCTTGATAATTTCAGAACCGAAAAATACGGCGACACCGTAGTTTTATTTTACAAAAAAGCAATATAAAGGCCGATGCGTGGACGCAATGATGCAGAGATGCACAGTAAAACCGAAGCCGTTGCCATGCGTCCTTGCATCCGTGCTTTTAAGCATCTAACAGTGGATATCAAATGTCTTGGGAAGATTTTAAGATAAGTTATTCGCGCATCAACGCTTATTTGTTTTGTCCGTACAAATATAAACTGGTTTATACCGAAAATATGCATATACCGGTTAATCCGGATATAACTTTCGGGCATATAATTCACGCGACCCTTGAAAAATACCATTCGAAAAACTCTAAAACTCTTGAAGAGCTGATAGAGTGTTACGATGAAAACTGGAAAAACGACGGATTTGAAGACCCGAGGGATATTTTCGAATATTACGAACGCGGCATAGTTATGCTTGAGAATTATCATAAATCTTTCGAGAAATCCGAAGCCGAAATTTTATATACCGAAAAATCTTTTGACGCAAATATCGGCAAATACAGGTTTATAGGAATCATCGACAGGATCGACAAAAATCCCGACGGCAAGTACGAGGTAATGGATTATAAAACGCACGCCAAAGCCTGGCCGCAGGAAAGAGTAGATAACGATTTGCAGCTGACGATATACGCTTACGCGTGCAAAAACATTTTCGGGCTCAACCCCGATAAAATATCGGTTTATTTTTTGTCGGAAAACAAAAAGATATACACGCAAAGAACCAAAGAGCAGATAGAGAGCGCCGTAAATTTGTGCCTTGAAACCGCAGGCAAAATAACGTCGGAAAGTTTTGACCCGGACGCTTCGAAGTGTCCGAACTGCGATTTTAAGCATAAATGCAAGTTTTCAACGGCGCGGGAGAAGTAGCATTTTCGTAGATAGCCGAAAGAGCGGTATCAAAGCCGGTTTTTGCCGGTCATTCTGCACAAAGCTGCAGAATCTGTAAATTATAGACACTGCCGACATATCGGGTTAAAAGGTTCGGCGGCCGGAATGGCGGTAACGGTAAAAATGGATGCCCGGCAGAGACATTCGGGTGTGACATACTTGACGGAGAGTACAGATGAAATCTTTAACGGTAGTGAAATTCGGCGGTAGTTTGACTAAAAATCCTGAAGCTCAAAGCAAGTTTTTGAAAGAGCTTGCCGGGATTTCGAGGAAACAAAATATAATTTTAGTGCACGGAGGCGGTCCCGAAATAAACTCGCTTTTGAATAAGTTTTCCATCGAAAGCAAGTTTGTGAGCGGTCTCAGATTTACCGACGCGCCGGCATTGGACGTCGTTGAAATGGCCTTGAGCGGCAAAGTAAACAGAGCGCTTGTTACGGGGCTTATAAAAAACAAAGCAAACGCCGTAGGAATTTCCGGAAAAGACGGAAACAGCGTTGTCTGCAAACAGGTTAAAAGCCTGGGTTTTGTCGGCGAACCCGTGAAAGTCAACGGGAAACTTATCGAAGTTTTGACAAAGGCCGGTTTTTTGCCTGTCATCGCTTCAATAGCCGCCGACGCCAAAGGAAACGTTATGAACGTCAATGCCGACACTTTGGCAACGGCAATAGCCGTAGCTTTTAAAGCCGATAAGCTTGTTTTTCTTACCGACGTAGCCGGGGTTTTGGATAAGAATAAAAAGACGATAAAAGAAATAAAAGTTAAAAATATAGAGCCGCTTATAAAAGACGAAACGATAACCGGCGGAATGATACCGAAAGTAAAAGGCTGCGCGGTATCCGTAAAAAAAGGCGTGAAAGAAGTATGGATAGCCGACGGCGTAAGCGGCATAAAGAATATTAAGGGAACAGTTATTAAAAAATGATGAATGGATGAGCAGAGGCAAGGAAAAACAAATGAATATAAAACAATCTGAAAAAACGTATTTTATGCCCACCACAAAAAGGGTGGATTTAGTCGTAAAAAAAGCAAAAGGGCAGTTTATCTGGGATGAAAAAGGAAAGAAATATCTTGATTTTTTCTCCGGAGTAAGCGTCTGCAATTTGGGACATCTTAACGAAACGGTCGTTAAAGCTATGAAAAAACAGCTTGACGAATACGCGCACGTTTCGATACATTACTACGCTCCCGTGCATATGAAACTCGGCGAAGTTTTGGCGAAAAAGTTCGGCGGAAGGGTGTTTTTGTCGAATACCGGAGCCGAAGCCAACGAATGCGCGATAAAAATAGCGCGCAAATTCGGGCATATTACGGGCGGGCGTTATGAAATCATAGCGTTTAAAAACTCTTTTCACGGCCGTACGGTAATGACAAGCGCCGCCACGGGTCAGAATAAGTTTCACGAATATTTAAAACCGCTTCCGCCGAAATTCGTTTTCGCGGATTTTAACGATTTGAATTCCGTTAAAAAGCTGATAAACAAAAAAACCGCGGCGATAATAATCGAACTTGTTCAGGGCGAAGGCGGAATTTATGCCGCGCAAAAAGATTTCGTAAAAGGTTTGCGCGCCTTGGCGGACAAACACAATCTCGTTTTGATTTTTGACGAAATACAGACGGGTATCGGAAGGACCGGCAAGTTTTTCGCTTACGAGCATTACGGAGTTAAGCCGGACATTGTAACTTTGGCAAAGTCCATAGCCAACGGTTTGCCGCTTGCCGCGACTATTGCCGCAGGGAAGTTCGGCGAAACGTTTACCTACGGCG
The DNA here is from genome assembly GCA_031271405.1 of Candidatus Endomicrobium macrotermitis. GTDB lineage: Bacteria > Elusimicrobiota > Endomicrobiia > Endomicrobiales > Endomicrobiaceae > Endomicrobium > Endomicrobium macrotermitis. The sequence goes on along the minus strand of JAISVT010000016.1, from coordinate 52,416 downwards.
ACCACGGAACGACTTTCGGCGGAAACCCTGTTTCGTGCGCAGCGGCGTTAAAAGTTATCGAACTTTTAAATAAAAAGTTTTTGGATAACTCTTTAAAGACCGCGAAGTATCTTAACGGCAAACTTAATGCCTTAAAATCCGAATATAATGTAATAAAAGAAATCAGGGGATTGGGGCTTATGATAGGCATAGATCTTACCGTTCCGTCGGCTCCTGTCGTTGCGCAGTGCCTTAAAAAAGGGCTGATAGTAAACGCCACGCACAATACGGTTTTAAGGCTTTTGCCGCCTCTTACAATAACAGAAAAAGACGTTGATAACGCGGTCAAAATCATCGGCGAAGCATTGTCAAAAGTAAAATGATATAATGTCTGTCAATTACAAATTACGAATAAAAGGCTGAAAAGTTTTTTATTCATAATTAATAAAACAGGGGATTAAAAAATGGCGGAGAAATCTGGAATTAAAAAAGTAGTCGTCGCGTATTCCGGCGGGCTTGATACTTCGATAATTTTATCTTGGATAAAAGAAAATTATAAGTGCGAAGTTATAGCGGTCTGCGTTGACGTGGGACAGGGAAAAGAACTTAAAGGCCTGAACGAAAAAGCCAAAAAGACCGGCGCGTCGAAATCTTACATTATAGACGCAAAAAAAGAATTCGTTACCGGTTACATTTATCCCGCAATCAAAGCGGAAGCTTTGTATGAAAACAAATATTATCTCGGGACTTCGCTTGCAAGACCCGTTATAGCCGAAAAAATCGCGGAAATCGTAAAAAAAGAAAAAGCCGACGCGGTATGCCACGGCGCTACCGGAAAAGGAAACGATCAGGTGCGTTTCGAACTTGCGTTTAAAGCGTTGATTCCGGACGTAAAAATAATCGCACCCTGGAGAGAATGGAACATACGCTCAAGGGAAGACGCTATAGATTACGCGAAAAAAAGAGGAATACCCGTTCCGGTTACAAAAGCGAAGCCTTATTCTTCAGACGCAAATCTCTGGCATATTTCCTACGAAGGCGGCGTTATGGAAGATATGGAAAACGAATACGACGAATCTATGTTTAAAATGACTGTTTCTCCGGAAAAAGCGCCGAATAAAGCCGCTTATGTTACGGTAGGTTTTGAGAAGGGCATACCGGTTTCCATAAACGGCAAAAAACTTGCTCCCGTGGAACTTATAGAAACCGCAAATAAAATTGCCGGCCAAAACGCGATAGGCAGAACCGATATGGTGGAAAACCGCCTTGTGGGTATGAAATCAAGGGGAGTTTACGAATCTCCGGCCGCTGTTCTTTTGTACGAAGCGCATCATAAACTTGAAGAACTTGCTTTAGACAGGGATACTCTGCATTATAAGCAGGAACTCTCCATCAAGTGGGCGGAACTCGCATATTACGGCTTGTGGTTTTCTCCTTTAAGGGAAGCTCTTGACGCTTTTATAAACGATACCCAGAAATATATGACCGGCGAAGTAAAATTAAAACTTTACAAAGGCAATATGACGCCGGTTTCCAGAAAAGCAAAATATTCTCTTTACTGGGAAGAGCTTGCCACTTTCGAAAAAGACGAAGTTTACAACCAGAAGGACGCCGAAGGCTTTATCAATCTTTTCGGGCTTCCGGCGAAGGTGCAGGCTATTATGAGGAAGACAGGCAAAAACAATAAGTAAAATGTATTTCAGCAAAAAGGTGTTTAAATGAAAAATTTGGATTTTGAACAGTTTATCGGTTCTTTTTCTTTTGACGGAAGGCTTGCCGAAGTTGATATTTTAGGTTCGGTCGCGCACGTTGAAATGCTTGCAAAGTGCAAAATTTTAAACCGCGCCGACAGTTCTAAAATAATCGCCGGACTTAATTCCATACTTAAAAGCATCCGCGGCGGCTGGACGCTTCCTAAAGAAGAAGACATACATTATGCCGTAGAGAAAGAGCTTATAAGAAGGATCGGCGCCGTCGGCGGAAAAATGCATACCGCAAGAAGCAGGAACGATCAGGTCGCCACGGATTTAAGGCTTTATTTGCGCGCAAAAACCGACGAATTTATAAATCTTATAGATCAGTTTCAGCGCACGCTTGTAAAAAAAGCGGAAGAAAATTCCGATACCGTAATGCCGGGTTTTACTCATTTGCAGCCCGCGCAGCCCGTAACGGCGGCTCATCATTTGCTTGCGTATTCATGGATGATGCAGCGCGACAAAGAAAGGCTTTCGGACTGCCGCAAAAGAATAAACGTACTGCCTCTGGGAAGCGCGGCTTTGGCGGGAACGTCTTTCAAAATAGACAGGCATTACAGCGCGAAACTTTTGGGTTTCGGCAAGGTTTGCGAAAATTCACTCGATGCCGTAAGCGACAGGGATTTTGCCGCGGAATTCGTATTTTGCATGTCTATGATTGCTTTGCACCTTACGAGATTTTGCGAAGAAATAATACTGTGGATGAATCCGGAATTTGCTTATATTAAAATCGCCGACAAATTTACTTCGGGTTCTTCAATAATGCCGCAAAAAAGAAACCCGGACTGCGCGGAAGTAATAAGGGGAAAGTCCGGCAGGGTTTTCGGAGATTTATTCGCGCTCCTTACCGTAATAAAATCTTTGCCGCTTGCCTACAACAGGGACTTGCAGGAAGACAAGCCGCCTGTTTTCGACGCGGCCGACAATGTCAAACTCTGTCTCGAAGTGGCAAGTGAAATGACCGCGAGCATAAAATTTATCAAAGAAAATACTTTGAAAAGCGCCGAAAAAGGTTTTTTGGCGGCTACCGAAATAGCGGATTACCTTGCGAGAAAAGGCATTCCTTTCAGGGAAGCGCACGGGGTAGCCGGAAGTATCGTCGAATATTGCGTTAAAAATTCCAAAACTTTAAGTTCGCTCTCTTTGCAGGAATACAATAAGTTTTATCCCAAACAATATCCGATTTTTAAAGACGATATTTTCAAATTTGTAAATCCCGTAAACATAATCGCCGCGAAAACCTCGTACGGCGGGACTTCAAAAAAATCTACGGCAAAGCAGGCCGCTTTGATGAAAAATATTTTAAAACGGAACGCGAAATGAGAAAAGAAATTTTTTCCCCGGTTTTGATTTTGTTTGTTTCCGTTTTTGCCGCGGCAGCGTCTTACGCTAAAAGCTACGAAAAGATATTGACCGAAGAATCAAGCGTGCAGACGGCTCTTTCTATAAACCACGATATTTTAATCAAATCGCAAAATATCGAACACGCCAAACAGCGTATTCGAGAATCCAGATCTCTATATTTCCCGAAAGTTGATTTAAACCTGAACGTTTCAAGATTTGAGAACGCCGAGCCTATGATAATAATGGGTGAGATTTCTCCGTCTCCCGTGTATATCCCGGGACTCAATAAAGACTATTATTTTTCGACAAGGCTTTCCGTGTGGCAAAGCATTTACTCCGGCGGCAGGATAAGAACCACCAATAAACTCGCGGAAATGAACATAAGAAAAATAAAAAACGAGGAAAATCTCGCAAAGATCCGCGTTATAAACAAAGTGAAGACCGTTTTTGGCAGCTGCCTGTATTATAGAGAAATGATCAAGCATTACAAATACGTTCTATCCGACGGAAAACCGCCTAGAAGCGAAGCGGAAAAAATCAACAGAAAAATAGAAATGGCGCAGTTTAATTTCGACAAGGAAATGCTGAATCTTTTGAGCGCCATAGGACTGGAATTAAATACGATTGCCGGTATTTCCGGAGAGCTGACCCCTCATATCAGAAACCTGAATTTAGACCAGTGTCTGCTTCTGGCATACCAGTTTAAGCCCGAAATACAAATGACGCAGTATCAGGAAAGCATTGACGGGCTTGTTGTAAACCTTCTTTCGCAGGAGAGGATTCCCACCGTTTCGTTCGGCGCCGCGCAGGAATGGCTCGGCGATAAAATAATAGGCGACGGGAGCAATTGGTACGTTTCTTTAAACGCCAATATTCCGATATTTGACGGAGGAGCCGCGATAGCCAGATCCAGACAGGGAAAAATCAATGTGCGCGAGGCCGCCTTAAAAAGATCTAAAACCGAAGAGGCCGTAAGGCTTGAAGTAAATAAAGCTTTCCTCGAGTATAATTTTTGGAAAAGACAGGCGGTTTTGTCCGGCATTTTGGAAAAAGACGGCAATTACAACGAATCGGATTTGGAAATAATAAACAGCCTGAATAAAAGTTACTACGCCCTTGAACTTGCCGTAGGAGTTCAGCTTGATTCTTACTGACGCCTTAAAAAAAATCATCGTTTTATCTCTGATTGTTTTTTGCGCCGCGCAGACTTTATCCGCGGCGGTTTCCGTTTTTGATTTTGACGAAGAAGAGTTTGCCGTCAATTCATTATGGCACAGGGTGCTCGAGCTTCCGAAAGAAAAAAGGCCTAAGGTAGCGCTGGTTCTGGGCGGGGGCGGCGCGAGGGGATTTTCCCACATAGGCGTTTTTAAAATTTTGCAGGAAGAGGAGATTCCGGTAGATTTGGTTATAGGCGCAAGCATAGGTTCCATAGCAGGCGCTTTTTATTGTGCCGGGATACCGATGTCCAAAGTCGAAGAACTTGCCAAAGACATTACCCTGCAATCCGTTTCGAACTTAAATCCCGTTTCGATGCTGTCTATGCTTTTCAGCGAAAAACTCCTGTCAAACGAAGAAATCGAGACTTTTTTAGACGAAAATATAGGCGGACTGCGTTTTGACGAGCTGAAAGTTCCTTTGGTATGCGTTGCTACGGATTTGAATACCGGCGAGAGGATCCTTCTGAGAGAGGGCAGCGTAGCTTTTGCCGCAAGGGCAAGCGCTACTTTGCCGGGTTTTTTCAAGCCGGTAGAATACAGGCAGAGATACCTTGTTGACGGCGGCCTGTCCGAAAACGTGCCGGTAAATATCGCAAAACTTTTTGATCCCGATATTATAATAGCCGTGGCCGTTTCCGCCGATATCAGCAAAAACAGCACCGATAACGTTTTTGAAACTTTAATGCAGTCCATATATATACAGGGTAAAGCATTGGATGCGGAAAACCTTATGCTTGCCGACGTCGTTATACGCCCGGACGTCGGAGGTATTAAAACCGTGGATATGGGCAGCGCTTACGATACCATAGACAAAGGCGCTTTTGCCGCAAAAAAAGCCGCGAAACAGATAAAAATGGCGATAATAAATAAAACTTTGGAGCGGCATTTAATTGAATAAAAAACATTTTTTGTTAATTGCCGCTTTTATTTTTATTCCTGCTTTGCCGTTTGCGCAAGGCGTGTCCGCCGAACCCGTTATTGATTCCGAAATAAGCGAAATGTATTTGTCCGTAGAAGCCGCCAAAAGCAAAAAGGAAAAAAGAAATTTAACCCTTCTTCTTGCCGAAAAGCTTACTTCCGCCGGACAATATGAAGAGGCTGAAAATTTATATAAAGGGCTGCTTGCCGGAAAACCTTCAAAAAAGCAAAGTTTTGAGTATTATTTGAAACTCGGAGATACGGCTTTTTTAAGCAAAAACTACACTTTGAGCCTGGATTATTACGAAAAAGCGAGATCTTTATATAAAAAAAACGCCGAAGTGAATCTCAAAATAGGCGACGTTCTTTTAAAATGCAATCTGTACAATCTTGCGGAAAAAAGCTTTACGGAAGCTCTTTCGCACGATGAAGACTCTTATTACGCGAAGAAAAGGCTCGGCGACATATATTTTGAGATGGAGATGTATTCAAAAGCCGTAGAGTATTACGGGCAGATAGAAAATGCCGTAAACGATAAACAGCTTACCGTAAATATGGCGGTCTGTTACAGAAATTTGTCGGAAACAGACAAAGCTTTGGACATTGCGAAAGCATATCTGCAAATGACCCCGGACGCGGAAATGTTTATTTTATCCGGTATGCTCAACTGCGACAAAAAAAGATACGATTCGGCCGAAAAAGATTTTTTGAAATCCATAGAAATAAACGGGCAAAATTTTATGCCTTACATTTATCTTGCCGGAATTTATTTTTCAGCCGATAAATACGAACTTGCCAAACGTTATATAGACAAAGCTTACGCTTTAAATTCGTCTTATGCCGCCACGGATTTGTTAAACGCCGAAATATCCTATAAACTAGGCAGGATATACGAAGCAAGGCGTTATGCCCACAATGCGTTTATTAAAGCCAAAAGCCCTTTTATAAAAGAACGCGTAAAAAAATCATCCGGATTTTTCAACCAATAAACTTTCCTGACCCTTCCATTTTGTCCGTTGAAAAACTATATCGAAAATACTATAATTTGTGTCTATGAAAAAAGCGTTTTTAGCCGTGTTTTTTTCGATGATTTCCGGTGTTGTTTTCGCGCAGGGAATTCAAAATATACAAGAGCCGCATCCGGAAGCCGCTAATATTTCTCTGGTTGTCGATTACGATTTGCATTTCACGGCTGCGTCCTATTCGAATTTAGACTATACTTTGCCGAATAAAGCGTCCGATAATATATTCGCCCAGTATTTTTCGCTTAACGTCATAGGGAAATTCAGCGGCAATGTAGAAATGTCGGCTAAACTCGCGTCATACGGAAGTTCCGGAAAGCATAACGGCTTTTTTTTGATGCCTTATGAGCGCAATGACAGCTCTGTTTTTTTGGAAACCGCTTTTTTGACTTATAAAAACAAAGGCGCCGTCCCTTTTACCGTTTATGCCGGAAAGCAGGAAATAACTCATGGAGACGGATTGATTATTGACGGCAACAATAACGGTTTGTTCGGCGTCAGGGGAACTTCCGGAGTTTCGGATTATGTAGATTTGGATTTGTTTATCGCCAAAGACGGAACCCGCGACGTTACGGTTTTGGGAGCGTCCGCAGCCATAGAAATATTTCCGAAAATTGAAATCGGCATTTATCAGGAACGGAATAACTCCGGTTTTGCTTATTACAAAGGGATTTGGAGCGAAGCAAATACCCCGATAAATCACGAAAATAAAACTTTTTACGATATAAGAATGAGCGGCGGCAATTCCAAATACGGCTATAAAATCGAAGCGGCAAAGCAAACCGGCGAGCTCGTAAGAACTTCTTCCGATACCCTGGAATACGATAATTTCGCTTTTGCTTTCGAGGGTATGTGGAAAGGCAAAATTTTAAAAAGGGATTCAAACGCGAAACTTTTGTTTTCATACGCGAATGCCGACGGTGAAAATTCTTTCAATTCGTCTTTTTCAAGAAGATACGACGGCGTAAAAAGAGTAGGGCACGGAGAGCTTTTCGCGGCAAACAACGCGGACTCTTTTCTTGTTCTTCCCGAAGGGTATTACGGGATAAACACGGTGGGAGCGGCGTTCGACATCAAGCCTTTCGGATTTTTGCAGACCGGGCTTGCTTTTTATTTGTATTCGGCTTCCGACGTGGGAGTAGAAGCGGGCGACGCGGGATTTGCGTCTTTGTACGGCGCGAAAGCCGACCTCGGAAACGAAATAGATTTTTTCGCCGGTTACGCGTATAAAGAATATTTTGACGTTGTTTTTAATTTTGCCGTATATACTCCGCCGTCAAATACGAAAGATGTTTTTCAAAACGCCGATGCGGCGTATTTATTGCAAATAGAGGTCAGTTCAAAATTTTAAATGAAAAAAATTTATCTTGCTTTCTTATGGCACCAGCATCAGCCTATGTACAAAAATCCTTCTACAAACGTGTATGAGCTTCCGTGGGTAAGGCTGCACGCGACGAAAGACTATTACGATATGGTCGCGGCGCTTGATAATTATCCGAAGGTAAAAGCCAATTTTAACCTTGTGCCGTCTTTGCTTGTCCAGCTTGACGAGTATGCCAAAGGAGAGGCGAAGGACAAATTTTTAGATCTTACCCTTAAACCCGCAGACAAGCTTGAAAACGACGATAAAGTTTTTATACTCATGAATTTTTTTATGGCAAACTGGGATAATATGATTTTTCCGTATAACCGCTACCTTCAGCTTCTTGAAAAACGCGGCAGGCGCACCAACGAAGCGGAAATAAGAAAAACTCTGGGGTATTTTAAAACCGAAGACTTCAGGGATTTGCAGGTATGGTTTAATCTTACATGGATGGATCCTTATTGGCGCAAAACCGATAAATTCATAGACGATTTGTACAATAAAGGCAGAGATTTTACCGAAGATGAAAAAAACGGGCTTATAAAGAAACAGCTTGAAATATGCGGTATGGTAGTCCAAAAGCACAAAGAAGCCCAGGACAGAGGGCAGATTGAGGTCTCCGTAACGCCGTTTTACCACCCGATACTTCCTCTTTTATGCGATACCAACTCCGCGCATCAGGCGACCCCGAATATGGCGCTTCCGTCCAAAAGGTTTTCTCATCCGGAAGACGCCGTCTGGCACATAAAAAACGCCGTGAAATATTATGAAGGGCTTTTCGGGCGCAAACCGAACGGAATGTGGCCGTCCGAAGGCTCTATTTCAAACGAGGCGGCGGCTATTATAGCGGACGCGGGAATAAAATGGATCGCTACGGACGAAGCCGTTTTATTCTGCGCGAAAGACGGCGTCGGCGACAGAAAAGCGCTGTTCCGCCCTTTTAACCTTTCCGTGGAAGGAAGAAAGATAAATATGCTTTTCCGCGATCACGGGCTTTCGGATTCCGTAGGTTTTGTTTATTCGAAGTGGGACGCCGAAGACGCTGCGAACGATCTGATAAGCAAGATAAAAAATATAGGGGATTTTGTAGGAAACTCTTACGACGCTCCTTTGGTATCGGTTATTTTGGACGGCGAAAACTGCTGGGAATATTATAAAAACGACGGCTGGGACTTTTTGACCAAACTTTACGAAAAATTGAGCGCGGACGACGTAATAGAAACAGTCCGCATAAGCGATTATCTTGAAAAATTTCCTCCGAAAAATACCCTGACAAACCTTACCGCCGGCTCGTGGATAAACGGAAATTTCGGCGTTTGGATAGGGCATCCCGAAGATAACGCTTCATGGGACTATCTCGGCATGACAAGGGATTTTCTTATCGATTTTATCGAAAAAAATCCCGCCTTTAAAGGTTCTCCCCAGGAAAAAGAAGCGTGGCAGACTCTTTACGCCGCCGAAGGTTCCGACTGGAACTGGTGGTACGGCGACGACCATTCTTCCGAAAATGACGCGGCTTTCGATTATATTTACAGGCAGCACCTCATAAAAGTGTACGAATGCATGGGGCAAAGGCCGCCGGATATTTTTTATAAGTCCATAAAAAATGCCCCGAAAAAGCAGAATGCTTCCAAACCGACGTCTTTTATAAATCCGAAAATTGACGGGAAAATTACGAACTTTTTCGAATGGAAAGACGCGGGATATTACGAAGTCGGGCATTCCGGAGGCTCGATGCATCAGGTGTCTACCGCTTTAGAATCGTTCCATTACGGCTTTAATATGGATAATCTTTACGTGCGGTTCGATTTAAGCGGAGACATAACGATGAAATCGCTTGAAGACCTGACGTTTTATGTAATATTTTTAAGCCCGGTCAAATGTAAAATAGCGGTCAGGTTTAATGCCGACGGAACAACGGCGAAATTTTCAATGAAAACTGCCGCAGGGGAAACGGATTTGGATTTAAAGAACGTTTCGTTTTCTAAAATCATAGAAATAGCCGTTCCCTTTAAAGATCTCGGTTTTCCGCAGGATTACGATAATGCGGAGTTTACCGTAAGCGTCGATAAAAACAATTTTGAAATAGAAAGGTGGCCGTACCAGACTGCGATAGTTTTTGAAAAGCCGTCCGAAAAATTCAATTTTATGGGCTGGACCATATAACGGCAGAGTAAAGAGCGGAGAGTTAAGAGTGAAGATACGGTGAACGGCCCGAGGCGGTGAGCGTCCGGGTTTGGCAAAGCCGGCAAGTGTAGCAGTGCCGTTGATTCGTGATCGGAGTTTATTGTGCAAATAAAAGAAATAGTTGTTAACAATAAGACTTATCGGGCTTTTGAGGGGGAAATCGCTCCCGGAAGCACGCTTGTTTTTATAAAAGGCTCGAAAGGTTTTATAATGTGCGGTTTTTTGAATTTGGAAACTGCAGAGAAAATGAAAAATATCGCGGCTGTCGCAACCGGCGTAAAGACCGTTGAAGATATGCTCGAAAGAAATGTTATTGCGGCGACTTCATACGCAAAACAGGCGGGAATAACCGAAGGGATGCCGGTAAAAGAAGTTTTGGAGATAATTTACTGAAAATGCAAAAAATTGAAACTCCGTATTACTTGATAGACGAGCGGAAACTCCTTAAAAATATGAAAAAAATAGAGTATATCCGCAAAAAATCGGGCGCTAAGTCTGTTTTGGCGCTCAAGTGTTTTTCGGCTTGGTCTGTTTTTCCTTTGATGAAAAAATATATGGACGGCACCACAAGCAGTTCTCTTTTTGAGGCAAAACTGGGGTATGAAAAATTCGGGAAAGAAACTCACGCTTTCAGCGTGGCTTATTCCAAGGACGATATAGCGTCTTTAAAGAAAATTTCGGACAAAATCATTTTTAATTCCGTATCCCAGCTGAATATGTTTTATAAAGACGTCAAGAACCTTAAAATAGGTTTGCGCGTAAACCCCGGAATAAGCTATTCGCATTTCGATTTGGCGGATCCCGTGCGCAGGTATTCGCGGCTCGGCGAGCTTGACGTGAAAAAAGTTCTTTCCGTTTCGGATAAAATCAGCGGAGTTATGTTTCATTATAACTGCGAAAACGGAGACTTCGCCTCTTTTTCAAAGATGCTTGATAAAATAGCGGACAAGTACGAAAAAATTTTGTATAAAGTCGGCTGGGTAAGCCTTGGCGGCGGACTGTATTTTACGAAAGAAGGGTATCCTTTAGACAAATTTTGCGCCAAACTAAGGGAATTCGGCCGGAAATATGATGTTCAGGTTTATCTGGAGCCCGGCGAAGCGGCGATTACTCAAAGCTGCGAACTTGTAACAAGCGTTTTGGATATCGTCAAAAACGAAAAAGAAATCGCGATCGTCGATTCTTCCGTTGAAGCGCATATGCTCGATTTGCTTATTTACCGCACGCCCGCAAAGATTTCCGCAAAACCCGGTAAAAACGAATACATTATAGCCGGGCGTTCGTGTCTGGCAGGGGACGTTTTCGGAACGTATAAGTTTGCCTCAAAACTGAAAATCGGTTCTGAAATACGTTTTGCGGACGCGGCCGGTTATACTATGGTAAAGAAAAACTGGTTTAACGGCGTGAAAATGCCCGCGATTGCCGTAAAACGCTTAAACGGCAAGACGGACATTATCCGTAAATTTGACTATAACGATTTTAAGAATAATTTGTCATAAGAATATCGATGTACGGATGCACAGGCGCATACTAAAAACAAACACGTTGCCGTGCATATATGCGTTTAAACTTTCGTGCATCATCTTTAATAAGGGGGAACACTGTTTTGGAAAAAAAGAAAAACATACTTTTAATAGGGGCCGGCGGCGTAGCGCACGTTGCGGCTCATAAACTTGCGCAAAATAACGATTTGTTCGGAAACATTTATATAGCTTCGCGTTCTTTGGACGCCTGCACCGACATTTTGGAAAGCATAGAGCGCAAAAATAATTATAAAGACCCTTCGAATAAAATAACGGCAAAAAGGGTTGACGCTTTGAACGTTCCCGAACTCGTAAAACTTATAAAAAAATGGAACATCGACATTACGCTTAATCTTGCTTCGGCTTTTTGCAATATGTCCATACTTGAAGCCTGCATAGAAACCGGTTCGGCTTATATAGACACCGCCATTCACGAAGAGCCCAACAAAGTCTGCGAAAATCCGCCGTGGTATGCCAATTACGAGTGGAAACGCAAAGACAGATGCGCCGAAAAGCAGATAACCGCCGTACTGGGCGCGGGCTTTGATCCGGGCGTTGTCAACGCTTACGCCGCTTATGCCAAAAAACATTTTTTTGACGCTATCGACACGATAGACATAATGGACGTAAACGCCGGCAGCCACGGAAAATATTTTGCCACGAATTTCGATCCCGAAATCAATTTCAGGGAGTTTCACAAAGTCTGGACTTATATAGACAGAAAATGGGTCGAAAAGCCGGTTCATTCCGAAAAAATGGTTTACGATTTTCCGATAGTCGGAAAACAGACCATTTACTTGACGGGGCACGACGAAATTCATTCGCTTTCAAAAAATATGGATGCGAATTCGGTAAGGTTTTGGATGGGTTTCGGCGATCATTACCTTAACGTGTTCGGCGTGTTAAAAAATTTAGGGCTGCTTTCAGAAAAACCGGTAAAGACCTCGGAAGGACTTGAAGTCGTGCCTTTAAAAGTAGTAAAAGCCTGTCTGCCGGACCCAAAGACCCTTGCTCCGAATTATACCGGAAATACCTGCATAGGCGATTTGATAGTAGGCGCGAAAGACGGCCGCAGGGAAGAACTTTTTATATACAACGTATGCGATCACAAAGCCTGTTACGAAGAAGTGGAATCGCAGGCTATAAGCTATACCGCCGGCGTGCCCGCGGTTGCGGCTGCGATTTTGGTGGCAAAAGGCGATTGGGACGCCAAAAAGATGGTAAATGTCGAAGAACTTGATCCGGATCCGTACTTGGAATTGCTCGGCAACATAGGTTTGCCTACAGAAACCATAAAAGTAAGCTATTCGAAAAAGAGAAGTCCGAAAAAGACGAATAAGTAAAGTACAATTAACGGCATTTTTTGTTTGTAATTCGTAATTTTAAATTTGTAATTGCAGTTAATAGCGGGTGCCCGCGCGTGGGAAACGTGCTGTATGCCTTTAATAAAGAGGCAGGGCTGAGAATATACCGTATAAAAGCGGCTGATGCCGCAAACTTGACCCGGATAATGCCGGCGTAAGGAGAGAAAATGGAAAAAGTACTGTCAGCTGTTGTAAAAGCCGTAAATGACGCAAAAGAAACAAGTCCTCTGTCTGGGTCGTGGACTAATTTCACGACAATCAATTTGGTCGCAAATGCCCAGCTTGCCGTCGGCGGACGCGCCGCAACGTGTTTTCTGCCTGACGAAGCAAAACCTATCGCGGCAATCTCAAAATCTATTTACATTAATGCAGGGACTCTTAAACAGATCGCAAGAGAGTCTTTGACCGAGGCTGCAAAAGCGGCCGTTGAACTCGGCAAACCATGGGTCTTAGACCCCGTTGCCGCGGGTCTCGGCGCTACCCGCAACGCTTTGCTTAAAGACCTTAAACCGTATAAACCCACAATAATAAGAGGCAATGCTTCCGAAGTTATCACTTTGGCAAATTTTTGGGAACTTCAAACCGCAAAAAAAGGCAATGTCGAAGGCGTTGATGCCACGGATACGGTTTACGAGGCATTGGAATCCGCAAAAGAGCTTGCCAAATGGACAGGCGGCACGGTTACCGTTTCCGGTAAAACGGATCTGGTGCTAAACAACAAAGAAATTTACGCGGTGTCCGGCGGCTCGGATATGCTGAAAAAAATTACCGGAGGGGGCTGTTCTTTGGGCGGCGTAATTGCGGTTTATGCGGCAGTCGCCGAACCCCTTATCGCGGCTTTGACGGGTTCCGTCGTATATAAATGGGCTTCGGAAACCGCCGCAAATTCAACTAAAGGTTCTTTTTCGTTTCAAACGGCGTTTATAGATAATTTAAGTCTGCTTGACGCGGAAACGATAAGGACATATGCCGAAACCTCGATACGGAAAATGGTTAAGGCTTAATGATAATCGTTTAGCTTTTTAGGAGCAATAGAATGAACAGTTTAAGAAAAACGTTTGATTTGTCGTTTTATTTTGTCGTAGGCCCGGTAAACACAAAAGGGCGGGATTTCGGCGATGTTGTCAGGCAGGCAGTGAAGGGCGGCATAACGTTTTTGCAGGTGCGTTCCAAGGTGTCCGAAGGAAGGGAATTAATGGCTCTCGGGCGTATTGCCGCGGGCGAAATATCAAAAGCCGGCAAGCAGGATAAAATAGCTTTGGTTATAGACGACAGGGTTGACGTTGCCCGCGCTCTGATGCTTGAAGGCGTAAAAGTTGACGGCGTGCATCTGGGGCAAAGCGACATACCCGTTGAAGCCGCGAGGCAGATTTTAGGGGAAGACGCGATTATAGGCCTTTCGGCAAGATCAAGAGATTTGTTTGACTACTTAAAGAAATTCAAAACGGGCATCGTGGATTATTTCGGCGCCGGTCCCTTGCGCCCTTCGCAGACAAAGCCTAACTGCGGTATGGTTGACGGCGTGGTTTTGACGCGTTCTTTTGACGAAATCAGAAAACTGAAAAGTTTAAGCCCTCTGCCCGTGGTAATAGGCGGAAGCGTAAAAGCCAAAGATCTTCCGGCTTTAAAAGCAACCGGCGTTGACGGTTTTTTTGTCGTAAGCGCAGTTTCCGAAGCAAACAATCCTTTTGAAGCGGCAAAAGAACTTTCGGAAATATGGAATAAATCGTAATTTTACGGGATTTAACGGTCCGGGCTGCAATAGGCAGCCCGGACCGTTTTATGCTAAAATAATATCCTTATGAAAAAATTTTACGTTATTGACGGCAACGCGTATATCCACAGGGCGTATCACGCTTTGCCGCCGCTTTTTACTTCGGACAGAACTCCCGTCAATGCCGTTTACGGATTTATAAAACTCCTTTTAAAAATAAAAAACAATTTCAAACCCGATTATATCGCGGTTTGTTTCGATTATCCCGCCAAAAACTTCAGACACGCTATTTTCAGCGATTATAAAGCCCATAGAAAGCCTTTGGACGAAGCGCTGATAAGCCAAATGCCTTTGGCGCGCGAAGCGGTCAAATCTTTAAACATAGCCGAAATAGAAATCGAAGGATACGAGGCGGACGATTTGATAGCTTCCGTGGCTGAAAATAACAAAAAAAACGAGATCTATACCGTTATCGTTACCGGCGACAAAGACATTTTGCAGCTTGTAAAAGACGATGAAGTCGCAGTGTGGAACGATTCCAAAGACATAATGTTCGACGAAGAAGAAGTCGGCAAAAAGTACGGGGTCGCGCCGGCGCAGCTTTTAGACGTTTTTTCTTTGATGGGGGACGCGTCGGATAATGTTCCCGGGATTAAAGGAATAGGCGAAAAAACGGCGGTAAAACTTGTAAAAGAATTCGGAAGTCTGGACAATATATTAAAAAATTCAGGCGCGATAGCCGGCAAAACCGGGACGCTGGTGCAAAACGGTTCGCAGGACGCTTTGATGAGCAGAAAACTTGTCGATTTGAATAAGGAAGTTCCTTTGGGCTATGACCTTGAAAAATTCGAACTTAAAGATCTGGACATAAACAAAGCTTTGCCGTTTTTTGAAAAATACGAGTTTAAAAGCCTGATAAGGCAGTTTTCTCCCGGCTCTTTGCCGTTTCCGAGTGCCTCTGCCGGGAATCTGTCTGCCGATAAAGGCAATGGCGATAGCGGCTCCGTAAGCATTGCCGCGCCGCGCAATGACAAACCTTTTGATTTTAAATCCGAGATCATCGATAACAAAGAAGACGCTTTGCTTTTTGCAAAAGAAATAGAAAAAGAAGGCGCAGTCGTTTTAAAAACGGCCGGAACTGCCGGCGACTCTTTAAAATCCGCCGCGGCGGGCGTTTCTTTTTACGCCGCGGGAAGAAGCGTTTATATTCCCGTAGGCCACAACGATTTTACGGCAAAACAAATGACTTTTGACGATTTTAAAGGCGTTTTTTCAGGCATTCTCGAGTCCGGTAAAATAAAAAAGATCGGCAGCGGTCTGAAAGAGGAAAGAAACATATATAATTCCTTAAACATAAAGCTCGGCGGAATATTTTTTGACGTTATGCTCGCTTCGTATTGTTTAAACCCGTCAAAATCGCACGATATAAAAGATATGGCGGAAGAATATCTGAATTTTACAGCGGGCGACGATTCATATCTCGGAAAAGCCTCCAAAAAAATATCTTTTGCCGATTCCGCGGTAAGCGACACGGCAAAATACGCCAATTCCATAGTCTGCGCCGCGCATAACCTTTACGGATTATTTGAAAAGGAAATAAAAACTCACAAACTTGAACCGCTTTTTTTCAATATAGAAATGCCTTTGATAGAAGTTCTTTCCGAAATGGAAATAGCGGGCATAAAAGTGGATGCCGGTTTTTTAAGAAAGTTTAACGAAAAAACGTCCTCGGCGATTAAAGGCGTTGAAAAAAACATTTATGCCATAGCCGGCGCGGAATTTAACATAAACTCGCCCAAACAGCTTTCAAATATTATGTTTGAAAAGCTGAACCTGCCGGTTATTAAAAAAACAAAAACCGGATATTCCACGGATGAAGAAGTTTTGACCGAACTTTCTTCTTACGGGTTTGCGGCCGAAGTTTTGAAATACAGGGAACTGCAAAAAATCAAAAGCACTTACATAGACCCCATAACCGATTACTGCGTTTATTACGGCGACCGCATACACACGGTTTTTAATCAGGCCGTTACGACTACGGGCAGGCTTTCGTCAACCGAGCCCAATTTGCAGAATATTCCGATAAAGTCGGAATACGGCAGGGAATTCAGAAAAGCTTTTGTCGCGCAGGAAGGCAAAATTTTCATATCCGCGGACTATTCCCAGATAGATTTAAGGGTTTTGGCGCATATTTCGCGGGACGAAAAACTTATAGAAGCCTTTAAAGCGGGGGAAGACATTCACTCCGCTACGGCAAGGGAAGTTTTTGACGTCCCGAAAGGCGAAAATGTCCCGGACAATTTGAGAAGCGCGGCAAAGTCCATAAATTTCGGAATAGTTTACGGAATGTCTCCTTTCGGGCTTTCAAAGCAATTGAATATTCCTTTCGGCAAAGCCAAAGAATACATAGACGGCTATTTCGAAAGGTACAGCGGCGTAAAAAAATGGATGTCCGAAATAACGGCTCAGGCAAAACGCGACGGCTATGTAAGTACGGTTACCGGGCGCATAAGGTATGTGCCCGAGCTTAACGCCGCAAATAATCAGATAAGGGCGGCAGGCGAAAGAATGGCTTTAAACACTCCGGTGCAGGGGACTTCCGCCGACATAATAAAAATTGCTATGATAAACATACACAATGAAATTAAAAAGTATCCCGCGTCTATGCTTTTGCAGGTTCATGACGATTTGCTTTTTGAAGTAGGGGAGTCCGCAAAAGACGAATTTGCGGCGTTTATAAAAGAGAAAATGGAAAGCGCGCTGAAATTAAACGTTCCTTTGTCCGTTGATGTCAAAAGCGGAAAAAACTGGGGCGAAATGCATAAGCTTTGACGGAATTATATCCGCCGCTCTGCGCGGATAATCATTCCTTGCGGCGTAGCCGTTTACAGATCCTGCGGCTGCCGCGCAGGATGACGTATGTATGAAAGTAAAGGATATTTACGATGATAATAGGGTTGACCGGCGGAATAGCGACCGGAAAAAGCGAAAGCGCAAAATATTTTAAAGAGCTCGGAGCCTATATTATAGACGCCGACGCGATTTCGCATGACCTTACCAAAAAAGGAATGCCTGCGTTAAAAGAACTTGTAAAGCATTTCGGAAAAGGCATTTTGTTTTCCCGCGGGACCCTTAACAGAAAAAAACTCGGCGAGATAATTTTTACGGATAGAGAAGCAAAACTTAAAGTCGAAAAAATCCTTCACGCTTATATAATTTCTCGCATAAACGGTATTGTCTCCGAAAAGATGAAAGAATATGACGTTGTCATAAACGCCCCTCTGCTTTTTGAGGTCGGTCTGGACAGAATATGCGACGTAATAATCGTAATATGGGCGCCCTACGAAGTTCAGGCGCGCAGGCTTGCCAAAAGGGACAATCTCAGCAAAGAGCAGGTCGAAAAGAGAATATCGTCGCAGATGCCTATCGAAGAAAAAGTCGAAATGGCGGATTATACCGTTGACAATACCGGTTCGAAAAAAGCCCTTGCCGAAAGCGTGCGCGATTTATATTCGTTATTGACATCGCAGAGAAAATAATATACAATTCAATAGCTTTTTAAATAAAACATCTTATAACTACATTGTTCAAATCAAAAAAACCTAATGGAAAAAAACCGCAAGACAGGCAAATGAATTTTATCTATGCTTATCGCAAAAAAAACCTTTTATCATTCCTTGTATTACCAAAACAACTCTGGAGGAGTTAATGGAAAAAGAGAAATCTGACGCGTCGGTGCTGTCTAAACGCACGATGACCGAACTTACAAAGCTTGCCAAAGATTTGAAAATCGATACGGTGGCGGGTTTAAGAAAACAGGAACTTATAGCAAAGATCCTTGAAGCCCAGACAAAAGAAAATAACCTTGTTTACGACGAAGGCGTGCTTGAAATCCTTCCCGACGGCTTCGGGTTTTTACGCTCGCCCGATTACAACTATCTGCCGGGTCCGGACGATATTTACATTTCTCCTTCGCAGATAAAAAAATTCGCCTTAAGAAAAGGCGACACGGTGGCGGGTTATGTGCGCCCTCCAAAAGAGCAGGAAAGGTTTTTCGCTCTTTTACAGGTAAAATCGATTAACGGGCAGGAAAATCTTGAAAATATAAGGGAGCGTTCCCTTTTCGACAATCTGACTCCTCTTTATCCGGATGAAAAAATAATCCTTGAAACCGCGCAAAAGGAAATATCCACAAGAATCATAGATATGCTTGTCCCTATAGGGAAGGGGCAGAGAGTTTTGATAAACGCCGCACCCAGGACGGGTAAAACCGTTTTGCTTCAGAAAATAGCCAATGCGATTACCGAAAATAATCCCGATATAGTTCTTATGGTTCTTTTGATAGACGAAAGGCCCGAAGAAGTTACCGATATGCAGCGTTCGGTAAAGGGGGAAGTCGTTTCTTCCACTTTCGACGAACCGTCCGACAGGCATATACAGGTTGCGGAAATGGTTATAGAAAAAGCCAAAAGAATGGTTGAAAACGGCAAAGACGTGGTCGTTCTTTTAGATTCCATAACAAGGCTTGCAAGAGCGTACAATACCGCCATCCCTTCAAGCGGAAGGGTTCTTTCGGGCGGTCTTGATTCCAACGCTTTGCAGAGGCCTAAAAGATTTTTCGGCGCCGCAAGAAACATTGAAGAAGGCGGCAGCCTTACGATTATAGGAACGGCTCTTGTAGAAACCGGAAGCCGCATGGACGACGTTATTTTCGAAGAATTTAAAGGAACCGGAAACTGCGAAGTCTATTTGGACAGAAAGCTTGCCGACAGAAGAGTTTTCCCTGCCATAGATTTGCTGCGTTCCGGCACCAGAAAAGAAGAACTTTTGTTGAACGACGACGAGAAAAACAAAATGTGGATTTTAAGAAAATGGATGCATTCAATGAACTCCATAGAAGTTATGGAAGAACTTTCAAAAAGAATGCTGTCTTCGAAATCCAATAAAGATTTCTTGAAACAAATGGAACTTTCAAGCCTCGAAGGGCTTTGAGATTTTAACGTCAGCCCTTACCCGAGACTTTGTATCACCCTCTCCCGAACAAGGGAGAGGGTGTTTTTTGCGGCATGCCAAGCCTTTCTTTTGCGTATCTTTCGGTTTTCCTTCGCCTCTTGCAGGAAAAGGTGAGGCTTTAAGGGGAGAGGGGAGGACAACGAAAACAAAAAACCGGACGCTTAATACATTTAAGCGTCCGGTTTTTTCGTGTTTTATGTTTGTCACATCTGAAGAGCTGTCTTTAATTTTACAAGCTGGTCTTTAAGATCCTGCGGTATTTTATCGCCGAATTTGGCGTAAAACTCTTCGATCATTTTGACCTCTTGCTGCCATTCTTCTTTATTCAGCGAAAAAAGTTTGCTCATGGTTTCTTTCGTAATGTCGAGACCGGAAATGTCTATTGCATTGTCTTCCGGGAATAAGCCTATAGCCGTGCTTTTTGCGCCCGTTTTGCCTTCTATCCTGTCTATCATCCATTTAAGTATTCTTGAATTTTCGCGGAATCCGGGCCACATAAATTTGCCGTCTTCGTCTTTTCTGAACCAGTTGACCATCAATATTTTAGGAGGATTTTTTATTTTTTTGCCGATATTGAGCCAGTGCTGAAAATAGTCGCCCATATTGTAACCGCAGAAAGGCAGCATAGCCATCGGGTCGCGCCTGACATTGCCCACCTGTCCGCCTGCCGCCGCGGTTGTTTCCGAACCTATAATCGACGCGGTAAATACTCCGTTTGTCCAGTCTTTGCATTCATATACCAAAGGAATCGTACTTGCCCTGCGTCCTCCGAAAATAATTCCGGAAATCGGCACGCCTTTGGCGCTGTCGTATTCTTTTGAAAGCGTAGGGCAATTGTAAACCGAGACTGTAAATCTCGAGTTTGGATGCGCAGCGGGCTTTCCGGACGAACTTTCGTAAGGCTCTCCCTGCCAGTCTGTCATCTTGGACGGAACGGTCTCGCTCAACCCTTCCCACCACGGGGTATTGTTTCGGCCGTTTACCGCGGTGTTAGTGTATAACGTGGGGAAAAATCTGTCGTTTTCAAGCGTATCCACCATTACGGGATTTGTTTTTCTGCTTGTGCCCGGCGCTACGCCGAAAAATCCCGCTTCGGGGTTGATCGCGTAAAGCTGCCCGTCCTCACCGATGTTGATCCACGCTATATCGTCGCCCAAAGTCCAGACTTTATACCCTTCGAATACCGGCTGCAAAAGCGCAAGGTTTGTTTTGCCGCAGGCGGAGGGGAAAGCCCCTAAAAAGTATGTGATTTTTCCGTCGGGTGCTTCAACTCCTATGACGATCATATGTTCGGCAAGCCAGCCTTCCTGAAAGCCGAGATAAGACGCTATTCTCAACGCGTAGCATTTTTTGCCGAGCAGAGCGTTTCCGCCGTATCCGGAGCCGAAACTCATGACGCTGTTTTCCTGAGGAAAATGCATTATAAATCTTCTGTCGGGGTTGACGTCGCCGACGGAATGAATTCCTCTGAAAAAATCTTTGGAATCGCCGATTCTGTTAATGGCCTGCTGTCCGACTCTGGTCATGATCCTCATGCTTAACGCGACATAGAGCGAATCGGTTATTTCAACGCAGTTTCTGGCATATTTAGACTTCGCGCTGCCCATAACAAAAGGAATAACATACATAGTTCTTCCTTTCATACATCCCTTGAATAAGCCGTTCATTTTTTCTTTGGCTTCTTTGGGATCCATCCAATTGTTGTTAGGGCCCGCCTGATCTTTATCCGGCGTGCAGACAAACGTTAAATGTTCGGTTCTTGCTACGTCGTTAGGGTTTGAACGGTGATAATAAGAATGAGGGAATTCGTAGCCGTTCAATTTCGACAGTACGGATTTCCCCGAATCGTCAACGGCGCAAGCTTGTTCCGTAAGTTTTTTTGCTTCTTCTTCGGAACCGTTCATAATATAAATACTGTCCGGAGTCGTAAGTTCCGCAACTTCCTTAATAAAATCTTCCATTGGAGTTGACATTCGCGCGTCCATCCTGAATTAAAGTATAGTTTCTTGCCCCCGAGCCGATTGCTTCGTTTCGGCTTGACAAGCTTTACGGGCGAACTGCTGTTACCGCATTTTACTTATAGTCCGGCTAAGCCCAGACTAATTCTTTTTCGTTTTCAACGGTAACTTCTTTTGCCGGATATATTTTGTTTACCACTTCTTCGGGTTTAAACCAAAGTTTTATTTCTCTTTCCGCTTCTTTGGGGTCTGACGAGCAATGAACCACGTTTTCGTAAATCCCTTTAGTGGTAATTCTGCCGTAAGCGCCTCTTATGGAAACGGGATCGGCCTCTTCGGGGTTTGTGGCGCCGGCTATTTTTCTCATTCTGGCTATGGCGTCTTCGCCCTGATATACGAAAGCAATAACTCTGTCCCAGGGCTCGCCGTAAATTTTTCCCTGTATATAGTCCACAAGTTCGCCGAAAAACGGCTTGTCTTTCAAATGATAATAATGCTGTTCGGCAAGCTCTTTGCTTACCTTAACCGCTTTTGCGCCTATGATAACCATTCTCGCTTCGGAAAGTTTTGTCAAAATATTTCCCGTGAGCGATTTTTTAATACCGTCGGGTTTGATCAAAATCAACAGTTGCTCTATCGCCATCTCGAATCTCCTTTTGTCCGTATACAAAAAATTTGCAGCGCTTTGGCGCCGCAAATGTTCGCAGTACGAAAAATTTATCCCTGATATAATACAAAAAAAAGGCATTTTTTGCAATAAAAAAATATTGAAGCAGACGGGATATTTTAATATAATGCCGAAACCGATACGCTTTAAAAGGATAAGACAATGAAAATGGTTGACGCGAAATCGCAGGCGCAGAAAATCGCTTTTGCTCCGCTGACGTTTCAGGCTGTGCGCTCGGCGTTAAATTTGGGGATATTGAAAGTTTTGGACGACGCGGGAAAAGACGGGCTTTGCGCGGATAAAATAGAAAAGAGCCTCGGCCTTGCGCAATATACGGTTAGCACTTTGCTTGAAGTTCTGGAAAGCGCCGGCATTTTGGAATGCAAAGGCGGCGCGTACGTTTCCACTAAAATCGCGCAGTGCTTTTTATACGACCAAATGACAAAAATCAATACGGATTTTGTACACGACGTTTGCTATCGGGGGGCG
Organism: Candidatus Endomicrobium macrotermitis; assembly: GCA_031271405.1. Taxonomy (GTDB): domain Bacteria; phylum Elusimicrobiota; class Endomicrobiia; order Endomicrobiales; family Endomicrobiaceae; genus Endomicrobium; species Endomicrobium macrotermitis. The sequence goes on along the minus strand of JAISVT010000016.1, from coordinate 29,904 downwards.
TTTTATTTGCAGGAATCTTTTGCAAACGGAAAACCCGAAGGGTTAAAAGTTTTCGGAAACTGGCCTACGGTTTACGAAGGGCTTTCGCAGCTGCCTCCGCAGGTTCAAAAAAGCTGGTTTGCTTTCGACCATTTTTATTCGGATAACGCTTTTGACGGCGTGATAAAAATTATTTTGTCCAAAAAGCCGGAACGGGTATTTGACGTCGGCTGCAATACCGGAAAGTTTGAACTCGCGCTTTTCTCAAAAGGCTTTAAAGGGGAAGTAACGCTTATAGATTTGCCGCAGCAGCTTAAAAAAGCGGAAGAAAATTTAAAAGCCGCGGGTTTCGGTAAAAACTGCGGATTTTATCCGGCAGACGTTTTGAAGAAAGAAACGAAGTTTCCCGAAAATCCGGCGCCGGATGCCATTTTGATGAGCCAGTTTTTGGACTGCTTTTCAAAAGAACAGATAATTTCGATCGTACAAAAGGCGCGTAACGTTATGACGGAAAAATCAAGGCTTTACATACTTGAGCCTTTCTGGGACAATCAAAAATTTGAAGCCGCAAAACTTTCGCTTACGCATACTTCGCTTTATTTTACGGCTATCGCAAACGGCAGCAGCAAAATGTACAGCCGCGCGGAAATGGAGTCTTGCGTCAAAACGGCAGGCTTAAAAGTAGAAAAAACGCACGAAAACGTCGGAAACCACGAATATACCCTTTTGGAATGCGTAAAGTAGGGTATTGAACTCCGCCAGGTTGTTATTCCGTGCTTGACACGGGATCCGGGTTTAATGCTTCGCGGCAGGCGGCGCTCCCTAAAAATTTGACTGCCATCGGTGCATTTTGCTATAATTCCAATCCTTAACTTAAGCGTTAGTGTCTCCGTAGCTCAACTGGATAGAGCAACTGCCTTCTAAGCAGTAGGTTAGGTGTTCAACTCACCTCGGAGACGTTTTGGTTTTATCTTTTGCGATTATACTTCATCGCGGCACGCTTCGTCTAATCGCAAAATATTTCACCGAAAGCAGTTGTAAAAATTCCACTTTTTACTCTTTAATTTCCACTTTGCCGTATTTGTTGGTGGGCGTAGCTCAACTGGTTAGAGCGTCGGTTTGTGGAGCCGAAGGCTGCGAGTTCAAGTCTCGTCGTCCACCCCATAAAAATAACAAAACCCTGAACTTTTCCAAGTCAGGGCTTTTTTTATTTGGTTATATGCGGTCAGTTACTACGTCCCCGCGACCATACTACAATCAAGACTCCGGTTTTTCCGGACTTTTTATAGATTTGGTAGCTTCTGTAGTAGGCGGTTGCTCTATCTAAATTGCATAGTTTGAATATGCTATAATAAAATTTATAAAAGGAGACATTTTTATGATAAAGAATTCCATAACGATTGATGGAAAAACTACTGAAATCAATATTACTTCACCAAAGTTAGATGAAACTGAATTATTGATGTTTTTTAAGGATGAGGATAAAATTCCATTGGGAAAATTGGCTAAATATTATCTTAATGAAAATTTGAATTTTTTATGTGGTTCAGGCACTTCGGTTTCTATTGGTGGAAAGTCTATTAATAAAAATGAGAATCCTTTTGCTTCAATAATCAAAGAACTTAAGAGTATAAAAGAACCTGAGGATTATATAATTCAACTTATTAAATTTTTTGAATCTAAGGATTTGTTGGAGAAAAAATTCGATAAAATTAATCAAGAATATTTATATTATCTCAATAATAAAAATGATGAAAAATCTGCAAATATAATAAAAAGCTATTTAGATAAGGCATTAAGGATATTTATTGAACAATACGTACCTTTTCCAGAAGATTATATTTTGGATAAATTGCAGGATCATGAACTTTTTATAAGCAAAATAGTCAGTAGAAAGGAAACGCTTAACAGGCCTAAAATATTTACACTTAATTATGATCTTGCTTTTGAGAATGCTTGCGAAAAAATAGGTGTTAGTTACAACAACGGTTTTAGGGGAGTGCATATGAGGAAGTTCGACCCTGATACTTTTTGTAACGAAACATATATAAAACAGGATTCGGCTGAGAAAGGTAAACGAATTGCAACATATCTTAATATATATAAACTTCATGGCAGTATTTCTTGGCAAGAATCTGAAAGTTTGAATGATTTATATAACTTAAAAGAGATTCAAATATCAGATTCGGATAAGAAAAAAGATTTTTCCTTTAATAAAATGATGATATTCCCAATACAAACAAAAAAATCGTATTCTCTTGATTTGCCATATAGTGAATTATTTCGTAACTTTTCAAAATGTTTAACAGAAAATCAAAATACTTTGGTGATAATAGGATATTCATTTTTGGATGAACATATAAATGACATTATAAAAAATGGCTTGTATAATCCAAATCTCACGTTAATTGTTTATTCTTATGAGATAATTGACAGTAAATCACCAGATTTTTTACAGGCATTAAAAAGCAGAAGTTTAACAGATAATAGAATAGTAATTTTTGAAGGAAATATTCTTGGAAACTTTAATAATATTTCCAAATATTGTATTCCTTTGAATATCCAATTACAACAAAAAGATATTATTGCCGGTACTGTTAGAGAAATACTTGGCTTGTCAGATAAGGAAAAAATAAAAGAGACTGCAAAAAAAACTAAAGCAGGTATCTCTGTTGAGGATTATGAATAGCTATGTCATTTAAAATAGGGGAAGTATATAAAATATCAAATCGCTATTTAGAAGTTATACATAACAAAGATGTTTTTTCTAGACCAGTTTCATCTGGAAATGGATTATTCATTGTAGGGATGTTAAATAGCTATGTTTCAATCCCTTTATTTAATGCACAAAATGCAATCGGAATAATTTTTGAACAGTTTGAGCCAGCCAAAGAAAGAGAAGCTTTGTTTTCTACAAAGAATGAAATAATAATTTCTAAAATAAGATTAATTGGAACATATAATCCTATAAATAAAAAGTTTAAAAGAGGCATAGATTTTTTTCCAATTCTAGACTCTGATGTTTTTACTATTGATGAGTCAGAGTTGGAGGCAGTGTATAATTCGGCTATAGAAGCAGATTCTGTTGCACTGCAAGTTGGAAATGATATTTATTATGAGAATGTAAAAATAAACGCAGATCCTAATGTTTTATTTGGTAAGCATTGTGCCGTATTTGGAAATACTGGTAGTGGAAAGTCTTGCACAGTAACATCAATTTTACAAGGTATATACATAAAAGAAAAAAATAGATTATTTAACGCAGAATGCGATAGATTGAAAACAATTATTATTGATTCTAATAATGAATATTCTGAAATATTTAATAAATCTAATGCGAAACCGCCATGGGTTGTATTAAAGAATTATGAAGATTTAGAATTATCTCATAAAGATTTAACATTTTATGAATTAACACAACTATTACAAGAAAATTCTCCAAATGTAATCCCTTACCTAAAAAGCGCTGTTATAAAACTAAAAAACACAAGAAATGTTGATGATGTAAAATATTATGATTTTGCACAGTTGCAAGTGGAAATAGAAGCAGCTGTTCCAATGAGAAATGGAAGAAGAGATGAGTTTGTTGTTGGTTTTTTACAGCATATAATTAGGCGTATTAGCCATTTTTGTTCTGACAAAAGATTTGAAGCTATCTTTAAAAAACAAGGTAATACTATTGAAGATTTCTTAAAATCAAAAACAGATAAAGTGCTTATTCTTTCTTTAAAAGTACCTAATGATACTTTAGCATTATTTGTTTATATGATAAGTAAAAGTATTTTTAATTTTAAATCTGATAAAAGAAACAAAGATAAAGATAATATATTGTTAGTTCTAGAAGAAGCTCATAGATACATAGCAACATTATCTACGGATCAACTAAATAATTACTATATTGAAAAGCTAGCAAGAGAAGGTAGAAAGTTTGGTGTTAATTTGTTAGTTTCAACTCAACGCCCATCAGAAGTTTCAAGTACAGTTATTTCTCAATGTAATTCTTTAATTGTGCATAAAATTACTAATGTAAGGGACTTAGAATTCATAAAAAATACAATAGAGTATGATGATAAAAGTCAAATAGATATGTTGCCTGGTTTAAAGCAACAGGAGGCTTTAGTTTTGGGGGAAGCATTTGCTTTCTCGTCATTAATTAGAATTGCTAGTGCTGATCCTTTGCCTGAAAGTAAAACTCCTGAGATATTTGTACATCAATCAAAAAAAGTAAAATCAGATAAATCAATGATTAATAAAAGCTGAAAGGATAGTTGAGAAAAGATTAAGAATAGATAGATAAACATAGACTTATCTTAAAAGGAGCTAGAATGCTATTTTCTGAATATTTCAATGTTTCAAATACTATATTAAAAGAATATGGAGCAATAGATATATCTCTTTCGTGTGATATACCGTTATTCATTGATCCAATGCTAATTTTTAATAGCAAAAAAAAAGAATATACTAATTTACATAAACAAATAATAAAATTTTTTCATTTCCTTGCAACGAAATCTCAAAATTCTTTATCAAAGGCTGAAGTTAAGACATGGTTTAGCTTTAATGAGATCAGACAGAATTGGCTTGGCTTTTCTCTCAAAGGCAATTGTGGTTCTGCTTTTGGAAGAAAGTTTTCTAATTTTCTTTCTGAGAATATTCAATTTATATTAAACACTAGTGGGATATCAAAAGATAGTCATATAGAAAAAATTTTATTGCTATATCCAGGAAGCGGAAAAGATAAAATAAGCGATTTAACTGTAAACCTTATAAAAGAGTTCTTATTGCAGTATACTGAAAGTTTTGCAAAGACATATATGAAAAATGAATATTTAAAATCTTTTAAAGTAGATAAAGTTACTTTTAACTATGATACTGAATCGTTTATAACGAAAGAATATATATTGCCATACATTATTAATTCTAAAAATAAGGAAGAGTATATAATTCTTACCCCACTGGATATTTTGAGAAAGTGTGAACCTTCAATAAACCAAAAAGATTTTTATAATAATTTTGAAGAAGTAATAGACTGTATAGATAATGATGTTTTAAAAACACAAGTAAATAATTATATTGTTAAAGCAGTGAAAGAGTATGAAGAAGTCCTGAAAAAAAGTAAAAAGAAACCAAATGATAAAACAGTAAATAAAATACGATTAAATAGCTTTAAAGATCTTGTTGCTAACAATCCAGCTTTATATGATTATTATGTACGACTTAAAGAAAATGAGTCTGATAGCATAAGAAATAGTTGTATAAATGAAGTAAGTGAGCAACAGGAAAAGTTTATAGATGGATTTGAAAAGTTTATGATTCCTGTTGATGAAAAATATAAGCTTAAAGAGGGTATTTCTGCTTTTGAAGAGGCTCAGGAAAGAGTGAGATTTTTTAAACATGCCATAGAAACTAGCTTATATAATGTTTTTAATAAATCTAAAGCTAATGAAAATGATATTCAAAGGATGTTTAGACTTGCTTGGTGTAAAACAAACTATCACTTAAATAGCGAAACAAATAATGGACTGGGAATTACTGATTTTATAGTTTCTCATGGTAATCATGATAAGTGTGTTGTAGAGTTTAAACTTGCACGAAGCACATCCTTGACAAGAGTTTTTAGGCAAATAAATACATATAAAAAAGTAAATAAAACTAATGATGGTATTGTAGTTATTTTTTGCTTTTCGGAAGAAGATTATGATAAGAGTAATAAGCTTATTAGTGACAATAAAAAAGAAAAAGAAATAGATGTTTCTATATTTTTAGTAGATTGTAGAGTTGAAAATAAGATATCAGGGTCAAAAATAAAATAGTCAAAATTAAGCAATAGTTGATTTAAAGCATCATTTGACATATGGTGCAATTGAAGGTACTTTATTTGTAATGAAACTTACAATTGATGACAAAGTCAAAATTATTCGTGATTTTATACCAATAGCTGAGCCTCAGTTTGATGGTAATGAACATGCAATGCGATATGTGCTATGGAATCTTTATATTCGTGTTTGTGACGCGATGAAATCATTTGTTGTATTGTTGGATAATCAGCGGTATTATGATGCTTTTTTGATTGCTGGTCATGCATTAGAAACTTGTAGCGTATTGAGTTATATCAATGATAATGATACTGAGGCAGCACAGCTTGAAAATTACAATAAATATTTAGCGCGATCTGCTGTTGGGCGTTTGTATGCAATACTTGAAATGGAACCAAATCTAGAAAGAAATTCTGCATGGAATGCGTATGTTGTAATGTTAAAAATGTTCTATCCTGTTGGAGCCACTATAATTAGAGATAATCAAAATGCGGAAGTTAAACATAAAGAAATTAGTGAAAAACTGAAATTCCGCGCCGGCGCAAATGTAGAAAAAATTAAATTATTAAGAAATTCTTATGCGCCGCCGCGTATCACAGAGTACATAATCGCGTTTTCAGATAATATGGATAATGTTGATGAGGGACAGTTTAAACGCTATTACACGAAGTATTGCAATTATAAGCACAGTAATATGCTTGCTCCCGGAGCACTGTCAGGCGATATTGGTGAAGAAGAGATTGACTGGTTCATTAATTTAGTGTTGGGAATGATAGTGTATCTGAAAAAAACAAAGTTTACATTTGCCGCGCCCCCATGTAGATAACCGTATATTATCTTATTATATGGTTCAACTACGGTAAAGCTATTAAAGAATAGTGTTTATATATGGTTTTTACTAGTATTATGCTTGTAAATAAGGTAAAGTGTATTAACTTCTGGCAGTTTTACAAGACGATCAATGGTGTCAAACTCTTGGAAAACGGTTCTAAGTGATTTTATAGCCCCACCCCATAAAAATAACAAAACCCTGAACTTTCCCAAGTCAGGGCTTTTTTATTTGACCATATGCGGTCAGTTACTACGTTCCCGCGACCACATTTGAAACTTACCATGAAAAATTGTAGTAATTATTGTTTTTTCACGGATAGTTATATACGGCCGCAGGGACGGCGGCATTGACCGCGGATAGTTATATGCAAATAAATAATTTCATGATATTTAAAAACGCCTGTATTTATGATAATATGACACGGGCGTTTTTAATTTCAGGGGGCGCCTGTCGCAGAATAAAAGAAGCAGAAGAATTGTAGAATTACAAACAGGGAGAAAAAATGGAAAATTTTTTAAGCATCACGGTAAAGGTCATAGTGAGATTGGTTTTAATAATTGCCGTAAGCGCCATAGCTTTTATAGCTTTACACGGGTATGATACGGCATCCGTAATAGTAAAAAATTTCGCAGTACGTTTTAAATATGAAGCGGTTAAAATATATTACGGCAAAGACGCGGAAAAAATTGCGGATCTGCGTAAGAAAACGGAAGAGTATGACGATAGAGCGTCTAATAAACTGACGGATATATCCATTTTGAAACAAATAAAAAAATCGGCGAAGTCAGGCAGCGCCGAAAACCAGTTTATATTGGCCGGACTCTATTATCTCGGCATAAAAGACGTTAAGCAAGACCGCGCTGAAGCCGTAAAATGGTATGAAAGAGCGGCAGGGCAGGGGCATAAAGCCGCGCAAGAAATGCTCGGTAAAATTGCAGCGTATGAGCAAACAAAAAAATCGGCGGAGGAAGGCAGCGCCGAAAGTCAATTTAAATTAGCGCAAATGTATGACAGCGGCTACGGCATCGGGAAAGACAGCGCCGAAGCTTTCAAATGGTATCAAAAAGCGGCCGGACAAGGGCATGCGGAAGCTAAAAAAATTGCGGACGCGATTAATTTTGAACAAACAAAAAAATCGGAGGAAGAAAACCGGATCAAGTTAGCCGAAGAAAACCGCGTTAAAGCTGAAATGTATTACCGCGGCACAGGAGTTAAACAAGATTATGCCGAAGCCGCGGTTTGGTATAAGAAAGCGGCAGAACAGGGGCTTTCGGACGCCCAATACGCATTAGGCGGCATATATTACAACGGCCTCGGAGCTGAAGAAAATCCGAAAGAAGCTTTCAAATGGTATAAGAAAGCCGCGGATCAGGGACATTCAGGCGCCCAATACGCAATAGGCACAATGTATTATGACGGCCTCGGAGTTACGCGGCGTTACGGCGGCGCCGTAAATTGGTATAAAAAAGCCGCGCAGCAGGGACATGCCGGCGCTCAATACGCGTTAGGCGGAATGTATTATGACGGCCGCGGAATTATACAAGATTACGATAAAGCTTTACATTGGTATAAAAAAGCCGCGGAGCAGGGGTCGGCAGAGGCGCAAAAGAAATTAGATGAAATTGAAAGAAACTAAACGAGAATACGCCTGTCCCGTAAGGCTGTTTTGAAAAAGGAGACGTTAAAATGAGAACCCTTTTAATTTTTGCAGTTTGTTTTTTAGCCTGCGTATTTGTATGCGTATGCGATGCGGCGGACAAAAATAAAAGAATGCGTTTTAATGAACAAAAAGAAGCTTCAAGTTTCGGCGGATTCGGCAACGTAAGCAATGTGACTATAGACGGACGCGGCCGTAAAATATCAGGCGCGAATATTTCGGATTTAATCGTAACCGAATCCGGCGGAAAAAAAGAAATAGCCGAAAAAACCGAAGATTCGGTTTTTTTACAAACGAAAAAATCGGCGGAGGCCGGTAATGTTGCAAGTCAGATCAAATTAGCCGAAATTTACATCAGACGCTCTTCCGATGCCAGATGGCGTAGGTTTATAGTCAACGGAGATCTCGTTGAAGCTGCAGCCTGGTACAGAAAAGCGGCAGAGCAGGGATCTTCAGACGCTCAATATGAGTTGGGTGAAATGTATTATTACGGCCGCGGAGTCAATAAAATTTCCGATGAAGCTTTCAAATGGTTTGAAAAATCGGCAGAACAGGGAAATATAGAAGCTAGAAAAATGTTGAAAAAGTTTGAAATTAAAGACCCGTTTTTTGAGCAAACAAAAAAATCGGCGGAGGCCGGTTATGCCGAAAGCCAGCTTGCGCTGGGCAAAATATATTATGAACATAAAGAGCTTAAGAAGGATTATGCCGCCGAAGCCGTAAAATGGTATAAGGAAGCGGCAGAACAGGGGCTTGCAGAAGCTCAATACATATTAGCTTCAATGTATTCCGCCGGACGGGAGATCGGCCGTAATTATACCGAAGCCGCAAGATGGTATGAGAACGCGGCAGAGCAGGGGCACGCGGAAGCTCAATATACAACAGGCGGGCTGTATAATGCCGACAATGGGGTAAAGAAGGACCGCGCCGAAGCTATAAAATGGTATACAAGAGCGGCAGAGCAGGGGCATACGAAATCCCAATATCAGTTAGGCAGTATGTATTTAGGCAGCGAATTCTCAGGCGGAGAAGGGACTGAAAAAGATCTTGCCGAGGCTGAAAAATGGCTTAAGAGAGCGTCTGCGCGAGGAGACAAATCCGCTAAACAAAAATTAGAAAAAGTCGCGTTTTTTGAACAAACAAAAAAATCAGCGGAAGCCGGCAATGCCGAAAGCCAATTTAAATTAGGCAAAATATACTTAAACCAGTACGGAGGATTCGGATATGACCGTGACAAAGCCGCAGCCTGGCTTAAAAAATCGGCAGAACAGGGGCATAAGGAAGCCGAAGAAATGCTGACCCGAAACATGTTAAAGTGAAATTCTTCGGATTTACCGTTCAGGTATCCGGCCGGATTTAAAACTTCATTTTGATTTCGCTAAATTGCCGATTACCGCGTAATCATAGGACATAATAAAAATGAAAGAACTGTTAATTGTCATAATGAAAAAACTTTTAAAAGTTACGGCGGGCATAGTTTTTGTCGTTTTGCTTTTCAGAGTGATAATTCCGATGCTGATGACCGGATTTGTTCCGTACTTCGGACAAATAAAAAAATCATCGGCGGATAAAGAGCATTATGAAATGATAAAAAACGCCGCTGAGCAGGGAAATGCAAATGCTAAAATCGCATTAGACAATATGTGGCATAATTATGCTCCTGCCAAAATCGAACTTTTTAAGCAAACAAAAAAATCGGCGGAAGAGGGAAGCGCCGAAGGCCAACTTAAATTGGCGGAAATGTATTACAACGGTAAAAGCGTTGAACGAGATTACGCCGAAGCCGTAAAATGGTATCAGAAAGCGGCAGAACAGGGGAATGCGGATGCGGAATATTCATTGGGCAGTATGTATTACAACGGATACGGAGTTGAAAAAAACGGAGAAAAAGCGATATATTGGTACCAAAAAGCTGCAGAGCACGGGTGGTGGGGAGATGCATATAGCGCTATAGCTACGATGTATTACTTTGGAAATTTAGTTGAAAAAGACAGAAAAAAAGCCATATACTGGTACCAAAAATCGGAAGAGAAGGGGTTTATAGGCGGTACTAACAGATTAGGCGAGATGTATTACTACGGACCCGCTTCTAAAAAAAGTGTTAGAGAAAATGTAGAACGCGCCATAAAAGACGCAAAGCGCGGGAAAATAAGAGCCATATACGCATTAGGCAACATGTATTACGACGGGTACGGAGTTAAAAAAGATTATGCCGAAGCCGAAAAATGGTATCGTAAAGCGACTTTCCGGCAGGTTATTTTTGCAGACGCTGAAAGTCTGTTGGATGAAGTTCGTTTTGAACAAGCCAAAAAATCGGCGGAAGAAGGCAATGCCGAAAGCCAATTTAAATTGGCCGAAATGTATTATCGCGGAAAAGGAGTTAAGAAAAATATAGAAGAAGCCGAAATTTGGCGCAAAAAGGCGGCGGAGCAGGGGTATGTGTCATACGCGATTCACGAAAATCCGCTTTCCGCAGTGGACATACCGCGAACTGGCCTGCGGCGACATCGGAGACGGATTCACGAAGATCCGTTTTACGTAGGGGACATACCGGTTTATGTGGAACAAATAAAAAAATCGGAGGAAGCGGTCGATGCCGAAAGCCAATTTAAGCTGGCTAGAATGTATTATCGCGGCGAAGAAGTTGATCAAAATACGGCTGAAGCTTTCAAATTGTTTAAAAAAGCGGCAGAACAAGGGAACGCAGCGGCTCAATACAGGTTAGCCGAAATGTATTATTACGGCGAAGGCGTTAAACAAGACCGCGCCGAAGCGGTAAAATGGGTTAGGAAAGCAATAAGCCGGAAAAAAGAGGCAGGACAATAATCCGAAAGATGCGGATGTGTTTATAAATTATGATTTGTGAGGTTAAAGTGAAAAAACTTTTAATTTTTGCGGCAGTTCTTTTGACCGGCGTATTTGTGTGCGTGTGTGATGCGGATGACAAAACTGAAAAATCGCTTTTTAAAAAAACGGAAAAATTGGCAAAAGCAGGTAACGCCGAAAGTCAGTTTAAATTGGCTGAAATGTATTTTTCCGGCCGGGGCGTTGAGAAAAATATGGAAGAATCTAAAAAATGGTTTAAGAAAGCGGCCGAGCAGGATTTTACAGACGCTCAGTACGCATTAGGCAAGTTGTATTATTACGGCCAAGGAATTGAGCGGGATTCCACCGGAGCCGCAGGTTGGATTAAGAGAGCAGCCGACCAGGGAGATGCGGCAGCTAAAAAAATATTATCGACAGAAGAGTTTAAAGTCAAAAGTCAATATGAACTGGGTGAAACGTATCTTAGCGCTTCCGGCGGAGGATACTATGATGAAACTGCAATTTGGCATGGAAGAGCGGCAGCTAAAAAAATATTATCGACAGAAGAGTTTAAAGTCAAAAGTCAATATGAACTGGGTGAAACGTATCTTAGCGCTTCCGGCGGAGGATACTATGATGAAGCTGCAATTTGGTATGGAAGAGCCGCAGAGAAGGGGCATGCTCTTGCTCAATATATGTTAGGTTACATGTATTTTTTCGGTGAAGGAGTAAAACAAGATTATGCCGAAGCCATGAAATTGTTTGAGAAAGCGGCCGAGCAGGGACATGTAATATCCCAATATAATATCGGTGTAATGTATGATAACGGTAAGGGCGTTAAGAGGGATTATGCCAAAGCTATAAATTTTTACGACAAAGCGGCAAAGCAAGGATATATACATGCTAAATATGCGTTAGGAATAATCTCATATTACGGCAAAGGAGTGAGGCAAGATTATGCCGAAGCTGCAAATCGGTTTAGGGAAGTTGCCGAGCAGGGACTTGCAGAAGCTCAAAGTATATTAGGCGAAATGTATTATTCGGGTCAAGGCGTTGAGAAAAATATAAAAGAAGCCGCGAAATGGTATAAGAAAGCGGCAGATCAGGGAGATATAGAATCGAAAAAAATGGCAGATAAGATTCTTGAAGAAATAACGAAATCGGCAGTAACTGAAAAAATTTATAAAACAAGCGCGGAAGCGGGCGATGCCGAAAGCCAATTTAAACTGGCTAGAATGTATTATCGCGGCGAAGAAGTTGAGCAAAATACGGCTGAAGCTTTCAAATTGTTTAAAAAAGCGGCAGAACAGGGGAACGCAGCGGCTCAATACAGGTTAGCCGAAATGTATTATTACGGCGAAGGCGTTAAACAAGACCGCGCCGAAGCGATAAAATGGGTTAGGAAAGCAATAAGCCGGAAAAAAGAGGCAGGACAATAATCCGAAAGATGCTGATGCGGCTATAAATACGATTTGTGAGGTTAAAAAGTGTCAGAAAAATTGATTTTTAAATCTTGTGCCGTTCTTTTTTTTATGGGAGTCTTTTTCATTTCCGTATGCAAAGCCGATGCAGGCATCGGCAGAAAATTGCTTGAATCTGCGAAAAAAGGAGAAGTTGAAACAGTATCAAAACTTATAAAATCCGGGGCTAATCCCGACACACAGGATAAATACGGTTACACGGCTTTGATACTTGCTTCGCAAAACGGATACAAAGAAATAGCCGATATACTGCTTAAAGCCAAAGCAAACCCCGATATACAAGCCGAATCCGGAAGAACGGCTTTAGTGAGGGCTTCCCAAAACGGGCATAAAGAAATTGTCGATATGCTTCTCAAAGCCGATGCCGACCCCAATATACAAAATGAAGGCAGCAGCGGAACTGCTTTAATGTTTGCTTCGGCGGAAGGAGATAAGGAAACGGTTGAAAGATTGCTTAAAGCTAAAGCGGATCCGAATATAGTAAATAAAAACGGCGAGACGGCTTTGGTGTGGGCTTCGGAAAAAGGGCACAAAGAAATAGTTGATATGCTGCTTAAAGTTAATGCAAATCCTAATCTGCAAGCCGAATATGATAAAACGGCTTTAGTGCAGGCTTTACAAAACGGGCACAAAGAGATTTTTGAAATGCTGCTTGAAGCTAATGCCGATATTAATGTACGAGATGAATCCGGCAGAACTGCTTTAATAAGGGCTTCAAAAGACGGAAACAAAGAAATCGTTGAAATGCTGCTTAAAGCTAATCCCGGCATAGACATACAAGATACAAAAAGCGGTTACGGCTTCACGGCTTTAATGTGGGCTTCATCCGAAGGACATAAAGAAATTATTGAAATGCTTCTCAAAGCTAATGCAAATCCCGATATACAAAATCAATACGGCGTTACGGCCTTACAGTTGGCTTCACGGGATAATTCCAAAGAAATAGTTGAAATACTGCTTAAGGCCGGCGCGGACCCGGATCTGCGAAATGAAAACGGAGAAACTGCTTTAATATTTGCCTCACAAAACAGGCACAAAGAAACTGTTGAAATGCTTATTAAAGCCAAAGCTGATCCGGATATACAAGGTATCAGAGGCGCAGACAGATACCGTAATTACGGACATGACAACACAGCTTTAATGAGGGCTTCAAAAAAAGGGTATAAAGAAATCGTTGAAATTTTGCTTAAAGCTGATGCCGACCCTAATTTACAAGCCGAATCCGGCAGAACGGCTTTAATATTTGCTTCAATCGAGGGACACAAAGAAATCGTTGAAATGCTGCTTAAATCTAAAGCCGATCCGAATATAGAAGATAGAGTATCAGAATCGATTCTGGGCGGTACGGGTACGGCTTTAATGTGGGCATCCGTAAAAGGATATGCGCAAATCGTTGAAATGCTGCTTAAAGCTAAAGCCGACCCGAATTTTGAAACCGGAGGCGGCAATACGGCTTCAATGTTGGCGGCGCGGGAAGGGCACCGGGCAATCGTTGATATGCTGATAAACTCCGAAGGAAAATCCGCTGTGCAAGATATAATACTTGCTTCGGCAGAAGGAAACAAAGAAATAGTTGAAACGCTGCTTAAATCCGAAACATCCCCGAATACGCAAAATAAAAGAGGCGAAACGGCTTTAATGTGGGCTTCTGTAAGCGGACATAAAGAAATCGCCGAAATACTGCTTGAAGCTAAAGCCGATGCGGATTTACAAGATAGAAACGGTGAAACTGCCTTAATGCGGGCTTGCGAAAAAGGATATGCGGAAATCGCTGAAACGCTGCTTAGGTACGGTGCGGACGCGAATATTAAAAATAAATTCGGCAGAACGGCTTTCACTAAACCTTTTTTTAGCGGGCATAAGGAAATTGCTAAAATGCTGCTCAAAGCCGGCGCTGATCCGAACATAAGCGTATATATAGCGTATAGAGGCAGCGGAACAACGGCTTTAATGATTGCTTCGGAAGAAGGAGATAAAGAAACGGTTGAAATGCTTCTTAGCGTCAATGCCGACACTAATTTGCAAGATGAATACCGCAAAACGGCTTTACTATTTGCTTCGGAAAAGGGACATAAGGAAATCGTTGAAATGCTGCTTAAGGCTAGAGCAAATCCCAATATAATCAACAGGCACGCGGGAACGCCTTTAATTAATGCTACAAGAGGAAAACATAAAGAAATAGTCGAAATGCTGCTTGAGGCCGGCGCTGACCCTAATTTAAGAGGATATGAGCATGCCGGAGCGTTGGACTATGCCACGCCGGAAATAGCGGAAATACTTGAAAAGGCGGGAGCGGAAAAATAGCCGGCATTGCCCGTATCAGCTGCCGGAGATACCCGGAAAAACTCGCGGCAAATTAAACCGTCGTGTTTACTGAAGACGGTAGTATGGCAAAATAACATAGATTTTTATGAGTTTACCGCAGGGAATTCCGAGTTTTTGTCTTCTTTATGTTTTTTGTATAAAAATGCCGGGCGCGGATTTGACGGGTTGATTTCGTGGTTCCAAAGATTGTTGTATAATTCCGGATTTTTCTCTTCCTGTACCGATTTACGCATATCGAAATAGCAGTCTTCCCTTACAAGCGCATAGTGCGAACCCGGGAATTGCAGTATATATCCGCTGTCCCACGAGCCGTATTCCGGCATATAAAAGAACAGTTCTTCCGGCGTTGCGCCGTACACAAATCTCCAAATGCGTTTTTTGTCCCAATGTTTTTCCGGTTCGTAAGAAAACGCCTCTTTTCCCGTCTTATATTTATAATAATAATGGAAATTTTTGTGCGCTATGAGCATAGGAATGTCTTTTCCGGATATTTGCGAAATCAGTTTTTCGTATTCTTCATAGGTTTTCACGCGGTAATCTTGCGGATAGCTGTAACCCGGATGAAAAAAGCCTGCGGTTATTACGGCAGTACAAATAAAAATCATTTGAAAGTTTTTTAGCGGTCCGGTATTTCTTCCTTCAAGCAAATAAACCGCTGATAAGATGAATACGTACGCAAATAAAATCCCGAAACGGCCGCCGAGCGAAAGAGTTTCATTGTCCATAGCAGGAATGAAAGAGGTAAGCATTAACAGCAGCGGAAAAAGCAGCGTTTTTGAGTTCGTTTTATTTAAATAAAATAAAAAACCTGCCGAAACGGCGGCGGCAATAAATTCGGCTTTCGCGGCCGGCAATAAAACCCCGTTTACAAACAGGCTTATAACGCCCGGAGTAAAATTTAACGACTTGAATCTCAAAATGTCCGATATATGGAAGTGATCGATTATTAAAAATTTATATGTGACCGAGAGCAATAACCCTGTCGTCAAAGCAATAAGTATTTTTTTAAAACCAATCTGCCTGTCAAAACGGTTTCTGATAAAAAGATAAAAACATATGACGCCTATATAAACCAAAGACATTTTGTGTATCAGCAGGCAAATAAATAAAAATCCCGCTAAAGCAAACCGCTTAGGCATGTCATGTCCGGGTGTTTTAGTTATAAAGAGAAGTTTGGTGAAAATGGATTCCCGATAACGGATTTCGGGAATTACGCGTCCTTGTTTGTCATCTTTAGTCCCGGAGTTGCCGTTTTTCAAAAAATAAAAAGCCGAATTGAAAAATATCATAAATAAAAACGTTTTCGGCAGTTCTATGCATATAAACAATATAGACGGGGACAATGCCGCCCACGAGAAAATAAGCACGGCAAAAATTTTGGATTTAAAATCTTTAAGCAATAAAACAAAAGAGGATAGAAATAAAAAATACGAAGCAGCCGTCCATGCCTTTACAGACATTTCGGCGCTCAACCCGGAATATTGCAGCAGTCTGGCAATGCGGTGTATTATGTTGCTGTCGGGTATTCTGACTTCGCCGGTCTTAAACAGGGACAATGCCTGTAAGGCGTAATAATAAGCGTCGGATCCTCTTAAAAACTCATCTCCGAGCAGCTGAAATAAAAGCATAGCGCTCAAAGAGAGCGCTATGCCGAGTATAACAAGAACAAAAATATTATCTTGTTTAGTACGCTTCGTCATAAGGAATCATAAGTCCCGTGTAAACGTCGGATTTTATGCAAACAGGATTGATTTTTTCAAGGCTTGTTATAAGATCTTCAAACATAACCGTCTGTGCAATTTCCATACGGCGCTGCCATTCATCTTCTCTCAGGTTTTCTTCACTCCTGAAGTAATTATGCGCGCTGAATTCTTTGAGTGTTTTTGCTCTGAGCTGAACAGACCAAAGAGAAGATTGCCCGGACATCTCTTTAAAAACAAATTTTATAATATTTTCCTGCTCCTTTTTTGTTAAAGAATTAAATTTTGATAACGCGATATCCGACTGAAAAATAATAACATCCACAGGCTTCACGTCCGGATCGTCCGTATTGGCAGAATACCTGTTGAAAGAATAAATGCTTGTTATTGTGACGGAAGGAGTAATTCTGTATTTCTTGCCGAAAATGCGTATTTTATTTTTTTCCATTTCCTGCCAATTGCCTTCGGAAATGCCGGCGCTTTCAAAGCCTCCTTCTCTGTATAAAACAAAGCTGCCGTTGCTTCTTATTCGGAGAGTGTCTAATGATGATTTGTATGAAGGAATTTCTACTTCCCCGAAACCTTCTGCATAATCTATAAGGTTAATATATGTTATGTCCGTTTTAATAGCATCGCTTTTGGACAATTCTACGGGCGCTTTCTTAACCTGGGGAAGAATAATTTGCCCTTCCGGCGTAATGAAACGAAGCTCGGATATTAAGACGTCTTTGTACTTTTTACTTTTAAATATTTCTTTTATCGTAAGCGTTATTTTATCGGCTTTTATTTTCTTAGGCAGAAGAATTGTCTGAAGACCCTGCGTGTCGTCAATCTGTACAATTTTCCCGTTGATATCAAGTTTTTTAACCCTGCCGTTTGCCTTATAATGCGCGTCAGAACGCTGGTAACCGTTCCAGATTATAATGCCGCCGACTTCTTCTTTTTTGTCAAAAGTTACGGTTACGCTTTGGTTGACCCCGTCCGTTTCTTTGCCGTTTGTTGACCATGCCATATCAAGCTGGGAATCGAATAAGTTATCCGGTAAATAGGCGGTTGCAGGATTTAAAACGGAAGAAGCGGTCACGCTTGCTTTTGGCGTAAGCGGAATATTTACGGCAAGAGGCGTATTCGTATCTTCGCCGAATATTCTTATGGATTTGATTTTCGGAAGAATTGCAGAGCCTTTTATTTTTAAAAATACGGATTTAGTAACATAATTCAGATAATTAGCCTTGTTTTCGTTTATTGTAAAAACAGTATCCCCGTTTTCCATTTTCGGAGCAACCGTTATATTATAAAATTCAGAGGATTCTTCTTCGACAAATAGCTGTTTATTGCCGTTTTCATCTTCCGATACGGATACTTTTGCCGGTTCCCGGGTATAGTAATGATAACTGTCGATTCCGTCTTCATATATATGCGTCAATTGTCCGTTACGGCTGTAATAATAATGGCCGCCTTCCCGATAGCCGTATATATCTTTGTCTTTATCTTCAAATACTTTTACCGGTATCTTTGTTATTATAGTTTCAGACTTTCTGGTTTGCGTTTGCCCGTTCAGATAAGGCTGCAAAGTCAACTTTTTCGTAACGTCGCCTTCAACAACCACTTCTATTAAGTTTATAAGTATAGGGTCTGAAAATTGAAAATAAACGCCTTCGTTTACTCCGGCATCCTGCGATTGCGGCTGCCAGTAACCTTTAGATGACGGGTCTAAAAGAGAAACCGCGTTGGAACTTTCCGGGGAATAACTCGTACCGTAAGCCGCTATAAGCGCGGGCTGTTTTTCTGCGGGCTCTTCCTGTTTTTGCGCAAAGCCTAAAGCGGCTAAAGTCAATAACGATACGGCGGATACGGCTAAAATAATTTTACTTTTCATTTGCGGGCTCCTCTTTGTAGACCGATAATATCGGGTATTGTTTCGCATTCGGAAGCTGATAGTGCCACCATTCCGTTCTAAGCGCCGTTAACCCCGTTGATTCCATTAAACTTTTTAAAAGGTCCCTGTTTTCGCATTTATATCGTTCTTCCGGGGCGCATACATAGGTATGAGCCGCTTTTGCTTCAAAGCTGTCAAACTCCGTAGGGAACTCCAAATATTTGCCGTCTTCGTAAGCAAGCGCAACGTCTATCGCCGTGCCTCTGTTATGCAGCGATCCGGTTTTGGGATTTGCAACGTATCTGCCGTCCGGTAAAATTTCCCACATTGCTTTTTGCACTTCCAGAGGCCTGTAAGCGTCAAATATTACAAGTTTTAGTTTTTTCTCCTTTAAAACGGGCTCAAGGGCTTTTAATTTATCGTACACTTCTTTGTGAACATATACGGAATCTATGCCGAAATCCTTGTAAACGTTTTTCTTAAGAAAATTATCTTCAGAATTATATTTCATGTCCGTTATAAAACGTTCGCCTTCAAGTTTTTTCAAGCCCGTCGCGGTTTCTATTTTATCCGCAAAGGCATAGCCGCACGTAAGCAGCGTTATCAGAAATAAAAGGACTGTTTTTTTCATTGTTTGTTTCCCTCAAGTAAAGGATTATACATCATTACCGCGTTATTTTCCGTTATGAATTCTTCCCGAATGAATTTTTTACCGCCGCCGTAAACATTTCTGTAAAGTTCGTTATGCCTTATATGCCCTCCCCAAAACGTGCTTTCTATCGTATGATTTTTTTCGACGATTTCATAAGTAAAACCGGTATTTTTATCGCTTCTTATTTCGCCGTTTAAAAATTCGCCGTCAAGCCATAAGCATATTTGGAAATCCTGATTTGTTGTAGGATTGCATATCTGTAAATCTATATAATTGTAAGAAACGGTAGCTCCGCTGCCGAACGGCAAAGTCCTGTTGCTGTCGGGAAAAACGTCGTATCCATGACGCCAGCGTTCGGTAACCTGCAAAGGGGTGTGCAGCGTCATCCAGTATAAAAGGTTGGCAAGCTGGCAAAGGCCGCCGCCCGTATCTTTTGCCAAAGCTCCGTTTTTGAGCGCCAATCCTTCCAGATAACCTTTGGAACGCGTCGTTTTTCCGACAGTTTTCCAAAAAGAAAATGTTTCTCCGGGTTTTATAACGATATTGTTTATTTTTTCCGAAGCGAGCCTTAAATTGGTCCTTTTATTTTCCTGAAGATACATCTCCACGTTTTTCAATTTGCGCATTATTACGGATTTGTGGGAAAAAACGGAATTCGCCAGTTTTTCGGTTTTACTTTTTGCAAAATTATTTTGCCCGAAAAACCATTGAAAATATCTTTTGTAAATAAAAAACGTTTTGCCTGCAAATAACCGCAGAGACGAACGCCTGATCGGCTTTTTCATTTTGTCTTGCCTTTTTCTATTCGGTTTTAATTTTTCTCCGGTAATTTAACTATATTTTGCCTGCAACGTCAATTTAAAGTTCTGCGATAGACTTCCATATGTAAGATTACGCAAAAATCAGGATTAAAATAATTTAAATTTACCGTGAAAAGACATAATAATCATTGTTTTTTTTGCGTATAGTCATATATAAGTAAATGATTTCAAAATATACGGGGGAGGGGGATTATAAAACGTTTTTTTTTAAGATAATACCATATCTTATATCTATCGCCCTGCGGGGACAACCGTCCCCCACAGGGTCTATAGAAAAGCCGTTATTTACGGAATAAAAATCACTTAACTTACCGAAGCCTCGTAAATGGATTTGACCGATGCTGCCAGGGTTTTGTCAAACTCGCCGGCGCTTTGGTTTGCGTTAAGGCCTTCGGATAAAGCTCTTGAAAAACTTGCTATAAGCCCGGAGTTGCGCGCAAGCTCCTTATTTGCTTCTTCTCTTGAATATCCTCCCGAGAGCGCTACGACCCTTACGACTTTCGGGTGCGACATAAGGTCCGAATAGAAATTGTCTTTTGCCGGTATGGAAATTTTTACCATTACTTTCATATCTTTGTCCGCGGCGTCAAGACCCGCCAGGATTTCTTTCTTAAGAGCGGTTTCGGTTTCTTCCCTGTTTTTGCCGTAAATGTCAATTTCGGGCTCAAGTATCGGCACCAGTCCTTTATTCCATATTTGTGCGCCGATTTCAAACTGCTGGGCAACTATTTTTTTGATGCCTGTTTCATTGTTTTCTTTGATAAATGCTCTCATTTTGGTTCCGAATATATTTGCTTTTACGGCTTTGTCCAGCGTTTCGTCAAGACCGTCTATTTTTTTCATAAGCTGCACGCCGTCTTTTGCTTCCTCAAGCCCTTTGTCGATTTTAAGAAACGGCACTACGCCCTTTTTATCCCACAGGTAATCGGCGGTTTTCACTCCGTCTATTTCGCGTTCCATTGTCTTTTCAAAAAGTATCGCGCCTAAAATGTGCCCGGATGAAAAAGCGGGGCTTTTGATAATGCGGGTCCTCATTTCGTGTACAAGGTCAAACATTTCTTCTTCATTGCCGTACTTATCTTCATTTATCCCGTACAGCTTCAGGGCTTTAGGCGTGCTTCCTCCGCTCTGGTCAAGCGCCGCGATAAAACCTTTTCCGGTATTCATTCTATCAAACTGTTCTTTGTTCATATTGCCTCCCGTTTAATTGAACTGCCCCGTTCGATTCATTGTACCTATATTTGATCTGATTGCAAAGGTAATTTTTACGTATTTATGATGTATTCTTTCAGCTTGGATCGGGCTTTAAAAACTATTGAAAAAAATAAAAAAAGCGGATATTCTTAAATAAACTAATAATAGAGCATATTTTGGAGGGAAAATGAGAAGGTTTGTAAGAATGTTTTTTGCCTGTTTTTTATCGGCATCGATGTGCGTTAACGCCTCGGCGGTCGACGTTTCGAATAAATCGGAATTTCAATCTGTCTGGACATCGAACAATATCGTAGAAATCAATCTGCTGAACGATATAAAATACAATTCTGCCATGAACGACAGAGGCGCCAGGCCTGCCATAACCATTTACGGCAATAATTTTACGCTTGACAATGACGGTATTCAAAAAAATGTTTTGAATGTTACCAATGCAAACGCCGAGATAAACATTTACGACCTTGTAATAAAAGGCGGCCGTTACGCCGGTAACGGCGGCGGCATAAGGTTTGTAGACAGCGCAAGCGCAAACAACTCTATGCGCGGGAATTTAACCAACGTTACGTTTGAAAGCAATGACGCTTACGGAAACTATAATCTCGGCGGCGGCGTGTGGGCAAGCGGAATGGGGTCGCTTCTTACTTTTTCCGGCAGGACAAATTTCAACAATAATTCCGCCGCATCCGGCGGCGGGCTGTTTTTAACATACGGCGCTTCGGCAGTTTTCGGAAAGTCTGAGTCGGATACCACGAACTTTACGGGAAATGAGGCATTTTCCAATCTTGGCGGACTTGCCGGCGGCGGCGCTTTGGCCATAAACTCGCCGGTATGGTATAGACCGTCAACAATCGAATTCAACGGAACGGTTAATTTTACGGATAATAGGGTCACATCCGACAACAATGTGGGCGGGGCAATTTCTGCGGACAACAGCGTGACCGGTTATGGTTATCAGACAACAATCACATTTAAAAACGATGCGAATTTTACTGGGAATTCCGCTAAAGCGGGCGGCGGGGCGATTTCAAATAATTATTCATCGTTTACTTTTATCGGCAATGCAAAATTCGATTCTAATAAAGTATCTTCCGGAAGCGGATACGGAGGGGCAATAAGGAACACGTCCAACGCAAACGCTATCACATCGAAGTTCCGTTTTGGCGGGGATGCCGATTTTATTAACAATTCCGCCGGAGGTTACGGCGGAGCCATAGCTTCGATTATAGATAAGGCTAATGCGAGGCTTTCAAATGAATTTTTCGGAACTTCGTCATTTACCGGCAACAGCGCCGGCAGCGGCGGAGGCGCCGTATACATGGCCAATACGGCCAATTACGGCGGAACAGTTTCCAACTCGGCTGTTTTTAACGGCAGAGCTTTTTTTACTTCAAATGCCGTTACGGCCGGTAACGGCGGAGCGGTTTATATATCCAATGCCAATAACAGTATCGGTTTCGCCGATGTTACGTTCAGAGGAAACCAAACTAACGGCGGCAGCGGGCTCGGCGGAGCCGTTTATATGGCTTCGGGAGCGTCTTTTAGCGCGGCAGAATCTTTATTTGACGGCAACAGCGCGGCGGTTAACGGCGGAGCCGTATATGTCACCGGAAATAACAACTCTCTTTTACTGACCGGCCGCGTTACGGCAACGGGAAACGTTTCCGGCGCAAACGGCGGATTTCTTTATAATGACGGAAGTACCCTGACCATTGACGCGAACGGAACTTACGGAGAGGAGGGAAACGGAAACAGGGCCGAGGCGGGAGGCGTTTTTTATGTTTCCGGCGGAAGCCTTAATTTGGCAGGCGATTCCGTATTTTCCGCAAACGCCGCAGCGTCCGAGGGCGGCGCGGTATATATTAACGGCGGAAGCTTTGTATTATCGGGAACCGGAGAAACTTTGTTTTCGGGAAATACGGACGCTACGGGAGCAAACGACGTTCATCTTGCCGGCGGTTCTTTGTCATTGGCTTCAAGCGGAAGATATATTTTCCGCAGCGGAATTTCCGGCGCGGAAAGAACCGAGGTAGTGCATTCCGGAACGGGATATTTCGAAGCGGATATGTCAAGGTTTCAGGGAACTTATACGCAAAGCGAGGCAGGCTCGTCTTCCTTAATAAACGGGGACGTTTCCAATAGATATGCGATCCGGAACGGAAACGCGGTTTTCAGCGGCTCCCTTTCGGCCGCCGGAAGAATCAATAATGCCGGCACGGCCGTTTTTTCCGGTTCCGGAAAAAGCATAATCGGCGAGTTATCCGGAACCGGAGACATGAAAGTTTCGGGAAATATAATAAATGCCGCAAAATCCGGTATTACCCAACACTCCGTCGAAATATTTTCCGGCGGCAAATTCACTACAGATCTCGGAAAATTAACATTGACCGGCAGTTTGGTAAACAATGCGGGAATATTTGAAGTTACGGCGGGAACAAATTCGTTCGATATTACCGGAAACGGAGAATTTCTTATAAACGGCGACATTACAAATAAGGCCGGTTCCTCCGTAAGCCAGAATGCCGTGACGGTAACCGCTTCGGGAAGCCTTACCGCTTCAGCCGGAGACATAACCGCCTCCTCGGGCATAAGAAATGACGGCGCCGTTACTTTTACAGGCGGAACCAATAACAATACGGTTACCGGAAATAACGGAAATCTTTACATTGCCGGAGAGGTTACAAATAACGCGGTTATAAATCAGGCTGTTTTTATAAACGGGTACGGTTCTCTCCGGTCGGATGCGGCTGACCTTCGGTCAAATGTCCGCAACGACAGCCGTCTTGCGTTGACCGGCGGCGCGGTCAGCGCGGAAGTAAGCGGCAGAGGAACGCTAAACGTAACCGGTGCCGTATCGAATTCCGGATACGCCATATCGCAGAATACGTTAAATATAACGGGATCTCTTACGTCAGATGCGGACAGCCTGTCCGCGTCTTCGTTTACAAACAGAGGTACGCTTACTTTTACGGGCGGGACGAATTCGAATATTATTACCGGAGACGGCGGCACAGTGATATCGTCCGGAGTCGTAAACAACGGAAGCATATCCCAAAACGATCTGACGATAAACGACGGGGCTGATTTCACTACGTTCGTATCGTCGATAACTATACACAACGGGGTAACGAATAACGGCGTTGCCAGGTTTACGGGAAACGGCGTTTTGCGGAACGCGGTAAAAAACAGCAGTTCACGCCGTGGACATCTGGACATTTCCGGCAATATAAATAACAGCGGCAACAGAACGATAACCCAAAACGTGCTTGACATATCGGAAACGGGAAGGCTTACAACGGCCGCAAATCTTCTGCACATAAGCGGCTCGATAAATAACGCCGGCGTTATCGATTATACGGGCGGGAGAAATGAAAGCGCCGTATCGGGAACGGGAAAGCTTACCGTAAGCGGCAGAGTCGTAAATGAAACGGGCGCCGCGATAACGCAGAATGAAATAGAGATAACGGGCTCGCTTGCGGCAAACGCTTCCGATTTGACGGCGCCGGAGTTTTTTATTGACGGAGGAGGAAGTCTGACTTTTACCGGAGGCGTAAACAATAACGTAATCAATAACGCCGGCATATTATATTTCAACACGGGGACCAATAATGCCGACATAAACGGAACGGGTACCATTGAAATCGGCGGAACTTTTATCAATTTGGCGGGGAACAAAATCACCCAAAACGCGCTTAATATCGACGCTTCGGGTATTTTTACGGTAAACAGCGAAGATTTCTATATTTCAGGCGCGATAAACAATGCCGGCATTTTAAAGTTTGACGGCCTCAACGAGACAAATAATAACGAGATATCCGGAAAAGGAATATTGGAAATCAACGGAACGGTTGTCAATCCCGCCGGCATAAGCATTGCGCAGAATACGGTTAAAGTGGCCGGAAAGTTATCGGCAAACGCGTCGGATATTACAGTTTCGGCTTTTGAAAATACGGGAACTCTTACGTTTACCGGCGGAACAAACGCCAATACCGTGACCGGAACCGGCAATACGGCGATTTCGGGAAATGTCATAAATTCCGGAAATATAACGCAGGACAATATTACCGTGAATAACTCTGCGTCGCTTATAAGCCATGTTTCCGCTCTGCGTACGGGGAATTATTTAATTAACGACGGAAATATTACTTTTACCGGAGAGGGAGATCTGAATAACTGCGTAGTGAATGCGGCTTCGGCATACGGGAAACTCATTATAGACGGCGCGATAACCAACGGCGGCTTGAAAGGAATAGCCCAGAACGATCTTGAGATAAAAAACGGAGGAAGCTTTAGCACGGGCGCGTCGCTTATCAATATAAGAAATATCATAACCAATTCCGGTACGCTGTTTTTCAGCGGAGGAAATAACGGCAATATTATCGGCGGCGGCGGCAATACCGTCATAGGAGGAAACGTTACAAATGCCGGCGGCAGAACGATAACCCAGGATAAAATAATAATAAACGCTGAAAGCGAATTGCGGTCGCGCGCTTCGGATCTGCATGCCGTGAGCGGAATTGAGAACTCCGGAAATTTGATATTCACCGATACTTCGGGCACAAACGGCAGCGTTATAAGCGGAAACGGAGTATTGACCGTTTCGGGAGCAGTCGGCAATACGGCCGGAAAAACGATAAGCCAGAGTTCTCTTGCGGTTGAAGGCCGTTTCACGGCAAACGCGTCCGACATATTAAATATGCCGATAACAAATACGGGCGTTCTCAGATTTACCGGCGGTACAAACGTTAATTCCGTATCGGGAACGGGAATTCTCTCGATTACGGGCATTACCGCAAACAGCGCGCCGGTTTCGCAGAGAAACGTGAATATTTCCGCGGATGGAGAATTTACGACAAATGCCGGGCTTATCGGCGTTTCGGAAAGGATAGCAAACGCCGGAAAACTTATATTCAGCGGAGGAGATAATTTTAATTTTATATCGGGAACCGGCGGCGTTGATGTAACCGGAAGCGTTATAAATCATGCTTTGATCAGGCAAAACGAATTAAATATTTCAGGCGCCGGAAATTTTACGTCGCTGACGGAAAAACTGAACATAGGCGGCGCGATAACCAACGGCGGAACGTTTAATTTGAACGGACACGGCATATTAAGCACGCCCATAAACGGCGGATATGCCGGAAGCGGAACGCTGAATATCGGGGGAAGTCTGGAAAATGCCGCCGGAAACGTAATAACGCAGAAAAACCTTAACATTGCCGGCGGCGCGGTTTTGACGGCATCCGGAAGCGATTTGAGGATCGGAAATTCCGTAAATAACGCCGGCGTGCTGAACATACTTGAAAATAATTTCCGCGCTGGAAATATGTCGCTTAGTTCCGATGAGTCGGTTTTTAATATGCAAAATCATAATGAGGAGCGGGCAATAACCGCGGAATTCGACACAATGGACAGCGTGAGCGGCAGCGCGATAAAAATGGGCGTTTACTCGGACGGCAGTAACGATCGCATAAAAGTAAATAACAAGGCAAATCTTGACGGCAGCCTTTTCGTAAAGGCCGGAGTAGGAAGTTATGAAAATGCCGAATACAGCCTTATAGAAGCCGGAACTCTTACCGGGCGCCTGCCGGATAATATAAGCGAAGCGGCAGCCGAAGCGCGCGCAATGTCAGGAGAAAATTCCTCGATTACGTATAACTTTTTGGTTGAAAATAATACCATAAAGGTTATTGTAAACGGGTTCAATACGAGCAGCTTTTTCTCGCTCGGCGGATTATCGTACAATCAGGAAAGCGCGGCCGCAATGCTTGATGAAGTTTCTGGTACTTCAACCGGCGACCTTCAGAACATAATCAACGGCATAGCCGGCGTTTCGGATTTATCGCAGAAAGAACTGCTTTCGGAGATAACCCCTTATTTTATCGCCAACATCGCGCGCGCCGGGATAAATAACAGAGACAGAACGGGGTTATACAAGAGAATGGGCAGTTACTATGACGAGTCCTTCAATTTCGGCTTATGGGCTGACGGAAGTTTCGGAGCGGAGACATACGGCCGGGATGAAAATTCGATAAACGATTACGTGAATGCAAGCTCGGCATTCGCGATCGGCGCGGACAAATATTTTAAAAAATCCGGTATAATCGCCGGCCTTTACGGCTCTTATACCCGTGAAGATATCAGGCAGGGAAGAAGCAGTTCCGAAGGCTCTGTGCTGACCGGCGGCGGATATGCCGGCGCAGTGAAAGAAAAAGCCGAATTAAAAGGTATGTTTAGTTTCGGATACGGAAGTTATGATAACGCGAGAAGCATAAACTCGGAGGACTTTTTAATAGACAGAAAAGCAAAATCCGATTTTAACGGGCTCAGCGCTTCGGCAGACATTGAAGCCGGATACAAAATCAATCTCAGCAAAGCGTTTTTGCTTAAACCGTTTACGGGAATCGAAGCGTCAATGTTTTCTTACGGCGGTTTTAACGAAACCGGAGCCGAATCTCTTAACGCGAACGTCAAAGGCGGCAGCAATATAAGTTCGTCTTTCAGGGCCGGATTGGGTTTTGAAGCGCGTCAGCACGGAATTAACTGGGGAGCTTCGTTCGAGTATAATTTTGTAATGGCCGGATACGAAAATGAAATCGAATCCAAACTTGAAGGCGGAGACTGGTTTAAAGTAAAGGGAAGCGGCCTGGAAAGGCATATCTTCGGAGCGAATATAGGAGCCGGCTACTTTGCGTCCGAGAATTTTAACATATATCTCAACGGCGCGGTAAAAACGGCCGGCGGATATAATAATTACACGGGAACGCTCGGCGTCAAATATTTTTTTAAAGGAATATAAACCGCAATTGACGGCAATTTCCCGAAAATAAAAAATCCCGGTTTTTAAATAAGCCGGGATTTTCCGTTTTTAAAAAAAATTAACGGATATTTAGTTGTGTTATAGCATCTTTAAATACTGAAATCTCCATGGGTATAAATAATTTGACTTTTTCTGCGGCTTAGTGTATAGTTTAGATATAATAAACAATACACTATGAACTATGAGGTTTGGTATGTTGAAACTGCTGAAAGAACTTACTGAGAAAGAAAAACAAATAAGACTTATTGTCGGCGACGCTCAAAAGATGAAAGTGTTGCAGGACTGGCTTTTAACCGAGCTTGCATATACTTCTAATGCCATCGAGGGCAATACTCTATCCAGAAAAGAAACCAATATGGCAATCGCGCAAAATAGAACAATAGGTTCAAAGCCGATAAAAGATTATCTTGAGGCTACAAACCATGCCGATGCGTTTAAGCTTGTTTTAGAATTATCCAAAAATAATAGAGCCGTAACTGAAGATGATATTTTGAGTATTCATAAACAAATACTGAAAGGCATAGATGAAGAATTTAGCGGAAGATATAGAACCGTAAGAGTAAGAATATCCGGTTCACATGTAATTATGCCTAATCCGGCCAAAGTTTATAAACTCATGCCGGAGTTTATAAAATGGCTTAAAGCGGATAAATCATTCTCTGCTCACAAGGCTTTCGCTGCTCATTTGAAATTTGTATCAATTCATCCTTTTGTTGACGGCAACGGCAGAACGGCAAGACTTTTGGTTAACCTTATTTTACTTAAAAACGGACTTTTGCCGTTAATCATAAGACCGAGAGACAGAAAGCAGTATATATATTATATCGAAGAGGCGCAGTTGACTCAGGATACTTCAAAGTATGATAAATTTATGATTACCGCTTATATTCGCTCTATGAATACTTACATCGGAATGTTTGACGAAAAAGTTCCGGACATCCAGACAAACAGGCTTCTTAAAATAAGCGAATTTGCAAAAGAGGCCGGAGTACCTGTGTCAACAATAAGGTATTATTTAAGAATAGGCAAAATAAAGCCTATTTCTAAAACTGACGGCGACTATATGTTATTCTCAATAGACCAGATAAAAGACATAAAATAAGATTACCGTCATAAATAAAAAATCCCGGTTTTTAAATAAGCCGGGATTTTTCGTTTTTCCGTGCGGATTTAATATAATGGTTTGCTGCAAAATCTAAAAGGGAGTCATTCAATGGAACTCACTGCGGAAGAGCTGGCTTTAAGAAGGGGAAAATTTTGTTTGAGGATGAATGAAAAATATGAAAGCTGGGACAGCGCGCTTTTTGTAAGCAAGGTCAACCAGTATTACCTTACGGGAACTATGCAGGACGCGCTTTTAATAATAAGAAAAGACGGCTCTTATTCGTATCATATAAGAAAAAGTTTTGAAAGGGCTTCGAAAGAATCGCTTCTTACAAACATTTTTCCCATGAGAACTTACCGCGATGCCGCGCAAAACGGCGGCAAAGAGCTGGGAAACGTTTATATAGAGTCGGACATAATTCCTTTTACCGTTACGGAAAGGCTTAAAAAATATTTCGATATTAAATCCGTAGGCGCTATGGACCAGGTAATAATGCATATACGTTCCATAAAGTCGCCGTACGAATTGTACTGGATGGAGCAGTCCGGAAAAATTCATGACAAACTTCTTACCGAAATAATACCCGGCATATTGAAAGAGGGCATGAGCGAAGCCGAATTTTACGGCGCCGTATATGAAAAAATGATGCAAAACGGATATCAGGGCATATCGAGGTTTTCGGCTTTTCAGACCGAACTTCCGTTCGGGCAGATAGGTTTCGGCGAAACCACGCTGTTTCCTTCAAGTTTTAACGGCCCGAGCGGGGGACTGGGAATGTCGCCTGCGGTTCCGGTGGGAGGGAACCCGAACGTCAAATTAAAAA
>JAISVT010000063.1 GCA_031271405.1 Candidatus Endomicrobium macrotermitis | reverse complement strand
ACAGCGCTTTTGAAGGGTGCGCCAATCTTTTCATGATAGAATCAGATTCAATAAAGCCGCCGAAATTAGGCAAAGACGTTTTTAAAGGCCTCTATAAAACCGTAAACGGCGCCCCTTCGCTTAAACATATAACGCTTACAGTTAAAAAAGAGGCGGTTGAAGCGTATTCCAAAGCCGATACATGGAAGGATTTCAATATTAAAGAGAAATTGGGATTTGAAGAAATTTACGTCCCGCCCGAGCATGTCGTTTTTGACGATCCGCGCTTGTGGATAATCCATGAATTTTTAAACAAGACGGAAATTCTTAAAATACTCGGCAAAAAAGAAATAGCTTTTGACCGCGCGCAAATAAGAAGCGCTTTGACAATGCTTAATACGAAAATCAGATCGATGACCGCAAAAGAAATTAAGTCTGCCCAAAAGTGGATAAACGGTTTGGTTTCCATAACAAAAGACTTTTCACCGCAAAATGTTCAGACACCCGCAGTAAAAGACACGGCTGCCGGCAAAATAAACGCTTCGGCGAAGACGGTTAAATATTCCGCCAAAGAAAAAGCCGTTGTTAAAACTGCGGCGGTTAAAACCAAAGCAAATGCGGTAAAATAAAAGTTTTACGGTAATTTATCCGGTATTTATCGCCGAAGACGGCCGCGGCCAAAAAGCGGCCGTCTTTTTGTCTTCGGAAGATTTTAAATAAACTTTTATTTGATGTATAATGTATGGCAATAAAAAGTCAGGGAGCCAAGCTCCAAAGGAAATTACGGTTTATGGAAAAAAAATACATCAATGTCGGGTTAATCGGGTACGGCACTGTCGGAAAGGGCGTAGTCAAAATTTTGGAGCAAAACAAGAAGATAGTTTTGCGCAAAGTCGGCAAGCCCATAAAAATTAAATCCATTTGCGATTTAAACCCCATAGACAGGCCGGAACTGTACGTCAAAAACTTCAGAGACATCATAAAAGATCCGGAAATAGATTTGGTAATAGAGCTTATCGGCGGATACGAGCCGGCAAGAACTATAATTTTGGAATCTTTAAAAGCCGGTAAAAATGTTGTCACGGCCAACAAAGCGGTTTTGGCAAAATACTGGGATCAGATTTTTACGACGGCGCAAAGCTGCCAGAAATCCGTATATTACGAGGCTTCCGTCGGCGGCGTCATTCCCGTAGTCCAGGGTTTAAGCGAAGGGCTTGCTTCGGAAGACGTGCTTGAAGTAAAAGGCATATTGAACGGCACGACGAATTTCATTTTAAGCGAAATGACAAAAAAAGGAGTTTCATACGAAGAAGCTTTGAAAAGCGCGCAGGCTGCGGGTTTTGCGGAAGCCGACCCCGCTTTTGACGTCAACGGAATAGACACGGCCAACAAACTTGCAATTTTGGCTTCCCTTGCATGGGGCGGCTGGGTAAAAGTAAAAGACATTGCCGTAAAAGGGATCGCAGATTTGAATAGCGAAGACGTTTTGATAACGCAGGATTTCGGATACGACATCAAGCTCATCGGTTCGGCGCAGCAAACTAAAAACGGCATAGACTTATCCGTTCAGCCCTGCCTTGTAAAACACGACAATGCTTTCGCGACCGTTGAAAACGAATATAACGCGGTTATGATCACCGGCAAAGATTCCGGCGACGTTTTATTTTACGGGAAAGGCGCCGGGCAGGGCCCCGCGGCAAGCGCGGTAGTGTCGGATATAATAAACCTTTCGGAATTTATAGTCACAAATACCGCCGGAATAGTCCCGGAAGTGGTCTATGACAGAAAAAAGAAAATCAAAATACTTCCCGCGGGAAAAAGCAGGGCTTCGTATTATATAAGGCTTAACGTAACGGATAAACCGGGCGTTTTGTCTAAAATTTCAGGGATACTCGGCAACTATAAAGTTTCTATAGCAAGCCTTGCGCAGCCCGACATAAGCGGCGGAGATTACGCAAGCATCATAATCATCACGCACGAAACTTACCGCGAAAACATAGAAAAAGCGCTGAAACAGATCAACGCGACAAAATCCATAGTAAAATCCAAACCGGTAAAAATCAAAATAGAGATTTAGAAAGGCGGTTAATAAACAACGATTGACAAATGAAACCCGGTCAACTTTGCGCAAATCCCAAAGTTGACCGGGTTTTTTATAAGTGCTAAAATACTCCCCGTGGACAAATTAATTTCCGATATTATAAACGGCGGACAAATTACGAAAGAAGGCGCTTTACGGCTTTTTGATTTCGACATCGAAGACCTTTTGTACGCGGCAACAAAGATCCGCAAAAAATATAAAGGCGGCAAGGTTTCAATTTGTTCGATTATAAACGCAAAATCGGGGCAATGCGGCGAAGACTGCAAGTTTTGCGCGCAGTCGGCTTTCAACAAAACGGAAGTTAAAGTTTATCCTCTGGCCGAACCCGCAAAGATAGCGCGGTCAGCGGATAAAGCTTTGGAAAACGCGGCCTGTTTCGGCATAGTTTCGAGCGGCAATTATTTAAACGAAAAAGAGATCGGTTCGCTTTGCGAAATGTTTAAAAGTTACAAGAATGTTGAAAAATTAAGCGTTTCGATAGGCAGATTGTCCGACGGAATTCTTTTAAAACTCAAAGAAGCCGGAATAAAGAAAATTCATCACAATTTGGAAACCTCAGGCGGATTCTTTCCGAAAATTTGTTCTACGCATACTTATAATGAACGCATAGATACGATAAAAAGGGCAAAAGCCGCGGGGTTTAAAATATGCGCGGGCGGACTGTTCGGCATAGGCGAGACTCTTAACGACAGGATCGATCTGGCCTTTACTTTAAAAGAGCTTGACGTTGAAAGCGTGCCTATGAATTTTTTTATCCCGGTAAAAGGCACGGAATTGGAAAAGGCAAAGCCTTTAAGCGCTATTGAAATTTTAAAAATAATCGCTATATTTAGAATAATTCTGCAAAAGCAGGATATAGTTATCTGCGGCGGCAGAGAAGTAAATTTAAGAGATTTGCAGCCGATGATTTTTGCCGCGGGCGCAAACGCGATAATGAGCGGCGGTTATCTTACAACCGGCGGCAGGGATACGGAAACCGATTTAAAGATGATCGAAGATTTGGGGTTGGAGCCGCTTCGCGGCGAAGTTTAGAAGTTTGGATGCGCGGATTTACGGCAACTGCCGATTTTACCGGCCTGATAACTTAAGCTGCGTCTCTTATGCCGGCGAAAGCCGGTATCCATTTTATTATACTGGGGCAAAAATGAACAACAAAACGGTTTTAATAACGGGAGTTTCGCTCGGGATAGGAAAAGAGCTCGCTTTGTATTTTTCTAAAAACGACTGGAACGTCTGCGGCTGCTACAGAGTACATAAACCCGAGTATGAAATTCCGCATTCAAAATTTTTCCGCGCGGACATATCGAAACATGACGAAGCGAAGCTGTTTATCGAAAGCGCGTACAACGAGTTCGGGGAAATATCCTGCGTGATAAATAACGCTTCGATAAGCAAAAACAAAATAATTTTCAGGGAGCAGGACGAAAACTGGAACGAAGTAATACAAACCAACCTCAACGGAACGTTTTATGTACTTAAAGAAGCTCTCCGCATTATGGCAAAACAGCATTGCGGTTCGATAATAAACTTGGCTTCCATATCCGCGTACAGGTCTTTTGCCGGCGCGGCAAGCTATTCGGCCTCGAAAGCCGGAGTCATCGCTTTAACAAAAACTGCCGCAAGGGAAGGCGGGCGTTTCGGCGTAACGGTAAACGCCGTTTTGCCCGGCTTTCATTTGACTAAGATGGGCAAATCTGCCGGATACGACTATATGGAATACGCAAAGCGGGACAGCGTTTTAAATACTACTACCGATATAAACGAACTCTTGGATTTTATTTATATGCTTTCTCACATGAAAACGGTTTCGGGTCAGGTATTTAACGTCGATTCCAGGATCATTTAAGTTGCAAAGTTGAGAGTGGAAAGTGGAAAGTGAAAATAACGGCAGGCTTCAAAATAAAATCAAAAAATTTGCCATTACCGGACTGGGGCTTGTTTCGCCGCTCGGCTCTGGCGTTCAGAAAAACTGGCAGCGTTTGACCGGCGGCGAAAGCGCGGTACGCTACGAAATAAAAAACGAAGCTTTTATTGCAAGAGCGGAAGGCTTCGATATGTCTGAAAATCTCCGCAGGCTTGCCATGGCTTTTATCGCAGTACAGGAAGCAATAAAAGATGCCGGGCTTATAAATTCCGGATATGAAAAAAACCGCATAGGCTTATCGTGCGGCGAAAGCAAGCCGGACTTATTTCAGGAAAACTTCACCTTTGACAACAGCCTGCCCGAACAGATTAAAAACATATTTAAAATCGAAGGACAAACGAGCTGCGTTTCAGCCGCCTGCGCTACGGGAACTCTTACAATCATCAAAGGATGCGAACTTATAACAAACGATATTTGCGACGCCGTCATTTGCGGCGTATCGGAAACGTCCGTACATCCTTTATATATTGCGGCATTTAAAAATATGGGCGTTCTTTCCAAAAAAGGGCATAAACCGTTCGATAAAGACAGAGACGGTTTTTCCATAGGAGAAGGAGCCGGATTTATAATAGTTGAAGATTTGAAAAAAGCGGTTTTAAGAGGCGCTAAAATTTATTGCGAACTCGCGGGCAAATCCTTCGGGATTTATACGGACAACATGGTTAACATATCTTCGCCGGACGGCATGCGCGGCATTATAAGAAAAGCGTCCGGCGGCGAAATTCCGGATTACATACACGCTCACGGCACGGGGACTAAGTTAAACGATTATTTTGAAAGCGCAGCGATAGGAAGGCATAGTGAAGAGTTGAGACTGAAGAGTGAAGATAAAGACAATGGCGCCGAAAACGCCGTTATTCCCTCGCCCCTTGCGGGCGGCAGTCCGAGGAATAACGAGGACGAGTCCGGCGCGGGCGCGAGATGTGAGCGCCCGGGCTCCGAAGAGAAACGAGGAGAGGGTCAGGGCGAGGGGTCTGCCGTTATTTCCGCTCTTCAGTCTCCGCTCTCCGCCCGGCCTTTAGTCTCTTCCACAAAAGCCGCTACCGGGCATATGCTTGGGGTTTCGGGCATTGTGGGCTCGATATTTTCCATACTTGCCTTGAAAAATAATATTGTGCCGCCTACGCTGAATTTTAATGAAACCGACATTCCGTTTAATCTCAACTATGTAAAAAACGCCGCTTCGGCGCAGACAATAAATTCGGCGCTGTCTTTGTCTTTCGGTTTCGGCGGGCACGGCGCGGCGCTCTGCTTTAAAAAAAGCGGGCTATGTTAAACCTTCCCGAAGTTACCATCGCGGCTTTAGCCTGCACTTACATTTACGAAACCGTTCGGGCTATGAAATACAGTATGCAAAATATAAAATTTGCGGACGCGGTTTTAATCAGCCATAAAAAACCTTTTTATCTGCCCGGAAATATCCGATACGCGCATACTTCTTTTAATAAAAACATAGACGGCTTCAATTATAAAATCATCTACGGGCTTCACAAATACGTCAAAACGGAGTTTGTGCTGCTTGTGCATTACGACGGTTTCGCCGTTAACCCCGAAATGTGGCGAAACGAATTTTTAAATTACGATTACATCGGCGCGCCGTGGCCTAAAAACCGTTCTCTGAAAGACGCAAACGGAAACATTTGCAGGGTCGGCAACGGAGTTTCCATGCGTTCCAAACGCCTTTTGGAGCTTCCGTCAAAACTGGATCTGCCTTTTACGCCGCTTGATTTTAAACCTTACAAAAATATGACAAACGAAGACCTGTTCATTTGCGTTAAAAATAAGCATGTTTTTGAGTCCGCGGGAATGAAATTCGCCCCCTTGGAAACCGCGAAATATTTTTCGCACGAAGCGCCGATAGAAGAAATAAAAGGAATCCGCCCGTTTGCGTTTCACGGTTATTTCGGAAGCAACTTTACAAATAAGCGTTTCGGGAGGCTTTGCCTCAAATATTATTTAATGGACAAGCCTTTGAGGGTTTTATCGGCAATGAAAAAGAAATTTAAAGCAAAAACGGAACACGGCATACAGAGGTTTTAAAATGTTAGACGAAATTTTGTCGGAAAAATTATCGCAAATAAAAGATGCCGGTTTATTGCGCAGACTTCGCCTTATTGCTTCGGCCCCCGCGGCAAATATAACTATTGACGGCAAAGAATATATCAATTTTTCTTCCAATAATTATTTAGATCTGTCCGGAAACGGAGAAATCAATAAGTCGGCTGCCGAAGCGGCCGAAAAATACGGTTTCGGCGGAGCTTCGTCGCGCCTGGTCGGCGGGAATCTGCCTATTCACGCGCAGCTGGAAACGGCGCTCGCCGCTTTTAAAAATAAACGGTCTTCGCTTGTGCTTGCAAGCGGGTATCAGACAAATGCAGGCATATTAAGCGCGCTGGGCTCAATTGAAAACGCATGCGTGATTATGGACAAATTAAACCACGCTTCTTTGTGGGACGGCGCGAAACTTTCGGGCGCGCGCGTGTTTGTATATGAGCATTGCAATATGGATTCTTTCGAGTCTGTTCTTAAAAGAGCGCGCGGCTATAAATTAAAAATCGCTGTCACCGAATCCGTGTTTTCAATGGACGGCGATTTCGCCCCTTTAGCGGATTTTGCCGCTCTTTGCCGAAAACACGATGCCGTAAGCATGGTTGACGAAGCTCATTCTACCGGCGTTTTCGGTAAAGAAGGCCGCGGGCTTGCCGAAGAAGCGAACGTATCGGACAAAATCGATATTACGATAGGCACTTTGTCAAAAGCGTTCGGGGCGCAGGGCGGTTTCGTCTGCGGCAGCCGGAGCCTAATCGATTATTTGACGAACAAAAGCAGGGCTTTCATTTATACTACGGCAATTTCCCCGGCTATAGCCGGCGCGGTTTTAAAAGCGCTTGAAATAATAAAAAAATCGGACGCCCAAAGGGCTTTGCTCTTAGATAATGCAAAATATCTTAGAGAAAAATTGAACGAAGCCGGTTTAAAAACGGGCGGAAGCCGGTCGCAGATTATCCCCGTGATAACCGGAAGCCTTGAAGAAACCGAAAAACTTTCAAAGTACCTTTTTGAAAACTTTGTTTTTGCGCCGGCAATCAAACCGCCGACCGTACCGGAAGGGCAGGCCAGAATCAGGATTTCACTGACCGCGGGACACGATAAAGACAGCATAGAAAAGTTTCTGCAAATCATAAAATCGTACCGCGTATAAAATGGTATAATGAACCGGCGTTTTCTTAACGCGGGAATTTATGAAGCATAAAAATAACGGAGAAACGAAACCTGAATGGAAAAAAATAAAATAGCGTTGGTTACGGGAGCAAGCAGGGGAATAGGCGCGGAAATTGCCAAAACTTTGGCAAGAGACGGTTTTGACATATGGCTTAATTACCGTTCTAACGATGCCGAAGCGCAAAAAGTTAAAAAAGCAATCGAAGATTCGGGCAGGCAATGCCTGCTTTTAAAGTTTGACGTCGCAAATTATAAAGAAGCCGAAACCGCCTTATCACCGCTTCTGGAAAAAGACGTTCCGTTTGCCGTAGTCAACAATGCCGGATTTCGCAGGGACACGCTTTTGATGTGGATGAAAGAAAGCGAATGGAAAGACGTAATTTCAGTAACGCTTGACGGTTTTTTCAACGTTACAAAACAGGTTTTGCCGTTTATGATAAGGGCGCGGCAAGGCAGGATCATAAACATATCGTCGGCCGCGGCGCATTTCGGAGTTCCCGGGCAAAGCAATTATTCGGCCGCAAAAGCGGGGCTTATAGGCGCGACAAAATCTTTGGCTATGGAAGTCGCAAAAAGAAACATTTTGGTGAACGCCGTGTCACCGGGATTTATCGGCACCGAAATACTCGAAGGCTTGCCTATGGAACAAATAATCAAAACAATACCTCTCGGCAGAGTGGGAGAACCTAAAGACGCAGCGGAAATGGTTTCGTATCTGGCTTCGGACAAAGCGGGCTATATTACGGGAAAAGTTTTCCACATAGACGGCGGGATAGGCGCTTAAACGGCAGTTTGAAGCTAGAAGTTAACGAATCTTTGTTTTGTTTGTCACATCCCCGAAGGCCTTTATCGGGGATCCTTTTTAACTTGGATTCCCGGCTAAAACACTCGAAAATGACATCTTATTTAAGTTATTAAAAAGGGTTTTTATGAAATACGACGCAGCGGTTATAGGAAGCGGGATATCGGGTTTGACTTCGGCTTTGCTTATTGCAAAAAAAGGCAAAAAGGTCGCCGTCGCCGAGCAGGCCCCTCATATCGCGCCGCTTATAGCCGGTTTTGACAGAACCGTAAATTCGCGCAAAATTCATTTTGAAAGCGGGTTTCATTACGGGGCGGGCCTTGGCAAAAACGAAATATGCGGGTTTTTGTTTAAACAGCTGGGGTTTAGCGTGCCGGCAGAGCCTTGCGATGAAGACAACTGCGATGAAATACGCCTTTTAAAAAGCGGCAAAGTTTTTAAAATGCCCACGGGAAGGCAAAAATTCCAAAAAAGGCTTGAAGAAACGTTTCCCGGCGAAAAAACCGGCATAGCTGATTTTTTGGCGGACGTTCAAAAAACTATAGACGAAATGCCGTTTTTGAATCTCCACAAAAAAGATTACCCGTATAAAGATCTTTTGACCTGGGCAGGCGACGGCAGCACTTTGCAGGAAGTTTTAGACAAACATTTTAAAAACCCCGAAATCAAAGCAATACTTTCTTTCCCCACGATTTTGTACGGAACGCCGCCGTCAAAAACCCCGTTTTACCTGTATTGCAGCTGCAGCGGGCTTATGTTTGAAAGCGTCTGGAGAATCAAAGGCGGCGCGGGCAGCCTTGTTAACCTTTATAAAAAGGCTTTGAAAGACAATAATATCGACGTGTTTACGGACAAAAAAGCGGTCAAAATAGAGTTTGACGAAAAAACTTCAGACAAAAAAATAATTTTCGCAGATAATTCCGAAATCGTCTGCGAAACGTGCGTTTCGTCGGTACACCCTAAAGAATTCTTAAAAATCGCGCCGGACGGCGCATACCGCAAAAACCATATCGAAAGAATAAACGTTCTCGAAGAAACGCCCGGATTTTTCGTTTTGTACGGCCTTTTGGAAAACGGGAAACGCTATACTCACACAAACACGTCTTTTCTTGCAAGCGACGACTTTAAAGAAGTTTATCCGGAAGGGGAAGAAAAGATGATGTACGTAAACTTTTCGGATACGGATCCCCAGACCGTCTGCGTGGTACTTTTTGAAAACGCAGAAAAAAAAGAGTGGGATATTGCGCGGGAAAAATATCTTGAAAAGAAGAACACAAAAATAGCCGGCATACAAAAACGGCTTAAAGAAATATACCCCGAAATTGCGGACAACGCCGTTTTCTGCGACGCGGCCACACCGAAAACGTTTAAAAAATACGTAAATTATTACAGCGGTTACGGCATAATGCACAAAGCCGGCCGCGTTGCTGTTTTGCCCGCGACAAAAATACCGGGATTGTTTTTGACCGGCCAGGCCGTTGTCGCGCCCGGGCTTATGGGAGCGCTTTTGTCCTCTTTTTTACTGGACAAAATAATGAACGCCGCGGATGACAAAAAGAAAGCGGGATGACAAGAGGGTAAGCGGCGGCAAAAGGCAAAGTACGATTGACGGGCGGCATATAAGTTTGCCGTTGCGGCTCCCGGCCGGAATCCGTTTTGTTCTGACATAATCTGTCACCCTGTGCGGCTGCGCGCGGTATAAACTCCGCCGCGGGGTTTATATAATTTATAGATTCTGCAGCTTTATGCAGAATGACGGCCGGATCGGATACTGTTGCTTCGGCCGCGTCAGGGACAAGCTTTCAAAGGTATGACAGCATAAAGGTTTCCCCAAACTATGCTTTATTCTTTCATTTTCAGACATAAAAAACTTTATCTCGCCGCCGTATGCGCAACGCTGGCGGTTTTCGCGGTTTTATTTTCAAAAGCAAAGTTCAAAGAAGACGTTTCCGAAATGCTGCCCGACAGCCTGAAAACGGAACTTGCCCTTTTTCAAAATTCTCCCCTTTCAAACAAACTTTTCGTAGTGGTAGAAAGCAATGACGGCGGCGTTTCGTCAAACGCGGCCCAAACGATTTCGCAGGCATTGGAAAACAATACCGAACTTAACCTGCGCTCCCCGAAAGCCGGCGGAGATTTTTTGCTGTCGTACTATCATTTTGCCCCGAATATCTGGAACGAAGACATGCAAAAGAAAACCGAAGCTCTTCTCGATAAAAAGGTTATCGCCTCAAATATCGAAGAGAATTTTAGCCGGGCTTTTTCTCCCGGAGGGATGTTTTTCAGGGATTTTGTAACGGCCGATCCGCCCGGCCTGCTTACGGTTTTTGCGGAAGAGCTTAAAAACCTCGATGTTACAAACTCTTTTGAAGCGGACGGCGGCTTTATATCTTCGGATAACGGCAAAAAAATACTGCTTATATTCGATTATCCGAAAAACGCGCTCGATTTGGCTTTTTCAAAAAAATTAAAAGCCGCTTTCGATGAAATCAAAAGTTCGCTTCCCGGAAACGTAAACGCGTTTTTTACCGGCGCGCCCAGATACGCCCTTGAAAATAACGAACTCATAGTCCGCGACATAAAAAAGATTTCGGCAATATCTTTGATTTTAATGGCGGTTTTATTTTTTGTTTTTTTAAGGGACGGCAAAGCCGTTTTGATTTATTTTACTCCGCCGGCCGTTATAGCCGCCGCGGCGGTAATAACGAGTTTCGTTTTTAACGGGATATCGGGAATTACCGTCGGTTTCGGCGCGGTGCTTATGGGGCTTTCGGTAGATTATTGCGTGTACGCTTATTTTGCTTTGAAAGTTTCACAAGAAAAAGACCGCTTTGATTCCATGCGTAAAATATTCAAGCCCGTCGCGGTAAGCGCGCTGACTTCAATTCTCACTTTTTCGCTTTTACTGCTTTCGGACATAGGCGTGTTTCGGCAAGTAGCGGTTTTTTGCGCCGCCGGGCTGACAGCGGCTTTTCTTACGGCCTTTTTTATCGCTCCGCTGGTTTTTGACTGCCGTGCAAACCGCCGCAGCGAAAAAGAGCGAAACGGCGGAGAAACGATCCGGAGAACCGAACTTTCTCCGTCTGCCGCGATCGTCATTTTATTGCTGATATTCGCTTCCGCGGCAATCTGTTTCAAATACGTAAAATTCGACATTTCTTTGGATTCGCTAAACACCGTGTCCGCCGAATTTGAAAAAGACAAAGAAATATTTGAACAAATCACCGGAAACGCGTATAATAATAACGAGTTTTTGTTCGTTTTCGGAAACACGAAAGAAGAAGCTCTTGAAAACAACGGCATAATTTCGCGCGAAAACAAAGGCCTTTTAAAGCTGTACCGGCTTTTTCCGGACAAAAAAACGAAAGAACAAAACGTTTTAATGTGGAAAAAGTTTTGGACGCCGGATAAAATCGCGGCGGTAAAAAAAGAAGTTGAAAAAGCTTCGAAAAAATACGGCGTTAAACCGGGCGTTTTCGATAACTTTTATAAATTTTTAGAAGCCGGAACTGTCAAGGAAGGCGAAGCCTTCGGGTTGGAAAGGTTTTATAACCCCGTCATAGAAATAAACGGCAGGTACGCTTTTACAAACATTTTGCCCAAAGGCGGCAAAGTTGTCAACGCGCAAAACATAGAAACTTCGGCAATATCCAACTATACCCTTCAGGAAAAAATAATAAACGGGGTAAGCTCGAGTTTTTATAAAATAATGATTGTTCTTTTGCTGTGTTCTTTTACGGTTTTGGCGTTATTTTTAAAAAACGCCGAACTTGCGGTTTTAAGCCTTGTCCCGGTAATATGCGGCGTATGCGTCTTTTTCACAGCCGCGGCGGTTTTAAAAATAGAAGTAAATTTGTTCGGCCTTTTTGCGGTACCGCTTCTTATGGGGCTCGGCATAGACTACGCGGTATTTATAATTTATAAAATAAAAGGAGACTCAAAACTTCATCCCTTGAAAGCGGCGGCAATAGCGGCGCTTTCGACGCTTATAGGTTTCGGTTCGCTTATGGCGGCGCAGCATAAAGTTTTGTTTATAATCGGATTTATGGTTTTTACAGGAATTTTAACGGCAATACTCGTAAGCGTTTTTATCCTCCCCGCTTTTTTGAGAAATTCCAAAAGCGGAACTGCGGCTAAAATTTTATTTTTGGTTTTAGCGGTAAGCGTATCGTTTTCGGCATGCGCCAAAACCGGCGGGGACATACGTTATAACGCCGTGAAGCCCGGTTTTTCGGCATCCTCAGGAAATAAAACCTCAATGTTTTACGGCTCGTATATGGACAGCCTGCCCTTTAAAGCCATAGCAGTTGAAGAAGAAGACGGCGTAAGGGCGATAATTATGAACGATTTGGGCGTTAAAATTCAGGATATGAAAATAAAAAAAGACGGCGGGACGGACGTTTATTTTCATATTCCGCGCATGCCCGAAAGCGCGGTGGAACGGTTTGCGGAATTTTTCAAAGAATTGTTCATAAACGAAACGAACGAGAATATCAGAAATATCGGCGGGAAACTGTTCTTCTTTTATCAGAACGAGCCGGTATTGTGGGCAACGAAAATATGAAAAACGTAAACGGCTGCATAGCCGATTCTTTCAAAAGCCGCAACGGCGGCGTTTTTGAGTTTTTTATAGACAAAGATTTTACGGCTTTTCAGGGGCACTTTCCGGATAATCCCGTTCTTCCCGGAATAGTCCAGATAGAAATAGCTTTGTTTTGCGTAAAAAATTTTTTAAACAAAAACGATGCGGTTCTTAAAGAAGTAAAAAAGGTAAAGTTTGTAAAGCCGGTTTTGCCGGACGCCGCGATTGCCGCGGTTTTAACCGAAAGCGGCGGTTTTTACAACATAACGATAAAAAACGATAAAGAAATTTATTCGCAAATTTCCATAGCCATATCGTAATTTCAAACAAGGGAAAAATGATAAAAAAATCGTACTTCAAAACCGATCCTGGAGACCCGAAACCTTTAAGCTGCGTAAGCGAATTTACGGTGCGTTTTAACGAACTTGACCCTATGAACATAGTTTGGCACGGAAATTACGCCGTATATTTTGAAGAGGGGCGCCTGGCTTTCGGCAGAAAGTTCAATATAGGCTATATGGATTTTTACGATAACGGCGTTACCATACCTTTAAAGCAGATACATTTCGATTATTTCAAACCTTTGGAATTTGCAA
The DNA here is from genome assembly GCA_031271405.1 of Candidatus Endomicrobium macrotermitis. Lineage (GTDB taxonomy): Bacteria > Elusimicrobiota > Endomicrobiia > Endomicrobiales > Endomicrobiaceae > Endomicrobium > Endomicrobium macrotermitis. The sequence goes on along the minus strand of JAISVT010000063.1, from coordinate 41,719 downwards.
AAACCTATAAAATAGAAGTTTTACTTTACTGGAACGAAGCCGCAAGGCTGGATTTCGAGTTCCGCATTTACGGGCAAAGCAACGAACTTATGGCTTCCGGCTACAGCATACAGCTTATGGTTGACAAAAACAAAGGCGTCCTTGTAAGCAAACCGGATTTCTACGAAGAAATATGCAATAAATGGCGGGACGGCAAAATTTTTTAAACTGCCGGTTCGGATTGCCCCGGGACTTTATTAAAAACAAAACGGATACCGGTTTTCACCGGTATGACAAATAAGGCAAAAGCAAAACTGTTAAAACCGAACTTAATATCTTACATTCGTCTTGCATGCGTATGCTGTATAGTCTTTGCCGTTGCAGCGCCGCATTAACGCGTCTGCGAGCGGAGAAATTTCGGGAGGCGCAGCGCTCCCCGAAAAGCGGCTATGGCGCAGGGCAAAGCGCCTGCAATAAAACAATGAGCAATAACTTTAAGCCTTTAATCGTCATTCCTCTTTACAATCACGCGGCCGCAGCCCGCGAAGTCGTCGGTGCGTTATTTCCGGACTATAAAGACATTTTAGTAGTTGACGACGGCAGCACGGACGGCGGAATCGATATTTTAAAAGACTTCTCCATAAACACCATCCGTTTTGACAAAAACAAAGGCAAAGGCGCGGCGATCCTTTCGGCCGCATATTACGCAAAAGCGAACGGTTTTACGCATATCGTTACGATAGACGCCGACGGGCAGCATTTTCCTTCGGATATCCCGAAACTTCTGGAGTATTCCCGGGAACATCCGCATTCCGTCGTAATAGGCAGAAGAAAATTCGAGAATCCCGGCGTTCCCGCGGTTTCGAAGTTCGGACGCAAATTTTCGGGTTTTTGGGCAAAAGTGCAGACCGGCCAGACAATAATAGATATGCAAAGCGGGTTTAGGGTTTATCCGGTAGGGATTTTTGAAAAATATAAAATTTTCAGCAGGCGGTTTGCGTTTGAAGTCGAAGTCGTAATAAAAGCGCTGTGGGCGGGTTTTCCCGTAGAAGAAGTTGACGTGGACGTTTATTATCCCGAAAACCGAAAAGAGCGGGTTTCGCATTTCAAACTTGTCAGAGACAATTTCCGCATAGGAGTTTTAAACACCTATCTTACGGTACGTTCGATGATACCGGTGCCTCACAGGAAATTCGCCAGGAACGAAAAAGGCGATATCGTTTCGCTGAATCCTTTCAAAGTTTTAGCCGAGCAGTTAAAAAGGGACGACAACCCTTTCCTGCTGGCTTTTTCCGCGGCGTGGGGTTCTTTCTGGGGCTCGCTTGCGCTGCCGGGAGTAAGAACTTTCATTTTAATGGTCGGCGTGGGCTGGTTCAATTTGAACAGAGCCGTGGCTTTCAGCGTCGATAAACTTGCCATGCCCCCTTTTATACCTTTTGTGTGCATAGAAACGGGCTATTTTTTAAGGCACGGGCGGTTTCTCACCGAAGTAAGCTGGCAGATTTTAGGCGTACAGTTTTTACAAAGGGTCTGGGAATGGGTTTTGGGTTCTCTGATAGTCGCCCCTGTTTTTGCCCTGCTTGTGGGAAGCATCGTTTACGTTGTAGGCAAAATCATGAGAGCCGGCGCGAGGAAACTGCTTTAGTTATTTTGTAATTCCTTTTCAAATAAATAAAAATGGATACCGATTTTCACCGGTATGGTGCGACAAAAAGATTGTCACACCTGCAGACAAAGGAATTTTATGTCTCAAAACTGGACGGGGAAAAGCCTGGGAAGCGCGTTTTTCCAAAATCTTTTAGGCTTTTTCATAAAATACGGCGGAAGATACATGGCGTATTTTATTTTATATTTTGTGGTAATTTTTTACACTTTGCTTCCGTCGGTAAGAAATAAAGCTTCTTTTTATTTAAAACGCCGTTTTCCCGAAGCCGGTTCTTTGAAACTTTTAATTCACACTTATAAACTGAACCTTACTTTCGGAAAAATTTTGACCGACAGGGCGATTTTGGGAATAAGAGGCGAAAGCGAAGTAATTTCTTCCGAAGCGGACAAACGGCTTTGCCGGGATCTGCTTGCAAAAGGCAAAGGCCTTATAATATTGACCGCGCATTGCGGGTGCTGGCAGGCGGCGATGTCGTCTTTTGATTTTTTGCCGGAAGAAAAGTATGTCATTTACCGCAGAAGCCGCCACGATGTCGATAAGCACGCGCACGAATTGTCCGGCAAAGATTCTCCGGTAAAATTTATCGATCCGGCCGGTTTTGCCGGAGGCTCGATAGAAATATTCGCCGCTTTGCAAAAAAAGGCGATAGTATGCCAAATGGGCGACAGAACTTTCGGCGATAAAGCGCATTCCGCCGAAGCGGATTTTTTAGGCGGCAAAATAGGCGTTCCGTTCGGAATTTACAGGATTGCCGCCGAAACGCAGACGCCTATAGCGATAATATTTTTTCCTTATAAAGGCAAAGGGCGGATAGATTCCGTTATTTCGGACGTTTTTTACGCGCAAAACCGCGGCGGCAGGACGCCGGCCGATTATTTAAAAGAAGCCGAAAAATTTGTACAATCTTTACAAAAATTTACGCTTGAGTACCCATACCAGTTTTTTAATTATTACGATATGTGGAAATAGAACGGCAGTTTGGAGTTTACAGAGTGAAGTTGTTGTTTTTTAACTCCGCACTCCTGACTTTAAACTGTCCCAAAAGGAGCGATTATGATAGCGACATCTTTGGACGACGTAAAAAAGGTTTTGAGCGAAAATCTCAGCATGGAAGGGATAGATTTGGCTTCTCTGAAAGAAGACAGCCCTCTTTTTTCCGGGCTGGGGCTGGACAGCCTGGACGCCATAGAGCTTGTCATAATTTTGCGTAAAAATTACGATATAATAATAGAAAACATGGACGAAGGCAGAAAAGTTTTTGAAACGCTGGGAACTTTAAGGGCGTATATAGAAACGAACAGAAAAAAATGATATTCGGTTTTGCCCTCATTCCGTTGAAAACGGCATCCGAGTCAGCCGTCATTCTGCACAAAGCTGCAGAATCTATAAATTAATGACAAAACAAAAATAAATTAACCTATGAAAACACAAATTACAGGATTCGGCTGCGTTTGCTCCTTAGGGGACAACATTTCCGAAATCAGACAAAACTTGTTTAAACCCGTTTCCGAAATTTCATTTTTGGACAGGTTCGAGAGTTCTTTTGCAGGCGATTATCCGGTTTTTCAGGTTTCTCAAAAAATTTTGTCGCAAAAAGACGAAACGGAAAGCTATAGTTTTCTGTTTTTAAAAACCGCTTTGGACGAAGCGCTTAAAAATGCGGATTTAAGGCCGGAAGATTTAAAAGGCGCGAGAGTCGGAGCCGTAATAGGGACTTCGGTTGACGCGTCTTTTAACTGTTTCGATTTTTATAAAGAGTGGCGCGCCGGAGAGACCGTTTCTTCTTTAGACCCTTTTAACAAATACGTTCATTATTCGGCAGCAAAAGAAGTTTTGAATTATCTCGGCGCCGCTGACGGCATATCGCAGACTGTCGTTACGGCTTGCGCCGCCGGCACGGACGCGGCGGGAATAGCGGCGGAATGGATTGAAAATTCCATATGCGACGTAGTTATCGCGGGCGGAACGGACGAACTTAATCTTATACCGTTTACGGGATTTATCAAACTTATGATAGCAAGCAAAGAACGCTCCAGGCCTTTTGACGAAAACAGAAACGGAATTAATCTCGGCGAAGGCGCCGGCGTTCTTATAATGGAATCCGCCGAATTTGCCGCCGGACGCAATGCGAAAAAAGCGGGTTTTGTTTTAGGATACGGAAATATCTGCGACGGATACCATCAGACAAGCCCCGAACCAAGCGGCAAAGGAATGAAAAAAGCCGTTGAAATTGCGTTAAACCAAAGCGGCCTGAAAACCGGAGATATTGCTTTTGTAAACGCCCACGCGACAGGAACCGAAGACAACGATTCGGCGGAATCGGCGGCGCTGAACGAAGTATTAAACGGCGTTCCGGTCACCGCCACGAAAAGCAAAACGGGACATGCTTTGGGCGCGGCAGGCGCGATAGAAGCGTGCCTGACTTTGATCTGCCTGAACGAACAAAAAATCCCCGCGGCGGAAAATTTTCAAACCGCCGACAAAAAATTAAACCTTATACCCGTTTTGAAAGATACTAAAATAACGGGCGGCAAAGCCGCGGTTTCGGATTCGCTGGGTTTCGGCGGATGCAATGCCGCTTTAGTTTTGGCCGGACGGGAGTACGATCCGGCATGAACAGAATATTTATCAAAAATTCGGGCTTTGCCGACAATACAAGAAGCGTAAACGATTTTTTCGACATAAAGCGGCTGCGCAGAATAGACGGCCTGTCAAAGCTTGCCCTGTGCGCGGCGGCAAAAACCCTTTACAATACGGATATATCTTTAGAAGAAGAAAAAAACGATATCGGTTTGATCATCGCCACGGGCAGAGGCTCCGTAAAGCAAACCTGCAATTTTATGGACGGCATAATAGACGGCGGAGATGTTTTGGCGTCGCCTCTGGCGTTTTCGCATTCCGTGCACAATTCGATAGAAACTTCTATAACCGTTCTTTTGAATATGCGCGGACCGTGCCTTACGGTAAGCCAGGGAGGAAGTTCTTTCTCTTCGGCGGCAGTTACGGCAAAAAGCTGGCTTATGTCCGGGAAATGCAAATACGTTCTTTTGGGCGCGGCAGACGAAGAACATCCCGTAATGTCAAAAGAATACGAAGACGAAATCGTAAAAAAAGAATGCGCGGCTTTTTTCCTTTTGACGCTTGAAGAAACTCCCGACGAACTTATCGTTGAAAATATAAAGCCCGACGATTTTAACCCGTCCCTTTACGCCTTCGAGCTTGCCGTAAAAACGGGACAGCTTATGACAAAAGACGGCGCGCGGCGCATCGCGGAAGATTTTGTAAAAGCCGCCCTTGCCGAAAGAAAAAGGGACGCGATGTCCGTCTTTGAGAGAAAAAACATTCCCGAACTCATGCAAATTCCGGACGAAGGCGAGAAACAAAAAATTTTTGACGGCATAAAAATTTTATGCTCCATAGACGGCGGCAAAGACCTGAACGCGCAAACCGCCGGCGAAGAATGTTTCAAATCCATGCAAAAACACAACAAAATAACTTTTTCAACTTCCGGAAGCACCGGCATTCCGCAAAATTGCGTGCATACGAGAGATATGGTCAAAGAAGAAGTCGGCGCCGTTACTTTTCTGTTTGAAAACATCGAAAGAGTAATAAGCACCGTATTATCGCATCATTCGTACGGTTTTATTTTCTCTCTTCAGATGCCGGAACGCCTGAATTTGCCGGTCCTGTCTTATCCGCCGGCCCCCGTTTTGCAATGGGATAAAAACCTTAAAAAAGGCGATTTGCTTGTTACGTTTCCGCTGTTTTTGAAATATCTTATGCAGCTCGATTTCAAATTCCCGCCGGGCGTTACCGTTTTGACTTCTACCGCTCCGATGCCGGACGAATTAATGGAAAACATTTACAAAAACGGCGCGCAAAGAGTAATAGAAATTTACGGCGCTTCGGAAACCGGAGCCATAGGGTTCCGTGAAAATCCCGGTTCTTCGTTCTTCCTGCTTCCGTGCTGGACATATAAAGAAGAAAACAGGATGATAAAAAGCATTTCCAGAAAATCTACCCCGCTGCAAAGAGACCTGCCCGACATAGTGAAATTAAAAGGCGACAGGGTTTTTTCCGTTGACGGACGCATAGACAAAGCCGTCCAGGTTGCGGGAGTAAACGTTTTCCCGTCAAAAATCGAAAAATTACTGAGGCAGCATTCGATGGTAAAAGACGCCATCGTGCGTTTGGGACAGGAAAGGCTGAAAGCATTTATAGTGCTTCAAAAAGGCGTAAGCGAAAAGGAAGCCAGAGCATCCCTGCACGATTATATGGAAACCGTATTTACCGTACACGAAATACCGAAACCCCTGACTTTCGGTGACAAACTCCCCGTAACGTCCTTCGGCAAAAAAGCGGACTGGTGATAGCTGCAAGTAAGGAGTTTGGAGCGAGGAATTGACAGCAAAAATCCTTGAAGATTCTCCATGTTCCCGAAAAACTTCTCAAGCTTCTTATAGTTTATAAGTATTTTTTACTAAAACTTTAAAGGTTCTAATAGTTTTATATGATTTTTACATAAAACTATTTACTTTTCAAGTATTTTATAGTATATTTGTAAAAAACTTTAAAGGAATATTTAATAATGATTAATTTAATACAAAGAGCGGAATATCTTAAACAGCTTATAGGATGGAAAGATAAGGAACCTGTAAAAATAATAACAGGTATACGCCGTTGCGGAAAATCCACACTATTTATGTTGTTTCAAAAGTATCTATTGGAAAACGGAGTCAAAGAAGAGCAAATAATAAGCATAAATTTAGAGGATGCCAAATACAGACATTTGCTGAATTGGGAAAATTTGCACGACCATATAGCTTCGTTAATAGGCAAAAACGGAAAAACTTATATTTTTCTTGACGAAATACAAAATGTAAAAGATTTTCAAAAAGCGGTTAACAGTTTGCGCTTGCATTCTGAAGCCGACATATACCTGACAGGTTCAAACTCTAATTTGCTTTCAGGGGAATTTGCTACTCTTTTAAGAGGACGAACCGTCGAAATAAAAATGCAGCCTCTGTCTTTTAAAGAATATGCTGACGCGTACCCGTTTCAGGCTTCAAGAGAAACGAAATTTGAAAATTACCTTCATAACAGTTCTTTTCCGCTTACTTTGCAGTTTTATGATGCTAAAACGGAAACATGGAATGTAGAGCAAATCCGAGTTATCCTTGAGGGCATATATGCGGGAATCCTTAATTTTGACGTTATCGAACGCCACAAAATAAAAGATTTGTCAAAACTTGAAAGCCTTATAAAATTTATTTTTGACAACATAGGCAGTGAAACTTCAATTAAAAAAATCAGCGACAAAATAAAATCGGAAAGCAGAGTTATACAGCCGGTAGAGGTTGACGCTTATATTGACGCTTTAAGCAGCAGTTATATAATTTATAAGGCTAACAGATACGATGTTAAAGGGAAACAGCTGCTTCAAACTAACGCAAAGTATTATATTGCTGACATCGGGCTGCGGTATTTTCTTCTCGGCAGGGAAGGTGATATAGGACATATTCTTGAAAACATAGTTTATCTTGAATTGTTAAGGCGCGGTTATAAAGTTTACGTTGGAAAAGTCGGCGCATCGGAAGTTGATTTTGTAGCCGAAGGCATAAACGGTACGGAATATTATCAGGTGGCGCAAAGCGTATTGGACAATAACGTTTTACAAAGAGAACTTGCACCGCTTGAAGCGATTTCCGATCATAATCCGAAATATTTGCTCACTATGGATTATTTCCCTCAAACGTCGTATAACGGCATAAAGCAGGTAAATATTTTAGATTGGCTGCTTATATAATCTCATGCTGATGAAGCATTTTAATAACATCTGCTCGAATTTAAATTACTCGGCGTTTTTTGTTGTTTATTTCATAAAAAAGTATAATGTTGCAATATTAAATGCTTTTCGGAGCGCAAAATAATGAAACACGGTTTTGTCAAAGTTGCGGCGGCTGTGCCTGAAATTACTGTTGCGAATCCCTCGGCAAACGCTGCGGAAATCATAAAACTTATTAAAAAAGCGGACGCGGCGGGCGCTGAAGTTTTGGTTTTTCCCGAACTTTGCGTAACCGGTTATACCTGCGGAGACCTGTTTTTATCTTCGGCTTTAAAAAAATCCTCTCTTGAAGCAATAGAAAAAATCGTTAATTTTTCAAAAAAAGCGGAACTTTTGTTTTTTATCGGTACGCCGGTACGGCACAGGGGCAGGCTTTTTTCCTGCGCGATTGCCGTTCAAAAAGGCAAAATTTTAGGCATTGTCCCTAAAACTGCGGTTACGGGCAGTTTTTCTTCCGGAGAAACCGCCGGTGAATATGACGATATAAAAATTTTAGGGCAAAACGTCCCGTTCGGAACCGACTTAATTTTTACCGCTGATGAAAATTCCGATATATCCGTTGCCGCGGAAATCGGCGAAGATATGTTTATGCCCGCTCCGCCTTCCATACGCCACGCGCAGGAAGGCGCGGCGATTATGGTAAACCTTGCCGCTTCAACCGAACTTGCGGGAAAAAGCGATTACATAAAAACTTTGATAAAAGCCTGCTCAGGCCGTTTGGCCGCGGGCTATGTTTACGCTTCCGCGGGCAAAGGCGAATCCGTAAGCGACGCTCTTTTTTCAGGACGCAGAATTATAGCCGAAAACGGAGAAATCATATCCGAAAGCGGGCTTTACGAAACGGGGCTTACGATTTGTGAAATAGACACGGAAAAACTCGGCAAAGAACGCATCGGGACAAACTTTATTTACTCTGAAAACGAAGAAAGCGGTTACCGCTTTATACCGTTTCAATGTTTCCCTAAAAAAAAAAGCGCTGATTTTGTAAGAGTTTTTTCATCTCACCCTTTTATACCTCAGGATATTTCCCAAAGAGCCGAACTTATACTTCAAATACAGTCAAAAGCTTTGGCTGCAAGGCTTAAATTTACAGGCCTTAACGCGGTCATAGGCGTTTCGGGCGGTCTGGATTCCTGCCTTGCGCTTTTGGTCATTTTAAGAAGTTACGAGATTTTAGGAAAAGATAAAAAAGACGTTATCGCCGTTACAATGCCCGGGCTCGGTACAAGCAAAAAAACGTTGAAAAATGTTGAATATTTGTCAAAAGCTCTCGGCATTGGTATTAGAAATATACCTATAACGGATGCGGTAAACGCCCATTTGAAAGACATATCCCACAAAGGCGTCAAAGATACCGCTTATGAAAACGCGCAGGCGCGCGAACGGACGCAGATTTTGATGGATATTGCCAATGCCGAAAAAGGGCTTGTAACAGGTACCGGAGACCTTTCCGAAATCGCGCTCGGGTGGAACACTTATAACGGCGACCATATGTCTATGTATTCGGTAAACTGCACGGTCCCGAAAACCCTTGTAAAGCATCTCATTTCTTACGAAGGGAACAGAGTCCCCGGATATAAAAAGGCATTAGCGGGTATTTTAAATACCGAAATAAGTCCGGAATTACTGCCTGCAAAAAACGGCAAAATTTTACAAAAAACAGAAAATATCATCGGCCCTTACGAACTTCACGATTTCTTTTTGTATTATACGGTTCGTTTCGGGTTCTGCCCTGAAAAAATTCTTTTTCTGGCTGAAAAGGCTTTTTCCGGAAAATATAAGCGGGAAAAAATCAAAAGAACTTTTACTGTTTTTATAAAACGTTTTTTTGCAAACCAATTTAAACGCAATTGCGTTCCGGACGGAGTAAAAGCCGGCTCGGTTTCTTTATCGCCGCGCGGCGATTGGCAAATGCCGGCGGAAGGCAATGCCGGCGGGTGGATTAAAGATATATAGTTTGTTTGCTATGGCGCCAAATTGCATTTTAGGGAATGCTGAAATTTCGGTCACAGCAGACGCTTCGCCATGCATCCGGATTACTTTTTGCACGGACGCAGAAAGCACCCAAAATTGACTGCTTATAGACTCGCGTTAAGGGCGGCACGGCGACGGCTAAAAACTCTTCCGAATGTATCTGTCGGAGATCCGAGTTGCTCTTTAAAAGACATCAGGAATAAATATTCTGAATTATCCCCTGACAGGCAGTTGTCACCCTGCGGCTACGCGCATGATGGCGGACTTTACTAATGCGCATAACGGGATAATTCCGTTATTCTTCAGCAAAAATGGATTCCCGGCTAAAACTATCGGGAATGACCGGCAAGTTCACAATAAATACAATCAAAGGAAAACAAAATGCTTTCAACAATAACATATTCGTTTATCGCCGCCGCTGCGGCAATGCTCGGGGCGGCTTTGGTTTTGTGGTTTCACAAAAAAGCCGAAAAACACTCCGTTTTGATAATAAGTTTTTCGGCAGGCGTAATGCTTGCCATTGCTTTTACCCACCTTATACCGGAAGGGTTCGAGGGAAACCCTCACGCTCATTTTTATATTTTGGCGGGCTTTCTTGCAATGTTTTTTTTACAGTTTGTGATTTTGTTTCATCCGAATCACGGCGATGAATGCCGCACGCATGAAAAAATAGACGTTCCCGCGACAATTGGGCTTTCTTTTCATTCGCTTATAGACGGTTTGATTATAGCTGCGGGCTTTGAGGCAAACGCGGGGCTAGGAATGCTTACGGCATTTGCGGTTTTACTGCATAAACTGCCTGACGGGATAACGATATCCGGAATACTGCTTCATTCCGGAGCGTCAAAAAATAAAATTTTCGGATTTTCGCTTTTTACCGCTTTGTTTACGCCGCTTGGAACAATAGCCGGAATACTTTTGTTTAAAGACGTGTCCCAGCCGGCATTAGGAGCGCTTCTTTCCGCGGCGGCAGGCTCCTTTATATTTCTTGCCGCTTCCGATTTGATCCCCGAAACCCACGAAAGCCAGTCAAGAATCACCCCTCTCATGCTTTTTGTCGGGGTCGCCGTTATACTTGCCGTGGAACATTTTTTTAAGCATTGATACGGTTAAAGTAGTTACTACACAGGAGACCTTTTGAATTTACGGAAATATGCCGATTTAACACAGAACATTGATTTTAAACTTGATGAGGCTGACATTGCTTCTAAAAAGAATGATGTCCGTTATGAACACAAAGCCATTTTTAAAAGGCTTAAAAACAGAATTAAGCTAATGAATAAGGATTGATCAATTTTACCGATAATTATTAGAGATTTTATGTTACATAAAATTGACTTACCAAATACAAAAAGGTATTATATTTGTGTTCATGAATAAAAAAAATTTTTTTTTATTTTTGTCATTTTCTGCTCTTGGAATAAAAGAACTTCTAAAGGGCATTAGAGAAGACTTTGTCTCTAGAAAAAGATTTCAGAAAATTGTTTATTTACTACAAGAAATTTCTTCTTTCCCTCTCTCTTACAGATATAATTTATACATTTATGGACCATACTCTCCAGATTTAACTAAAGATTTATTTCTAATGAGTGAAGACTTTAGCAATTTAAATGCTTTATCTGCCGATTACACTCTTAAAGAAGAAATAACAAAAAAGATTACTCAAATCAAAGACGATATACTAGATGTACGTCCTGCAAGCATGGATGAAGTAGATTGGATAGAATTAGTTGCTACTTATCATTATTTGGCAAGCAAAAAATATTTTGACGAAGATGAGTGTAAAAAATATATAGAAGCTAATAAAGGACACTTATCAGTTCATGTTGACGAAGCACGTAAAGTTGTTGATAATATCGTTCCTCGTAATCAGGGACAATAATGTCTCTTCAAAGACTGCAATACAAACATAGAATTTTTGATGACCTACAAGGGATAATACATCTCACAGAAACAGAATACGCGATCATAAACTCCCCTTATTTTCAAAGACTACGAAATATCAAACAACTTGGTCTTGCTTATTATGTATTTCCGGGAGCAACCCACACTAGATTTTCACATTCAATTGGTGTTTTAGGAGTCGCGGATAGGCTTTTAAGACATTTGAACATATCTGAAAGTAATCAGATAAAGATAAGATTGGCGGCTTTGCTACATGACATTGGACACTTCCCTCTATCACACACCATTGAGGAAGTTTATTCAGATAATAAAAAACAGAATGAGGATTTAAAAATAGAAGATTCTTTTAAACCCACCAATACTAATACACATCCTGTTGATCAAACGGCTACTGTTGAAAAACATAAAAAATACTCGGCACTTCATGAAGAATTAAGTGCTGAAATAATAAAAAACACTGATTTCGACAATGGTATAACAAAAATTTTAAAAGAATCTGGCAGGCATAACGACAAAGATATTGAAGAAATAGCCGGCATTGTCTGTGGACATCATCCAACCCTTCTTTTTAATCAAATAATGCATTCTGATTTAGACATCGACAGAATGGACTACCTAAACAGAGATTCAAAAAATGCAGGTCTTATTTATGGGATGTTTGATATGGAATATTTAATCGAATCTTTTGAAGTAGTAAAATTTCCAAATACTGAACAAGAAATTTTATGCGTAAAAGGTAAAGCGCTGGCAGTGATAGAGGATTTTTTATTTGCAAGATATCATCATTATTTAAGAATCATATACAATCGTACTTATCAATATTTTGACTCTATTGCTAAATTTATTTTTGACGAATTAGTTAATAAAAAATTGGTTTTTGATTATGAGTCCGCTAAAAAAATGCTCTTGACAGAAAAAAACCTAGATGCGGTTATAAAATTTGATGATAGTTACTTTTTTACTTCAATCATGCAACATAAAAGTAGTTGTTCAAGTAAAACTAAAAAATTAATAGATGATATTGTTTATAGGAAAGAAAGTAAAAATAAAATAAGTACTTTGCAAAAATGGACAGATAAGAATGAAATATTTTCCCAAGATATTAATTGCCCTATAAAAGAGTGCTCTCTAAAAAGAGAGGTTTGTAATTGTAACAATAAAAGTAGCGATTATTTTGATGAAGGCACAAAAAAATATTACTTAAAAAATAATTTATCCCTATCTATATGTGATAATAAAAAGAACATTCAAGATAAAGAAGGTGAATCTTTTACAAAAAAATATCCTGTCATATATTCTCTAACTAACCCTATAAGAATAAAACTTGAAAACAACGACCCTGTTTGTAATGATGAAGATTTACACGATAAGCAGAATAAGATTATAGCGCTCTGCGCTTTTGATGACTCTATAATTTCACAATTGGCAAAAAAAGAATTACATATTATTTATAACTATTGTGACGCAGATATTTAACAATTTTATATCTCAAACCCGCCGACATGGGACAGGGTTTTTGCGGCAAACCGGGAGCCGGCTTGCATTGATTTTTCTATGTTTTTTGAGGATGCGTATTCGGTTATGAAACCTGCCTGATAACTGTCGCCGCAGCCTGTGGTATCTGTTACTTTTTCAACTTCTGCGGCTTTGCAAATATACTCTTTCCCGTTTTTATATGCGACGCTTCCGTATTCGCCGAGCGTTGCCGTAAAAACGGTTTCATATTTTTCGGAAAGGGTTTTTAAATATTTTCTAAATACGGCCGAATCCCGGTTTTTCCCGCTTATGAAAAATAAGTCTATGTCCGGAAAATATTTTTCGTATAAAGGGTTTATTTCGACATCGTGAAAATCTGCGGCAAGAATTTTTGCGGTTTTTCCTGCTTGCACTATATTTTCAAAATCCGGCTCAAATACGGTGGTTGCTACAATATCCATACCGGACATAAAAATTTTATCGGCTTCGCTTACTTTAAATTTGTCCCAAACTCCGCCGGTCCATGCGCCGTCTTTGAAATATCTGTCGCCGCGTTCGTCTATATGTATGACGTGGTTTGCGGTCTGCCCTTCCGTTTCATAAATTTTTGAGCGGTCAAGTTTGTATTTATCGATCGAATTTTTAAGTATTTCGCCGTATTTGTCTTTGCCGATATTTCCCATAACAAAAACTTCGTGCCCGGCAAGTTTGCAGTTGACAGCAAGATTTAAAGCATTGCCGCCGGGCAAAATTTTGCCGCTTTCGGGAAAAACGTCAACGCAAAAACAGGCTAAAGCTAAAATTTTCATTTTTATCAGTCGTGCCTTAATGCTTCTATGGGGTTTAAAAGAGAGGCTTTTCTGGCAGGCCATACGCCGAAAATAAGACCCGTAAAAGCAGAGAAACAGAAAGCCAAAACTATTGAAAAAAGAGTTACCGAGGTTGTCCAGCCGGCTATTTTGCTTATCGCAATAGCGCCGCCCGCGCCGAAAAGTATGCCCATAATGCCGCCCGCGCAGCATACCACTATGGACTCTATTATAAACTGAAACAAAATGTCGGCGTTGTTTGCGCCTATGGCTTTTCTCAAACCGATTTCTTTTGTCCTTTCGGAAACGGAAACGAACATTATGTTCATAATCCCTATTCCGCCGACAAGCAAACTTATAAAAGCTATAGCCCCCAGAAGCAGCGAAAATGCCGAGGCCATGGAAGACATTGTCTCCTGAATTTCGGCCATATTGCGCACTCTTACGGCACTCACGTCCGAAGGGTCGAATCTGTGCGTAAACAAAAGGCGCTGCGTTATGCGTTCGGAAACTTCCTGCATATCCGCGTCTTCTTTTACCTGAATGTCCATATTGTCCAGATGATCCATACCGGCGACCCTGTACATTGCGGTATTCAAAGGCATTATTACTTTGTCGTCTTCATCACGGAAACCGCTCGAACCTTTTATGGGCAGTATCCCTATCACCTGAAAATCTATTCTGTTGATTTTTACGTATTCGCCTATCGGATTAAAATCTTCGCTTCCGAAAATTTCTTTTACTACGGTTTTCCCCAGCAGCACCACTCTCTTTTTTTCAGTGTTTTCAAGTTCGGTAAAAAAACGGCCGCTTGAAGGAACGGAATTGCGCATTTGCGAATAGTCCACGGAAACGCCTTCCATGCGGGTATTATAATTTCTTCCGCCTGCCACAACCTGCACTCTGCCGTTTGCGTACCCCGTTATGCCGGCAATACCCGGAACGTTTCTTCTTAAATCTTCTATATCTTCATGGTAAAGCCGCATTCTCGAACCGGTTTCGGCAGATATTCCGCCGGACTGCGCCATACCGGGCCTTACCATTAAAAGGTTTGAACCCAGGCCCGCGACCTGTTCTTCAATCGCTTTTTGCGCGCCCGTACCGACGGCAAGCATAGAAATCAAACTTGCCACGCCTATCATAACGCCGAGTATGGAAAGAACAGACCTCATTTTATTTCCTACCAGAGACCTTGAAGCCTGGATGAAATAATCTTTGATTCTTGAAATTGAAAACGCTTTGTGCGTAAAACTTTGGGCGTTATTTTTCTTTTTGCTTTCTTTAAAACCGTTTGAGGATTGGTCCGAAACGATCAAGCCGTCCTGAACGGTTATCGTCCTTGTGGCATAAGCCGTAAGATCCGGCTCATGGGTCACCATTACTATGGTTATGCCGGACTCGTTTAACTTTTTTAATATATTGATGATTTCTTTTGTGGATTTTGTATCGAGGTTTCCCGTGGGTTCGTCCGCGAAAATCACAAGCGGCTTATTTATCAGCGAACGGGCGATCGCCACCCTCTGCTGCTGTCCGCCGGACATTTCGTTCGGGCGGTGATCCATCCTGTCTTTAAGCCCCACAAGCTCTAAAAGTTTCTTCGGGTTTTCATGTTTTTTTTCGTCTTTAGAGCCGGAATAAATTACCGGAAGAGAAACGTTTTCAAGCGCGGTAAGTTTTGTCAAAAGGTTGAACTGCTGAAAAATAAAACCGATATAACGGTTTCTTAAAGACGCAAGCTCGTTATCGGTATATTTCGAAACTTCTATTCCGGCAAGTTTAAATGAACCCTCGCTGGATTTGTCCAAAAGCCCCAAAATGTTAAGCAAAGTGGATTTCCCGCTTCCGGAATGCCCCATTATCGCGACAAACTCGCCTTGATTTATTTCAAGGTCAATGCCGTGCAATACCGGCACGTCTATTTTTTCAAGATGATATGTTTTTTTCAACCCTTTAAGCTCTATGACTTTCATAAAGCAGGCTTCCTTTTTGCCGTCATCGCCTTGCTTGGAGAAAAGCGATGACTTTTCTTTTGTTACCCTCGCCCCTTGCGGGAGAGGGACTATGAGGGCGCTTTATCCCGAATAGAGGGCGAGGGGTATAGATCCCTTACCTGCGGCTCATAAACGACTTGGCTTTTTCTTTGGCTTTGGCTGTAAGCGTTACTGCCGTTTCTTCGGGAGAAAGTCCGGAAACGATTTCCGTGAAACGGCCGTCCGTTATTCCGGTTTCGACTTCTTTTGTTTCAACGGTTTTTCCGTTGTTTTTGGCGCTTTTCACAAAAACGGTTTTTTTGCCCTTGGAGTCGGTTATAAAATTATTGGGGATTGACCACGCCCCTTCTTTTGAACCGGACGTTACCGTTATTGTCGCGGTCATACCTGCCCTGAAAACCGAAGGTTTTTTTAACGGGCGGATTTTTATCATATACACCGTAACGTTGCTTATGATTGTTGACTCGTAAGCTATATGTTCCACGACTCCTTCAAACGTTTCGTCGGGATACGCGTCCAAATACATTTTTAATTTATTGCCGGTTTTGATATATCTTAAATCGGTTTCGTCTATGTCCGATTCTATTATCAAATCGTCAGCCATAACAAGCACGGCGTCAGCCGCGGTTATGGTCTGTCCGGGTTCGTTCTGCCTTAAAATTATAAAACCGTCCATAGGCGCCACTATAGGGGTAGGCTTGTATATTTCCGTCCATCTTTGGTATTCTTCGCCGCCCATTGAGCGCGCCGCGTCTATCATCGCGGCTCTTTCGCTTGAACTCATCCAAACGATGACCTGCCCTTTTTTGACGGTATCGCCTTCGTTGACGAGTATTTCTTCTATTCTTCCGGCAAAAGGAGGTTTGATTTCAAGCCTGTTTCTCGGGCTTACCGCTCCCGTTTCCCTGAACTCTACGCTCAAGTTTCTTTGTTTTAACTGCGCTTCTTTGTCTATCTGCTGCCGCGGAGATTTGAAAATCAAAAAGCATGCCGTGCCGGCTATTATCAATGCGCCGAAAATAACAAATAGTTTTTTCATATTTCCTCTTGTTTGGAAGATTCGATGTTTTTGCCGTTGCTTAACATCGCGTCCTCTTATCTTCCCGTCATCTAATTACCGATTGTCTCCGCAAACCCTTCGCCCGTAAAATTGCGCCAGCGGGACTTTTCGAGAGCCGCCGATCTTTTTACGTCCAAAAACGTTTTCTGCGCGTTTATATAATCGTTTTCTATAAGGTACCATTCCTGATATGTCGAAAGACCGTTGACATATTTTCTCGCCGAAATTTCGGCCTGAAGCCGGGCAGCCGACAAATAATATTCCCTTACGGATATGCTTTCTACGGCATCGGTCAAATTATTGAAATACGATACCGCCGACGCTTCCAAAAGGTTTACCTGGTTTTTAAAATTTTCTTCGGATATTTTCAGCTGGTTTGACGCGATTTTCGTATCGGCGATTGTTGTTCCGCCGCTAAATAAAGGATACGACACCGAAAGCCCCGCGTCCCAGCCGTCTATATCAGGCGCCCACTCGCGGCCGCTTCTTGACAAATTTCCCGACAGGCTGATATCCGGATACCATGCGCTTTTCGCTTTGGCGGACTGGGCTTTTGATATTTCTATATTATATTGGGCTGTCAAATATTCGGGGGTTTTTGAAATAATATCGGCAAAATACGGTTTCGCGACTTCTCTTTCGCTAAGATTCAGCCTTTCGTCCGTTTCAAGAATTTCGCCGCCGTCTTTTCTGCCTATGGCTTTTAACAGGGCAGATGACGCGGTTTCAATGTATCTTTGCGCTTTTCTTAAATCGTAAGACGTAAGTTCCACGTCGGCTTCGACCCTTCTCAAAGAGCCGGCGTCAACATTGCCGGAATTGTATTTAAGATTTATCATATCCTTATTTTCTTTGCGCCTTTCGAGGATCTTTTCGGAAAGTTCTACGGTCTCGTAAGCCCACATAAGATTTATGTACTGCGTTGCAGCTTCGTACGCCGCGTCGGAAACGATCCTGTCATATGCCGCTTGCGCGGTTTTGACTTCGGCGGATCTTTGTTTAACGTCGTTATAAGTATTGAATCCGGAAAAAAGAGAAAGGCTTGCGTTTAATCCGTAGGAATAATTTCTTGCAAAATCATCGTCCGTTGAGCCCTGCGAGGCATTGCCCCTTAAAGACACTATCGGCATATAGCCGCTTAAAGAACGGTTATACGATTGTTTCGCGTTTTCAAGCCTGAGTTTTGCGGATTGTATAAGCGGGTTTGTATCAACTGTCCGGCGGACAACCGCGTCCCAGCTGATTTTTTCGGCGCAAGCCAAACTCGTAATGAACAGTAACGATAAAGTAAAAAGTGTTTTTTTCATAGTTTATATAACGGCTTGCCTTCAAATTTTATTGCTGACGGGCATAAGGCATTACTTTTTTGAAAACGCATAATAATATTACCGAATTATAGCATTATACGCATTGGCAATGCCTGTAAAAGGATAATTGCGGAAGATTATAAATTGTCCAGATGTTTCTTTATCGATCCGGTTATTTTGGATATTTCTTTGTTTGTCATCGTAAGATGCAGAAAAATTACCAGCGTGTCGCCGAGGTTGCGGATTATTATGCCGTCTTTGCGCATCTCCGTACATATTTTTGCGCCGGTTTTAAGTTTATACTCGAAAGCTTTGCCGGTTTTTTTGTCTTTTACTATTTCTATGCCCGCCATAACGCCGCTGTGCCTTATGTTTCCTATTTTCGGATGTCCGGAAAGGGAGCAAAGCTCCTTTTGAAAATGAGCGATTTTTGGCTGCAGCTTTTGAATGACTTTGTCATTTTTTAATATATCGAGAGTTGCGTTTGCCGCGGCGCAGGCAAGAGGGTTTGCGGTATAAGAGTGCCCGTGAAAAAAAGTTTTAAATTCTTCGTATTTTCCCAGAAAAGAATCGTATATTTTATCTGTCGCCGCGGTAACCGCCAAAGGAAGGTAGCCGCCCGTTATTCCTTTTGAAAGGCATATAAAATCGGGTTTTACGTTGTCGTGTTCTACGGCAAACATCTTGCCGGTCCTGCCGAAGCCCGTAGCGACTTCATCGCAAATCAAAAGCACTCCGTACTTTTTGCAAAGGGCGGCGTATTCTTTAACGTAACCTTTAGGCATAACAATCATTCCCGCGGCAGCCTGATTTACCGGCTCTATTACCGCGGCTGCTATATTTTTATGATGTTTAGCCAAGATGTCTTCGGCCTCTTTGATGCACCGGCCTTTGCAAGCCATAACTTCACTATGTTTTTTAAACGTGTCCGCCTTTACGGGAAAAGGGACATTGCCCTTCCTGTGAGGGCAGCGGTAGCAGTAAGGAGACTGCGCGAAATAATTTTTAAAAAGGAGCGGCTTGAATTTTGCGTGAAACAAATCCGTGCCGCCTACGGATACCGCGCCTATGGTGTCGCCGTGATAGGCGTTTTTCAGCGACAAAAAGAAACTTCGGTTCTGACCTTTAAACTGCCAATACTGATACGCCATTTTCAGCGCAACTTCAACTGCGGTGGAACCGTTATCCGAATAGAAAATTTTCGTTAAGTTTTCAGGCAGGATTTTTAACAGTTTTTCGGACAAATCTATTGCCGGTTTATGCGTAAGCCCCAAAAAAGTGGTATGTGCGACTTTATCTATTTGTTTTTTTATTGCTTTGTCTATTTCAGGATTTCTGTGACCCAAAAGAGTGACCCACAAAGACGATACGCCGTCCAGATATTTTTTGCCGTCAACATCGTACAAATACGAGCCTTCGGCTTTATCGATGACCAGCGGCTCGGACGGATCGTTATTGAGCCAGTCCGCCATTTGAGTAAACGGATGCCAGATATTTTGTTTGTCTTTTTTTATCAGCTGCTTTTTTGATTTCAGATGCATTTTATTTCCTAAGTTCTCTTTAGTATGGTACAGCGTCATTGCGGACTTGACGCGCAATCGGCCGGACTTTGCACGGGCAGTCATTCTTTTGTCAACGCAGTATTTATAGACAAATACCGTCCGGTTTTGCATCAGAGCGCAAAACGGCAGAACCCGTCACTTTCAACTTTCCGTTAAACCCAAGCTCCAGCACGGGCAACTTCGTTGTTTTTCTTATAATATCCGCATTGCTTTTGGCGGAAATATCCCTGACGTTTCTTTTACCGCTCAATATTATTCCCGCTATTTCGGACTTATCTCTTCTTAATTTATCTACGGTCAAAAGAGTATGGTTGATAGTCCCTAAACCGAACCTTGCAACAATAAGTACGGGGATGCGAAGCCTTCTTATCAAATCGTTTACAAAAAAATCTTTTTTTAAGGGTACCAGCAGCCCGCCGACGCCTTCGACGATTGTAAATTCGTACTTTTTCGTAAAATATTTATAGCTTTTGTCGATTTTTTTTAAGTCAAGGGCTTTGCCCTCAAGCAGGGACGCGCCGTAAGGAGACATCGGGTTTTTAAAAAATACCGGCGTAACCGTTTCCGGCTTTTCGTTTATGCCGGCGGATTCGATTAATTTTGCGGCGTCGCTTCTGTCTCCCGTAGAAACGGGCTTAAACGCGCCGCATTTTATACCGGCGGATTTTAAAGCCTCCGCGATTTTGCAGCTGACATAAGTTTTCCCCGCTTCCGTATCCGTAGCGGTAATAAAAATTCCTTTTTTCATTTTGACTCTCAAGCCGAATTGTCATTCTGCGCGGCTTTGCCGCCGCAGAAACTATAAATATACCGATCCTGCGAGAAACTTATGATAACGACAAACGGCATTGCTTTTCCCCTATTAAGCCGCTCGGAGACGACACGGCAGCAATGACTCAACGGCAAATCCCGGACTAAAGTTTTCCCGGATAACGGGCAAAGAGGCCTTGCCTCCTCAAAAGTTAAACTTTGCGGAAAGTATATCTCTTTTTGTCAGGGGACGAGAGAGGGATATTCCGTCGAAAGTGGTGCAGCGGCTTAAAGCCACGTACAATTGTCCCGGCGCGAAAGCGCCGTATTCCATATCTATAATGACATTGTCGAAAGTTTTGCCCTGGCTTTTGTGTATCGTGACCGCCCACGACAATTTTAAGGGATACTGTTTGAAAAAACCCGCGCTTTCGGTTTCTATTTGTTTAAGTTCGTCGTTCCATTTATATTTGAAAAGTTCCCACTTGTAAGGCTCTACCTGTTCTACCCTGCCGTCGGGAAAGCGCACGCATATAAAAACTTTGTCCGAATTAAGCCCGCGGCGGACGTCTTCCACGACGCCTATGCTGCCGTTTACCCACCGGCCTTTGGCGTCGTTGTTTACCATCATTACCTGCGCGCCTTTTTTCAGCACAAGCTCGTATTCCGCGGGCAAAACGTTCAAATTTTCGTCTATGTTTTCGGTTTCGGCGACAAAAGCGGCTTTATCGCTTTCTAATTTTTCAAGATACTGATAATTTATCCCTGCGGCTTTTTTGTTTGTGGTCGTAAGATACACGGGCAGGCTTTGCCTGTTTTTCAAATCCCGTTTTTCTGCCGGCGCAGCGGCTTTTTGATTCAGAATGGCAAGCTCGGCATCGCCCGCATTGCCGTTTCGGACGCTGTTTAACAAAGACACGAAATATCTTTCGGTCTGGCGGTATATTTTTTTAAGTTCCACGGTATGAAGCATGCAGGCGTCCAAAGAATGGGCGCTCAAAAAATACGGGGATTTGTAAACCGAATTAAAAATGCGGGTTTCGTCTTTTTTTACCACCGGCGGGAGCTGAAACAAGTCGCCTATAAAAACCATCTGGACGCCGCCGAAAGGTTCGGCGTGGGTGTCTCTGTTCATTCTTAAAAATTTGTCTATGCAGTCAAGCAGATCGCAGCGCAGCATGGAAGCTTCGTCTATAATTACCGTTTCGACTTTTTTGTATATCGAATTGTCTCCGAGTTTTTTCTTTTTTATTTTTGAAAGCGTAACATCCGGCTTAAAATTGAAAAAGGAGTGGACGGTTTCGCCGCCGGCATTAAGCGCGGCAACGCCGGTAGGCGCAAGAACCACGGTCTTTTTTTGCGCGCGCGAAACGTAATATTTCAAAAACGCGGTCTTGCCCGTGCCGGCGTTGCCGGTGACAAAAACGCAATCGTTCGTTTTCGATATTAAATCGTAAGCCTGCCTAAATTCTTCGTTGATTTCAAGTTTCATGGTTTTTACTTCATTTATTCCGGCGCCAGGCGCATTCATTAAAAGACTTCGGCAAATTTTATGCCGCTGACAGTATTTTAGAATAAATTCTTGAGTCTGACAATGAAGGAGTCATATCTTGCGAATCTATATCGGGCGTATATCCGTAAAGAATTATCATTTCGGACATGGCTTCCGCCACTAAAGGATACGCGTTTGCTTTTTTGGAGGCAATCTGAAGCATTTTCTCATAATAATCGCCCTGTTTAGCCGAATTCAGATCTCTCATTATTTCGTCAATATCTATATTCGCGTCAGGGGAATAACGCTTAAGTCCGTACCTGTATGCAAGAGTTTCGCCGAAAAATCTTTCGATTTTTTTATTGTTAAACCCTTTTGTTTTGCCGTTTTTATTTAGCTCGGCGGCGACAAGAAGTTTTTCGAACATTCCTTCGGCAAAACCTTTCATTGCTTCTATGCGCTGCTGCGGCTCATCAAGGCTTCTTTCTATTTCCTGCAAATATCTGCCGGCCATATTATTTACGCCGAATCTGGAATTTCTAAGCACGGAATACAGCCGTTCTCCCGAATAAAAATCCACGCTTAATTCTTTAACTTCGTCAACCGTAATTCCGGGAAACGCTTTCAATACTTTCTCTATGTTGAAATTCCTTGCCGTTTCGGCGGAAGTTTCCGGCGTTATGGGTTCGCCTAAAGAAATCCTGATTATTCCTGCAGCCGTAGTCCATAAAGAGGCCGCATATTTCATAAACCCGTCGCGGCTATTTTTATAAGCCTGCTCGTAAGCGCTTTCGTAAATGACAACATTGCCTTTTGCTTTTTCTATATCCTGCTCAAATGTCTCACCGTTATCGAGTTTTACGGCCTTTTGCTTTTCATAAGAAGAATCCAAAGCGCTTCTGATAATTCCTTCTTCGCGGTAAAAAATGCCGTCAAACAAACTTGTTATATTTTCCGCCGCTCCGTCCTCTGTCATAACGCTTATGCCGTCATTTCTTAACATGGAAAGCACCGCGCCAAGCTTATTTGCAGAAAATAACTCCGCCGCAAGTTCAGCGTTTATTATAATGTTTCCGTTTGTCGCTTTTCCTATAACATTGTTTCTCAAATACGCTTCAAATTCCGCGGCATTGTTTATTTTATCCAAAAACACAAGATACCTCTGCGCAAACATCCAGCCCTGCGCTTCTTTTATGGTTCTGTAATCGTCGATTTCAGTCAAATCAAAATTACCTAAATCGGTATCGCCCAAATTAAATTTCGGATTTCCGTACGGATTATACTCAAAATACGGCGCGTTTTGGTCGGATTCATATTCGGCAAGAACGGTATCGTAACGTCCGTCCGTCAGTCCGAACCCCTTTGCGGGACGGGCATCGCGTTTATCGGACTGTATTTCAACAATATTAAGTTCTAGGTTTTCCGGGGCAGGCAAACCCTGCTCCTTAAGAGCAATTTTGATATGTTCTATAAGCATATCCGGATTTTCCTGCAAAGCCCGCGAGATTTCGCGTACGGTAGCTCCGCTTGCGAGCGACGGCGAAAACTCCAGTCCGCCGTCTTTAGTGTAACGGTAAGCTATTCTGTCTCCCTTCTGTGTTTTCAGTCCTGTCGGTTTTTGTTCGTAAATGTTGTTAGTATCGCGCACATAAACGGAAATATTCAAACCGGACTCGCCTATTACGGCAGTTGTCCCGAATTTTTGCTTAACAGCGGCATTTTTTTGAAAATCCTGCGTCGTTATTAAAGTTACGTTTGCGGTAACGGCAGGAGTGCCGCTTCTGCCGGCAAGCAAACTGCTTACAATATCGAGTTTTGCAAAGCTGTTTTTAACATTGTGCAAAACGTGCGCTTCAAAATTATATTTAAACGCCGTAGCTATTGAAGCAACGGCTGTGATCACCGTAAGAATTCCGCCCCATAAAAACGTATGATTGAAAATAAAACTGCGGAAAATTGCCGGCAGCGCGTAATCATAATGAAACCACTCCAAATTGATAGCCCTGTCGGTAACTGCCGCAAGCAGAAACAACACGGCCGTTCCGATTATACCGCCTATAATGCCGATTATAAAACCTTTGCGGGTCTGCGCCTTTATATTTGTTATTCCTTGCATTCTTGTTTCATAAGTCCCCGTGAGAATATTCAAAACTTCCTCATTTGAACCGGCTTTTATTATTCCAGGCCTTTTTGACTGTCTCTTGAATTCATTTATTAATTCGTGCAGATACGGCGGAATATCGGCGTCTCTCATTTCTCCGGCAACTTTTCTGCCGTAAAAACTTTCCAGAAAATATCCGCTTTGTGAGTTTAAATAGCCTCTTTTTGCCGTGTCTACGGCAATGTCGAATATTACGGATTTATCTCTGTCCGATACGTCTTCCATTTTTGAAACGGCCATATTAAAAGCTTTAATTGACCCCGCAGCGTCTTCGGAAATTTCAATATTTCTTAAAAGTTCGGTTATTATTTCCTTATTTTCATCGGAAACAACTCTTGTAGCGTCTAAATACTCTCCGATTAACGCCCTCTCTTTTCTTGTATAGTGCATCATTACAAATCTCTCTTTTGACATCAAAATTGTCAAAAGCCTTTCTCTTTTGGCGGCAATTTCTGCGCGCGCTTTTTCACTTTTAATTCCTCTTTTATCAAGATATGCGGATGTTGACGGAAGTTCAAGCGTTGAATCTTGCGCGGCTGCAGCCGAAGCCGTCACCTCCAAACCGTTAAACCGCGGGTCTCCGGAATTATCGGGATTTAACTGCCGCTCTTCAGTGTATTGAGAGCTGGTTTCTCCGCAATCAACGACAAATTCGGATATTATTCCGCCTTCGCCTTCCGGAATAATAAATTCGAAATAACCGTCTTTGATGTCCATTTTCAGAGTCCCGGCTTTACTTGCGATAACATCGTCTCTGTTTGAAAGGTACACCGTTTTGCCGCCTTCAAACACAATACGCACAAGCAATCTTAAATCGTTATTTTTATTAAACGGCGACGTATTGTCAAAATATATGCGCACCGAATCGCCGCCCGCAACACTTCTGCCTGATTCCAAATTATCCGCCGCTTTAATAAACACAGCGGTTTTCCAATTGCTTCCGCTGTAGGTGGTGTTCCTGTTTACTTTTATACTCCAGGAATTTTCAGCAACTTGTTCTTGCAATTGAGGAGATGTTTCTGCCTCGGCAGCTGCAGCAGGAGCCGGAGAATATGCAACTGCTTCTTTTACGGCAAGCATCCAGCCCAATGTCCATTCGAAACTCACATATTCCGCCCTTTCTGTAAAATCAAGCCCTATATATTGTCCGTTTTCTTCAACACCGGACAACTCGAGCGTTCTTAACAACAACTCAACGCTCGCATTGTCTATGCCGAATCTTTCTTTCATTATTTCATTAAACCGTTCTGCCCCGAAAACGGAAATAATCCAAGTTTGGCAGTCTGTGGCAAATTTTCTGTTTACCGTATTATCGGTTAAATTTACGCCGCTGAGAAAATATCCGGCTTGTCCGTCATACATTGAAAACAAAAAATTCTCCAGTTTAACCAGCGCGTCGGCAAGTTTCCCTTTAAGCTCTTTGTCATCCGTAGAATCATGAAGGTTTTTTAAAAAAGAGTATGCCGAAACGTTATTCTCAAAAGAGAGGGTCTGATAAAAATCCGTACCCATATAGGAATAATGCGATTTTACATCATCCGGAGCCATTCTTATACCGCCGTTTTCCGCCTGCAAAGCAAGAACGGCCTTGGCTAACTCTGCGGATCTCCGATACATTCTGTTTCCCAACTCAGAGCCTTTATACGCTTGTGCCGCGCTTACATAAGCATTTGCAAGCCACGCGTTTTCTCCGGTAATAGGCTGGTACTGATCTTTAACCACACCGCCCTTTATGTTCAGCGTTTTCCAATAAAAGCCCTGCCCGATAGGGATAACCGAATGATTCTCGTCTCCCGCACCGTACACAAAATCCGCATTAGAGGTATTGCTGTCTTTGTGTTGCTCCAAAGCATTAAACATTCTTTCTATTAAATCTTTATTTTCTTCGGGAAATAAAAGCAGCGCCTTCATAAGAACGGCCATATCGTAAATTATTACGCCTTCTTCGGCAATCAATTTTTGCGCAGGGTCGGTTATGATGCTTGTGTCCCCGTAAAAACTTGAGGGAAGCGGGTTCCCCCGTAAAAATTCATCGGCGACTCCGCGGATATATGCATTGTCAATGCCCGAAGGCAGTGTTTTGGGCCGAGAAATATCGAAAGGATTTACGGACGCGCCGGCATTTACGGCATAGTTGAATATTCCCCAGGAAGAAGAGGCAAGACTGGGAAGAGGAGTCGCTACCCAACTGTAAGCATCGATAAGATTATCCGTATCGACATATTTGAGTATCCCTTTATTGCCGCGGCTTGATTTTATATAAGTATCTATGGTACCGACAGCGCTTTGAAGCCTGACAACCGGCGATGATGCTTTTTCTTCCAAAACGCCGGTAAATGGATCTGCGTACGGAACCGTTTCCTGTCGGCTGTAAGACGACTTCTCATCCGGCAAGACGCTCTGCTCGCTGACGGCGGCTTCCGAAGAACACGCAGCGGACGACAACATAATGAAAAAGGTCATTATTGAGACTATTATATTTCTCGCTATCGCGCTAAGACTCGGACTTGACGTCGGAGATTTCGGCAAAGAAACACTGAGGCCGGAATTATCCAAAGGAATAGAATCAGGTATCTCCGAATATTTTTCTTCCACAACTCCCGCGGCCGGCTTTCTTTCAACGGGATTATTGCTTATAACGCCGAATGAACTTTCTTTGCCGGCATCCCAAGCGCCTCTTTTATACGGATCGTCCCTTAGCATAAAAACAAATCCGAATTTGCTGCTGCTCTGTATTTCGTCAATTACTTCCCCTATTATTTCAGCTTGTTTTTGAGACCAATCTTCTTCTTTCGGACCGACGGACCCTAATCCTGTTTCTCCGATGCCCACAAGAACGCGTTCTGTCACTTCAAGAACTTCATTTTCTATCTCCACGGTAGAACCGTCTCTGTAAGCATTGAGAAGAATTACGTCTAAACCCATGGCTTCATACCATTTTGCCTCGTCTTTAAGATTATAATAATCTCCCAAGACTACTCCTATAGGTCTGTCGGTGCGTTCTCTCGCGACCGGAAGAGCTTCTCTGACAATTTTATGCCATTCCATTTCATCTGGATACTCAAAAAGATCGTAATACATATTTTGTTCGTTACCGAACATATACATAAGTATTGCCGGATGATTACCAAACTCCGCCAAGTACTGTTTCATCACGGTATTTCGCATATCTCTTTCGGAAAACCCGATAACCAATTGTATCCCAGCTCTTTGAAAGGCATCGAGCATTTCCTTTGTTTTGTCAACATCCATATTAATGCCGTTAAATTCTCCGACCGGACGGTAAGTCCTTACGCAATTAACCCCTAGAGACTGCATCAAAGAAATATCCTGCACATAATTATCGTAAAAGGTCTCTCCTTGGATATCCGGCCCCCACGCTATGCCTTTTCCTATATATTGAACTCTTTGCCCGTTTTGGTTTGTAACCACAAGCTTCCTATCGACAATCTCGGCTTTTTGTATGGAAAGAACGTCGGAAGGTTCCTGCTCCTGCCTCGTTTCAATCGTATATACGGGGACTACAGGTTCTTCGACTTTAGAAGTGTCTCCGCAGGCTGCCAAGGAAAGCAGGCTTACCCCGAGCAGCACGCCCATTATCGTTTTTGTTGCAATCTTTTTAAATTTCTCAAATCCTTCGGAAGACCGCTTCTGCGCGGCTTTTACCGCCGGATCCGCATCAGCCTCAATTTGTTTTCTTATTACCGCCATTTGAAATGCTTCCGGGGTTCTGGCCAACTGCTCTACCGGAAACCCGTCGATTTCGGAATATTTGTCATAACCGCGCGCGGACATTAAATTTTCAACTGCGGGATAAAAACCGTCGGAGTAAGATATTTTTCCGTTAAAAGTCGCGGCGTAAAAAATTTTTTTCCAGAATTCATAGGTGTCTTCGTTCAGAATGTTCGCAAGTGACGATAAATTAAACGCTTTTCCGGCAAAAGTCTCGATAAAGTCCGATGCTCTCAAACTCAGATCGGCAGAAGCGGGCATCGGATTTATCTGCATTGCATCGTTATAGTTGTAAACGGACATTTCATAACCGGAAGAAAACTTCATTAAAATGTTATCCGTGCCTATACCGGCCGTTTCAATTTTTTCTCCGGTAATTTTTTCAAGTTCCTGTCTTAAAATGTTTATATTTTCTTCACTGAACTCAGCCTTTTTCAAAAGCTCGTTTGCTGTCCTCATGATAATCGTAAACTGGCCCAATGCCGGCATTTGTGAAGCAATCGCGAATGCAAGCGCTTCTTTAAAAAATCTGCTTTGCTCTACTATAATCTGTCTGTAATTTACAAGCGCATTTTCTATGCCGCCGGAAACTCTAGGGGTTATTGTCACGCGGCTTATTTTTTTTCCGTCCAAAATTTCATTTATCCCGCGGCTGTGATAGCCTCCGGTAACTACGACTATGACCTCAGACGCTTTGTCAAGCGTCTCGGATGCGGATTTTGATGAATTTTCTTTTCCGGAAACAAGTTTTGAGTTTTTTTCTATGTTTTTGATAAAAATTTCATTTCTTTTATTGTTTGCCGAATAGTACGAATCAAAAAACGAGATTTCTTTTTCCATCTCTTTGATATGGTCGACCGCTGCGTATTTGCCGTAAATCCGGGCGAAAACATTAAACTTTTCCGAAAAATATTCCTGATCTGCGGCGGTAAGGCTGTTTGTAAAATAATTTTCAAAATAGTGATAAAAATCCTTCAGGAAAGATATTTCGCTTTCCTGTTTGTTAACGGAAAAAGCGGACGTTATTTTTTCACGCAGAGACTGTTCCTGCTCGTAAAGGTCTACGGGATTGACATTCGTATTAAGTTCGTTTAAATAAACAAAAGCTTCCAGCTGGGGCATTTTTTTGCCGTCCACGCCGTATGCGCTTATGTATTTTGCGGCCATACCGATATCCTGAAATCTATCGGTATTTTCAAGTATGGTTTTATATTCGGAAAAATCCGTTTTTTCTTTCAGCTGCGATAAATATGCCGAAAGTTCGGCATTTACCTTTTTTATGTTGAGTTTTTTGGATAATTTTTCTATCGCGTCGATTTTACGTATCTCGGAAAAATCCGCAGCGTTTATCGTAAAAACATTTCCGTACCCGGCAGGGTTTGAGTTAATCTCTTCTGCGGCGGAAAGCATGTGCGCATAATATTTTGCCGTGTCGATTTTCCCTGAGCGATATTTTGCGGTTAAGGCCGCAAACTTTTTATTGTCGCTTCCAGTGAACTTATTAAAAAGATAGCTTATCTCGTTTTCTATTTTCCCAAGTTTTTGCGCATACTTTGCTTCGTTTTCGTAAATGTTTCCGAGCCTTTCTATATTCTTGCGGTGGATTTCCTTATTTTCGAGTCCGAAAATATTATCTTTCCCGTTTAAAACCGAAAAATATTCAGTACCGCTGAGAGTTCCGTTTTCGAGCATTTGCTCTATCAAGCCTTTGTTTATATCATACAGGTTTTTAAGCCATGAAACATTTATTTTCCCGCTGCCGCCTTCAAGATAGACCTCTTTTATGCTATATTTACTGTCCAGTTTTTCAATAATTGCCGCTATATTCTTTTGCACCTGCGGATGGCTGTGTAAATCCTGAATATTCACTATAACCTGCGGGCTGCCGTAATTTTGAACTTGAGTCACTGTCCCGAATTTATCAGAAAACAGAACAATCCTTTCTATATTGACTTTTTCAACGCCAACATCTGAAGCGGACTGCGGCGAAGCGGCAAATGCTTGCCCGCAAAGAGTAAAAATAAAAGACGCTGCGGTAAAAATCGAAATCGCTTTTTTTAAATTCATGTCTTTCCCCTTAATAAAAAAACCCGGCTTGCGCTAATACGCAAAACCGGGCTTTTTTATTATATATTTTATTGTAACTATACCGCTAAACAGACGCAACAATCCCAGATATGCCAGCATAAAAGAAAATATCAAAAAACCGAACCCCATAGGCATTCGCGCTAAAACTGAATTTTTATCGGCATCCGACCGCGCGGCAAGAAAAGGAACCCCGTATTTTGCATACCAGTTAATTATATCCGAATCTATAAAATGAACCGTTTGTCCTTGGGAAAAAAACATAAATTTAAACGTTTCAGATAAGACCTCCGCCCCTGCCAGACCGCCGCTTAAAGACACACAAATATCGGAAAATATTTCGCCGTAATCCTGAACGAATAAAATTTTGCTGTCAAAGCCGGAGGAAACATTGCTTTTGCCGGGCAGATTTATATTTTTAAATTCTACCGCCGCAAGAGAAATGTCCGACACAAACAACGCCAGCATAAAGATTAAAATTACCGCTTTTCTAGTCATGTACATATTCTAATTAAGCATACGGATTTTGTCAACTTAAAAAACAGACTGTTTGTCAGCGTTTTTTAATCGCCGTTCTTCCCGCTCTTAAATCTTCAATCTATATATACCGCTCCGGGGATTTTATCGTATTCGGTTTTTACGGTTTTCACGGCTATTTTGGGTTTTCCGTCTTTATGGTAAATGCCCATGGCGTCTTCCCTGCCTATTACCGGCGAAATTTCCATATCGCCTTTTGCGGGGTCGTCAACAAGCGTAAACAAATATCCGTGGTCCATACTGCGGATAAGAGTTTGCAGTTCGGACGACTGGAGCTTTGAAGTGTCTTTTCCGGCTGCGTCCAAAGAACTTCTGCCGAATTCGCTTACTCCCCAGGGCATATGCTTTGAAATTTTATTCCAATTGTCTTTGGAAAAACCGAAATTCGAGCCCCTGTACATATTCATCATAATGAAATCCGCGCCGGCAGAGGTATATTCTTTGTACTCTTGTTTCGACGGCATTTCGCCGTGCGCAACCGCTATTATTTTGTTCGGGATATGCCTCTTTGCCCTTTTGACCGCGGATTTAAGCTGCGAGAGCCACTCCTCTTTGGTAAACCATTCGCCGTAATGATAATTATATTCGTTTCCGAGAACTATCATTAATATTGCCGGATGATTTCCAAAAGCGGCGAGATACTGCTCCATCAGCCCGCCTTCAGCCATATCTTCATAAGAAAAACCGACGCTTGCCGTTATTTTGTTTTTAAAAAAAGCATTTAGAATGTCGCGGGTTTTTTGATGATCAAATTCGCCGCGCGCATTATACGCGCCGAGCGGCCTGTAAGTTTTTATAGAATTCGCGCCCGCGCCCCTTATAAGAGGTATATCTTTGAGATATGTTTCATAAAAAATTTCGCCGTCGATATCCGGGGAAAAGCATATGCCTTTTATTCTGTAGTTTATGTCTTTGCCGAGGTTGTCGGTTATGATTATTTTTCTATCCTGTATGCGGCTTTTCGTTATGATGATCTGATCGTCAACCTCAATTTCAGCGTTAATACGCACTGATGCGCAAACAACAAACAAAACCGGTAAAATAAACAGTTTTTTTAACATTGAAACTCCTTTTACGGCAGAATATAGGCGTTTAGAACGTACAAAAATATCTAAAAAGCAACTCTATATTGTCAATGTTATCAACAGCTTATTCACAAGCGCGGTTTTTATGCGTTTCTACTTAACATAATCCTGGCCATTTTGAATTATCAGTTGATTTTTCAATCATTTTTTTAAAACATATTTTGCTATTTTTTGAAAGAGCAATTTTTTCAGAAAAACTAAATGCTTATTTATCAACATATTTTTATATTTTAAAATTAAGTTCTTTTGCTATGCGTTCCAAATCTTCCAAAGAATAATAGTAAATTTCTATTTTCCCTTTTTTGCTGGTTCCGGAAACATTCGCTTTTGTGCCGAGTTTCCTTTGAATTTCTTCCTGCAAATGTATAAGCTCTATTTCCTGTTTTTTTTGCGGTTTTGTCCCTTTTTTAACTTTGACGTCAGAAACTATTTTTTCAGTTGCCCTTACAGACAGCTTATCGCTTAAAATTTGTTCTACAATAGCGCGGAGCTCGCCTTCGTCTTCAATGCCGGCAAGCATTCTGCCGTGGCCTGCGGAAATTTTGTTTTCCGTTATCAAAATCTGAATATCTTCCGGAAGATTTAAAAGCCTTACCGTATTGGATACTACGGCTCTGTCTTTGCCGACTATTTCGGCTACTTCGTCATGCGTGCGGCCGAACTCTTCTATAAGCTTTTTAAAAGCCTTTGCTTCTTCTATAATATCCAGATCCTGCCTTTGCAGGTTTTCTATTAACGCTATGTCAAAACGCTGCTTATCGTCTGCCGATTTCTGCACTATGGCTTTTATATCTTTTTTGCCGGCAAGTTTTGAAGCGCGGAAGCGGCGTTCGCCTGCTATAATTTCATACTCGCCGGGCGCAATGGAAGGCGCGACCAAAATAGGCTGCGCAAGGCCGTGGCGGTTTATGGAGTCTGCCAATTCCTGAAGTTTTGTTTTATCAAAATTTTTTCTGGGCTGAAACCTGTTGGGTTTTATTTTATTTAAAGGTATTGTTACAACCGCTTCCCCTGCCGGCGCCTTATTTGCCGCAAGCGACGGTATTAAAGATTCGAGTCCTCTGCCTAAAGCTTTTTTCTGCATCTTATTTTCTCCGTTATTGAATTTGCCGCTTTATCTGAACATATTTGGGATTTGAATCGAACTGCCTTCGCTTTGAACCGTGTCTTTTTGCAAAACGCCTTTACCGGAAATCTGTTCTATTTTGTAATCGAAGCCTTTCAAAAACGAAATCACCGGCAGCTGTTTTTTAAGCATAAGTCCTTGCGAAGTACCGTAATATTGATAAAACTTATCCGCTATAAGTTTTGCGGCTTTTTCCGAATTCATTTTCAAAATAATACCCTTGGTTATTTCCGCAAAAAACTTATCTTTGACATCACTTTTTCCGGTTTCCGGTTTTGTTAATACATCTTTTGTTATCTTTTCTTTTGCTATTTGTTCGTAATAAATCGTGATATAATAAGAATCATTTCTTCTTCGCAAAGAATACTCGCCGTAAGATATTGCCTGCATATCAGCCCACTTAATTGCTTTGCCGCCAGCTATAAAACCCTCATTATTGAATTCGAATATAAATTTATTTTTTCCGTACAATGAAAGTATTATTAATTTGGTTAAGAAAATATACACTGCCCCGACAGCCGCGAATATCAATAACAGCCCTTTTCTATGCTCCGCTAAATCTTTTATCGGGAAAGCCGGTAAAATAATTATTACCGGAACGAACAGTGCTGCAGCTAAAAATACTGCTATAAACCTCACTAACTCCACAGCTCTTTTGTTTGCGCAGGGTATTTCAACCGTATCTTTTCCGGAAAATAACATTTGTTCGTTGAAAAATTCCATTTTATATGTCCTGTATTCTTACTCTGCGCTTTGCCTTTGGAGGAATTCTTTCGCGAAGTCCATATATGCGTGAGTGCCTTTGCCGTGCGGGTCATATAATAAAACCGGTTTTCCGAAACTGGGAGCTTCGGCAAGTTTTATGGTTCTGGGGATTTTTGTATCGTAAACTTTATCGCCGAAAAACTTCTTCACTTCTTCAACTACCTGATGCGAAAGATTTGTCTGCGAGTTAAACATCGTAAACAATACGCCGTCAAGGCTTAAATTATAATCCTGCATAAGCGCGAAAATCGTTTTTGAAAGCTGGCTTAAGCCCTGCAAAGCAAAAAATTCGCATTGCATAGGGATTATAACCGTATCGGCTGCCACTAAAGAGTTTATGGTAAGAAGGCCTAAAGACGGGGGACAATCTATAATGATGTATTTATATACTTTGTGGAATTTCTCCAAGGCGTTTTTCAGCTTTTTTTCTCTGTCGGACATATTTACCAAATCGACTTCCGCGCCGCTTAAATCGGCAGTTGCGGGAGCAATGTCGAGCCAGTCAATTTCAGTATTATGAAGTATATCTTCCAAAGCTATTTCATCTATCAGTACATTATATATGTTTTTCTCTATATTGCGCTGGTCTATACCCAAACCGCTTGTGGTATTGCTTTGCGGATCCATATCTATAAGCAGACACTCCTGACCCAACTGCGCCAGGCTTGCCGCCAGATTAATTGCCGTGGTGGTTTTGCCTACCCCGCCTTTTTGATTTGCAATTGCAATGACTTTGCTCATGATAACTCCGTTCCGGAAGCTTAGATGTATGAATGCGCGGACGCACAATAACAACTTTCATTTTTACTATGCTTCTAATCTTCTTATATTATTGTTTCACGTGAAACTTTTAGCCTTTAACGCAAACCTATTAGAAGAATAACGTCTCTTCAATAAATCCCGGCAGAAAAATACCGCCGGTTTTGCCGCTGCCGTTCGCCGCATCAACGCGTCTATGAGCGGAGAAGCCGGCGCAGCGCTCCCCCAAAATGCAGCACTGCATTTTAGCGCATAAAACAACGGAACCGACATTATAACAAACTATTTAATTCTTTTGCAAGGTTCTTTATACGGCGGATCTCGTTCCAGTCTTTGACGTCAAACAGGGGATAAACGGATTTATTATGCAGCAGCGGTTCGTTTGCAAAGTCCTTGCCGTTCAACCGTAATTCGCAATTCGCATTTTGTAATTGCCGTTCAAAATCTTTTGTGCCGGGTATTACCGAGTATTCCGACAGCGAAACTTTCGCGCCGAATTTATGCACATACTTTATTGACATTTCCGCATCTTCCAAAGCTTGCCCGGGCATACCTATTAATAAGTATATCAAATATTCCCCTTTTTTATATCCGGCTTCTTTAAGCATTGCAGCGGCATTTTCAAAACCTTCATTTGTAATTTTCGCGCCGGTCTCTTTTTGTATGCGCGCGTCCGCGCTTTCAAGGCTGAATCTGGGCATAACAAAGTTTGCCTTTTTCATAAGCCTTGCCGTTTCTAGATCCAAATATCTTAAATGCAAACCGTTCGGCGTATGAATATTTATTTTCAGATTACTTTCTATTATTTTTCTTAATAAAGGTTTGATAAGCCTTTCTCTGTCATACAAAAGCGCGTCATCATAAAAAACTATATTCTTAATTCCCCTGTCCGCGAAATCTTTGATTTCTTTAAAAACATTCTCTGCCGGTTTGGAAACAAATTTCCCTCCGGACAAAATATCCTGCGCGCAATAACTGCATTTGAACGGACAGCCCGCGGAAATCCTCAAAACCGCATAGCCTCTATTTTGATTTGGGGGGTAGTAAGGTATGGGATAGTCCGAAAAAGTGCAAGGAATCGCAATTCTCGCGTTTTTCGCTTTAAAAATCGCTTTTAAATTTTCAAAACCGCCTTGTAAAACGTAATCCGCGCCGCTTTTTTGCGCATGCTCATGACAAAGAGTCGCATATGCGCCGCCTAAAACAACAGGGGTATCCGGAAAAATTTCTTTGACGGTTTGTATGGCTTCAAAAACTCCCGGATACCAATATGTCATCACGGAAGTAACAATTATCAAATCCGGGGGACAAAGCCCTCTTAAATAATTAACGGCAAGTTCTTTAGGCAAGCCGTAACGGGAATAGTTGCGGGGGATATGTTTTAAAACTTCGGGAGTTTCTGCTTTTTGTTTGATGTAATGACCGCATCCGTATAAAGACAAAGCCCTCGCCCGGGACTCCGCCTCACCCTCTCCGCGATAAGAGAGAGAGTAAGCGCTGCCGTATCTGTCCATATAGTCAAGAATATCGGCTTCGCAATTCTGATGTTTAAGTATGGATGCCAAATATAAAAGCCCGAGGGGTGCAGACCAAAGGTCAAATGCGGCAAAATCGTAAACAGGGGGATTTATTAATAAAATTCTATTCATGCAAAAACTTCGTTCGGAAGATCAGATGCACAGACGCTTGGACGCATAGCAACGGCTTTTACTCTCTCGGCTTCCGTGCATCAATGCATCTAATCTTCTGCTGTTTTGTTTCACGTGAAACTTTTTATAAATATAAAAACTTATTGATTTTTCAATTATTTATTTGATTTTACGCCCGGCGTTTATATTTATTCTGAATTATCCCCCGACAGGCAGTTGTCACCCTGCGGAGACGAAGTCTCCCGCAGGGTCTATAGAAAAGCCGTTATTTATAGATCCTGCGGCTACGCGCAGGATGACGGACTTTACTAATGCTCATAATGGGATAATTCCGTATTTATTTTCCTTGTTTTTTGCCCGGTTTCGCCAAGACTTTCGACTCGTCAAAAATTTCCTGCCCGATAGGTTGATTTACTTTTACTTCTTCGTAAGTTATTACGGTTTTTCCCATATTTCCCATAGTGCTTTCGATAAGAACCGGAACAAATTTTCCGTCGATTTTTTCTATTTTTTTGACTTCGTTTATACTGTCGCCGAGTCCCGTGATTTCGGCTTTAATAACAACGGCAACATCGGTCTTTTCGTCGATAAAATAACGCGTTTTCCAATCTTCCTTTTTCTTGCCGGTTTTAGCGTCTTTGGTTACAATTGCCGTCTGAACGACATTGCAATCATACCCGCCTGTTTTTTCGGTACCGAGAAATTCATATGTAAGCATCGGGTTAATAGCTCTTTGGTCATTTTGTATGGTATTTGCAATCTCAAACGCTTTAGCTTCTTTTTCCGTAATTTCTTCTTGCTTTTTCGGAGCCGTATTCGACAAAGTCGTAAGAGTTTTGCCGTCAAAAATACAATGCGTTTCCGCATTTTTTTTATATGTAGAGATTCTGTACTTGTTTCCTTCTTTCCAATATTCCTGCTCGGTTTTATCATCGATAATATCGGCGGGTACTCCGCTTGCCCCCGGCGCGGCGGGCATTTTTTTAAAGGACAGATTTGCCATTTGAACGCTTTTAACGTAAATGGTTTTAGCGTCCGAAAAAGCCTGCTGCGGCGCCGCTATAGATTTTGTAAGAATTTCTTTTGCTTTCTGTTCACCGGAATCACGGGCAAATACCGGCGCTGCAAATAAACAGAAACAAACCGCAACGGATAAACAAACTTTCAAATATTTTTCCATATTTTATTCTCCCGCTCATTTTAAAATCACAGACAAAAGCTGCTGAACTTCCAATCCTCACCGCGAAGCGGCCCCGCTGTTCCCAAGCTGCTAAACGGCGCAAGGAATAAAAACCATTTTCAGCAACCGTGGATTCCCGATTACGAATTTCGGGAATGACAACAGGCGGCATTGTTACCCTTGCCGTTGCTATGCATCTATACGCGAAGAGGCCTTGCCGTTCTAAGCCTTTTTCGCTTTATTATACAAGACTGCTTCTATTTCTTCCAAAGACCTTCTTCTGGTTTCAAAAACTTTAAATTTCACAAATATTATTGAAAATACCGCTATTACTGCAAAAACCAAAAACAGCGAATATCCGATTTTTTCCAGAAAAAACGGGAAAGTCAAAGCTACAAGCAAATTTGCAGTCCAGTTTGCAACGCTCGATACTCCTACGCCCAATCCGCGCACTTTCAGCGGGAAAACTTCGCCTATCATAATCCACATAACAGGCCCCCATGTAAGCGCGAAAAAGAAAATATACACGCATATCGCCGTCAAAGTAATGTACGCCATTACATGTACGTCTGCCGAAGCCGAGTCTATAAATCTGCTCATGGTTCCCAAAACGGTCAAAGACACCGCCATTCCCGCGCTTCCTATAATAAGCATTTTTTTACGGTCTATTTTGTCCATAACGAACAATGCCAATACCGTTACCAAAACGTTTAAAACGCCGATGCCGACCGTACTCAGTATCGCCGAGGAATTACCGAGACCTATAGCCGAAAATATCGTCGGCGCATAATAAATAACGGTATTGCAGCCTATAAACTGCTGAAGCATGGCAAGCCCTATGCCGATAATCAAAGCAGGGCGTATCCATGCCTCCATCAGTTCCTTATAACCGCCGCTTTCTTTTGCGCAGGCGTCTTTTATGTCTGAAATTTCCTGTTCCGCGCCGTGGCTCCTTAATGCTCTTAATATTTCCGCGCCTTCATTTTCATCACCTTTGCAAATCAGCCATCTGGGGCTTTCGGGCAGGTATAAAGTTCCGACAAATAAAATTACAGCGGGGATAGCCGCAAATCCGAGCATTATTCTCCATCCGTACGCAGAGTCGGCAAAAATGAGGTTAACGATATATGCCGATAAAATTCCTATCGTAATCATCAGCTGGTTTAACGTCGACAGAGTCCCTCTGGATTTTGCTGGCGCCATTTCGGCAAGATACAAAGGCACCAAAGCGGACGCGCCGCCTACCGCAAGTCCCAAAATTATTCTTGAAATTATCAAAACCGCAGGGTTGCCCGCGACAGCCGACAAAACGGCGCCTAAAGCAAATATGAAAGCGGCAAGCAGCACCATTTTCCTGCGCCCGAACTTGTCCGAGAGAGAACTTATGACCGCGGCGCCGATTATCGCGCCAAGCAATATAGCGCTTACGACCATACCGTCCTGCCACGCCGTCAATGCCATGTCCGCTTTGATAAAAAGTATAGCGCCGGAAATTACGCCGGTATCGTAGCCGAACAGCAAACCGCCCAATGCGCCGAAAAAGTACACATACCCTCTGCTGACTTTTTTCATACTCCCTCCGTTTTTAGTGCTTCAAATACCCGTACAGCTCCATGTGCGTTTCAAAAACCCGGTCTGCTTTTTTAAGTTTATCTTTATGCAGACTGGTCGCTACCGCCAGACAATGCATTTTCGCCGCTTTCGCCGCTTTTATGCCGTAAGGCGCATTTTCTATAACCAGGCATTCCTTCGCGGAAATGCCCAGCTCTTTTGCCGCGGTAAGGTACGGATCGGGATAGGGCTTCGAGTGTTTTACCATATCGCCCGTTACAATAACGTCGAACAAACCGTATATGCTTTTCGGCAGAAACCTTTTTGCTTCTTCCAAAGACGAGCCGCTTACAAGCCCCGTCAAAATGCTCTGCTTTTTTAAACTCTTTATAAACTCCGGAATGCCTTCAAAAACATACCTGTTAAAATACTTATTAAAAATTGTTTCCCTTTCAAAACGGATTTTGTCGGCAAGTCCTGCGGTTAATTTTTTTCCGGCCTGCTTATAGGCAAACTCTATTACCGCGCCCCACTTCGCTCCTTCCATTTCAAAAACCGTCATAGGCGAAACCCGCACGCCGTAGCGTTTTAAAATTTCAAACCACGAAATAAAATGATAAGGCATAGTGTCGACTATCACGCCGTCCATATCGAACAATACGGCTTTAAATCTTTCAATTTTCATTCAGCCCCCGTAACCCCGCCCTTCGGCACATTCCTAACCCGGCAACGCCCCTGCCGCATAATCGTACCCGGCTTTTTTTAAGTTCTCCGGGCTTTTCATAAGAATATCTGAGGTACGCATAAAAAATTTCTTATCGTTTTGCGGATTATCCTTTACCAAATACCGTTTGCCACCATAAAACATCCGTAATCCGTTACTTTCATTCCCGCGGCTTTCGCTTTTTCAACGGCTTCCGGCGAACGCGAACCGGGCTGCATCCAGACTTCTTTTATTCCTAAAGCTATGGCGTCGCCGACAACTTTATCGGTGCCTACCGGAGGGACAACCGTAACTATCACATCCGGCTTTGCGGGTAAATCTTTTAAAGTTTTATAAATTGTATGCCCTGCGGCTGTTCCGCCTCTTATGCCTACGGCAAAAACGTCAAACCTCGCTTCAAGCAGAGAGTTAAATATTTTAAACCCGTATTTGCCGGGGTCGCCGTTTACGCCTATGACCGCGATTTTTTTATCTTTATACATTTAAACCTCCGGTTAGCAATAAGCAAAAACTGCCGCTGCGTCATGTTTTTAATTGTTATTTGTCCTTAAAAATCGTCTCTTTCGAAACTATCGGGACTTTGTTATTCTGCAAAATGCCTATGGCTTTATCTATGTCGGCAAACTTAAAAACCATCAGAGCTTTATCAGACGCTTTCTCGACAAAACCGTACATATATTTTATGTCCGTATCGTTATCCGAAAGAACTTTCAAAACCGCGGCAAGACCGCCCGGAGTATCGCTTACCTCTACGGCGACAATATGCGCGATCGAAGCTATATAGCCGCTGTCTTTAACGATTCCCAAAGTTCTATCCGCGTCTTCTACAATAAACCTCACTATCCCGAAGTCGCTGCTTTCGGCAAGCGTAAGCGCTTTGATGTCTATATCGTTTTTACCCAGCAAATCGCATAGATTCGCAAGCCTGCCTTTCGTATTTTCTATAAACACCGACACCTGCGTGATTTTCATTTTATTCCTCCGTTTATGTTGTTTGACGTTTTTTATTGTCCGTTACCGGAAAAAACCGCTTTTGCCGTTTCGCCGAATTTTTCCAAATCTCCAAGCTTAAAGCCGTAATCCGTTTCCGTAAAAATCGAAACGGCAATTGCTAAAACAACAAGCCGCAGAGCCGCAAAAGGTTTATCCGTACGAACGGCAGAATTCTTAAAATCACCGGATTCAGGCAATGCCGAATAGTTTTGATATGTAAGTGCGCCAACGGCAGGAGCTTTTCCCGGTTATTCTTTCATCGGCCTTTCCGTAATTTCTTCCGCAACGGCGTCGGCGCCTTCGATTTCCGCGCCGTCGTCTTCAAATTGCTGAACGCTGCTGTCCCCGTCCAGATCGGTTTCCGAAAGCGTATCTTTTTCTTTCGGCTCTTCTTTCTTTTTGCCTGCGCATTTTCCGGAGCCGCAAAATAACGATTTGATTTTTTCAAATAGTGACATTTCAGTCTCCTTTCCGAATTAAATCTTCCTGTTATCGATTACCCTTTTGGCTTTGCCTTCGCTTCTTGCAATCGTTTTCGGTTCGACAAGTTTTACGGTCACTCCGACTAAAATGGTATTTTCAATGCTCTTTTTGATTTTATTTTTTACGGCTTCGAGTTTATCTATGTCGTCCGAGAAAAACTTCTGGTCTATTTCTACCTGAACTTCTATGGTATCCAAACCGTGCGCGGCTCTGTCCACGACAATCTGATAATTCGGCAGCGATTCTTCGATCTGAAGCAGCGCATATTCTATCTGCGTGGGGAAAACGTTTATCCCGCGCACTATTATCATATCGTCCGTCCTGCCTTTTATTTTCGAAATTCTCGGAGCAGTCCTCCCGCACGGACAGCGTTCGTTATTTATGGAGACAAGATCTCTTGTGCGGTACCTCAGCAGCGGCATTCCGGTTCTTGTAAGCGTTGTTATCACAAGTTCTCCGACTTCCCCTTCCTTGACGGGTTCATTTGTCACGGGGTCGATTACTTCGGGGTAAAAAACGTCCGACCACATATGCAGCCCGTCTCTTAAATGACATTCCTGCGCCACTCCCGGCCCCGTGATTTCCGAAAGGCCGTAAATATCGGTGGCAAGCATACCCAAAGATTTGTCTATTTCGTCGCGAAGCGCGATTGTCCAGGGTTCCGCGCCGAATATCCCGATTTCCCACGAAATATCTTCGGGTTTAAATCCCATAGCGTGCGCTTCTTCGCCCATATACAATGCAAAACTCGGCGTACAGGCCAAAATTTTGGGCTTAAAATCGTTCATAAGTTTTATCTGGCGTTTTGTTTGTCCCGAAGACATCGGCATAATAGCCGCGCCGATTTTCAAAGCCCCGTAATGAAGGCCGAGACCACCCGTAAAAAGGCCGTACCCGTAAGCTATCTGTATGATGTCGCCGGGTTTTCCGCCGGCGCACGCTATCGAACGCGCGGCGGCTTCGCCCCAAAGGTCTATATCTTCTTTGGAATAACCGGAAACCACGGGGTTTCCCGTTGTGCCGCTTGAAACGTGTATTTCGGCTATTTTACCGACGGGCATCGAAAAAAGCCC
>JAISVT010000020.1 GCA_031271405.1 Candidatus Endomicrobium macrotermitis | reverse complement strand
AAAATAAATTTACGTTAAACGTCTATTCGGCTTACGACGACCAATCGCAGGCGGTTCTGCTGAAAAACCTGATAAAGGCCGTTCCCGAAAAAGAATACGATAAAACCGCGGTTATCGTTCCCAAGCCCGAAATGATACAGTCGGTAGTCGCCGAGATTTCCGCAATTACCGGAAATTATAACGTTTCGGCAGGTTATCCGGCGTCTAAAACCGCGGTTTTTTCGCTTGTAAAATCCGTAATGCGCGCGCAGCTGTCCAGAAAAGGTAAAAGTTATTACGCGAAAGACGTCGTAAGCGTTTTGACGAACCCTTTGGTTAAAAATATGAGATTTTTCGCGGACGCGTCCGTATCGAGAATTATCGCGCATAAAATCGAAAAAGCTTTGGATTTGTCGTCAAAAGGCTCTCTTTCGGGAAAACTTTTTATTGATTTTGAAGACATACTGAACCACGGCGAACTGTTAAAAGACGCGGGCGGCG
Organism: Candidatus Endomicrobium macrotermitis; assembly: GCA_031271405.1. GTDB lineage: Bacteria > Elusimicrobiota > Endomicrobiia > Endomicrobiales > Endomicrobiaceae > Endomicrobium > Endomicrobium macrotermitis. The sequence continues at coordinate 5,433 of JAISVT010000020.1, read as the reverse complement.
CGGTTGCGGGAGCCTGGAAACATCTGCCTGCCGGAAAATTGAAAGGCGTTTTGGAAGACATTTTTAAAACTTTGTTTGTTGACTGGGAAAAACCGGATACCCTTAACGCTTTGTCGGAAACTGTTACGGGATTTCTTGAAAAAGTTTCGGCCATGAGCGTGATTCAAAGCTATCCTCTCGACAGAGAAGCGCTGGAAATTTTAATCTCCGCCGCGCGGGATCTGAAATGCGGGAAAGTCGCAAATGCAAGGTTCGGGTTCGAAGAAATGCTTAATATTTTTGAAGATGTGCTGAAAAACAAGAAAATAGCTTTGCCGGGCTCTCCGCTGAAAGGCTTGCAGATATTGGGGATTTTGGAATCGAGAAATTTATCTTTTGACAACGTGTACATCGTTGCGATGAACGATTCTTCTTTCCCGGCGGTAACCAAAGAATTTCCTCTCGTGCCTAAAGACATAATGTTTTCGCTGGGCATAGAAATGGCGAAAAAAGAGTTTGAAATACAGTCTTATCATTTTCAAAGGCTTATAGCATGCTCAAAAAACTTAAGTTTGATATATTCCGATAATGAAAAAGACGAGAGAAGCAGGTTTGCGGAAGATTTGATATGGCAAAAGCAGTTTTTAAGCAAAGACATAAACTGCGCTGAAGCCAAAAAGTTTGTTCTGTCAAAGCCGCCGGCCGGAGGTATGAAAAAAAACGCTTATGAAAAAACCGGCGCGGTAAAAGCGTTTTTAAAAAATATGACGTATTCACATACGAAAATAGACGCGTATCTGCGCTGCCGGCTGGGGTTTTATTTCAGATACGTTTTAGGGCTTGATGAAAATATAGAAGTCGGCAAAGAAGTTTCTCAAAGCGATATGGGAACTTTCATACATAAGTTTTTGAGCGGAGTTTTCCGGGAAAATACGGCGCCGGAAGAAATCCGCACGGAAAAATTCAAGAAATACTATCTCGAAAAACTTCTCGGCGATTTTGACAATTCGCCGGATATGAAATCCAGAGAAGACGCTTTTTTGATAAAAAAAGTTTTGGAATACAGAATGGAAAGGCTTTTGGCTTACGAAAAAACAAGAGATTACGGAATAATTTTCAAATGCGAAGAGAAGTACGTTTCCGAAATCGAGGCCGGCTCCGGAAAATACAAAATAGAATGTTTTATAGACAGAATAGACAAATCCCGCGGTTCGTACGGCATATACGATTATAAAACCGGCAATGCCGGCGATTCCATCGTATCTGCGAAGTTTGACGAATTGATTTCCGCGGGAAGCAGGAAGAACATAAAAAAAGCGGTAAAGTCTCTGCAGCTTCCTTTATATAAATACATATTTGAAAATTCAGGGGCGTTTAACGTTTCGCAAATTGCTCTTTACGACGTGAAAAGAGCGAAAATCGTCGAATTTCCGCCTGACGGTAAAATATATTCCGGCTGCATTGACGCGGTAAAAGAAATTCTGGAAGAAATTAATTCCGGCGAAAGTTTTGAGTTTGACGAAAACGACAAAGAAAACTGCCTGAACTGCAAATACTTCTATATCTGCCGTTGACAACGCCTTTTCTTAAAAGCCCTTGTGTTACGAATTTTAATTATGTAATATTACGTGTTACTAAATTCCGGGAGATAACCGTATGAACAAACTTTTTGCCGTATTGCTTTCTTTTTTCGTATTTAACTCCGCGCTGTTTGCGCAGGACGCGTATTTGTCGCTTGAAAAAACGGGATCGGGCGGCTCGGATAAATTTTTGTCTCGGAATATAGTTTCCGAAAAGGAAATTGAAAATAAAAATACGCCGGCAATGCTTGCTTTGATTTCGGCCGTACCGGGAGTATTTGTCACAAAAGCCGCGTCAGGCATAAAATCGGATGCCGGCATAAGGGGAATCGGAGACAGTTTTAGAAAGATAGGATTATTTATAGACGGAAGGCCGGAAACGGTTTCCGTTTACGGATGCGCCGTTTCACAGACATTGCTTTCGGGAAACATCGGCTCGGTAGAAGTTATAAAAACTCCCGATTCGGTACTGTACGGCGGAGATGCTCTCGGGGGATTGGTAAAAGTGACTACCAAAAAACCGCAAAAACCGTTTGAAGGGGAGGTTTCGGCTTCTTACGGAACTTACAATACCCAAAGATATTTTGTAAATATCGGCGGTTTAAGCGATAGGATTATGTATCAGTTTTCCGCAAATAAAGCTTCAAGCGACGGGTATCTGAAAAATTCCGGATATAATGCGGACGATTATTATCTGAAGTTTGCTTATAAAATAGACGATGTAAGCGAAATAATCGCAGGCGGAAAATATTTTGCCGGAGATGAATTGGAGCCCGGAACCGCTCCTTTCGGCGGAGTAACGGGTTTGGCGGCAAGAGAATATAATTTTAAAAGAGGCGGCGCAGACGTAAAATATAAAAGAAATTTCATATCCGGAGATATGGAAGTTTTGTTTTTCGGAGATTTCGGCGAGCATGAATTTTCGGACGGATTTCATTCGAAAGATTCAACTTACGGAATATTCGCCCATTTTACGGACGAATCGGTTGAAAACAATACTTTAAAGTATGGAGCCGAATACAGGCTTTCCGACGGAAAAGTTATAGCGGCTGCGGCTCCGCCGGCCATGATGCCCAGAGGAGAATGGAAAAAAAGCGAATTTGCCGTTTTCGCGCTGGACGAATACGCTCTGACTTCGAAAGCAAAAATTCTTGCCGGAGCCAGATATAATTATGATGAGATTTCCGGGGATTCGTTCGTTCCGCGCGCCGGAGCGCATTACTCGTTTTCCGAAAAGATTACGGCCCGCCTGACTTACAGCAGAGGCTTTAGAGCTCCGTATATTAATGAGCTTTATACGACGCCTCCGAGAAATCCCGGCTTAAAGCCCGAAACGCAGGATAATTACGAAATCGGGGTTAATTCCAAATATTTTGAAACGGATTTTGACGTTTCGGCTTTTGTCATTAACGGAGACAATATTATACGTACGGTTTTCGCTCCGGGAAGAATACCCGTTGCGCAGGAGTTTAGAAATTCAGGCTCATACGTCTTTAAAGGCATGGAATTTTCGGTAAAAAAAGAAATTATTGACGGATTAAAAGTTTTTGCGGGGTATTCATATCTTGATCCGGGAGATCTGACCCAGGGGATAGTGAAAAATAAAATTGACTTGTCCGCGGATTACCGTATAAGCAGGTTTGATTTTTCTGTAGGCGGCATGCTGGCGTTTGATTATCATGCCGGCGATAATAATGCGGCGAAATTCAGCGATTTTAACGTTTTTAACGCTAAAGCCGTTTATAATTTTACCGACGTATTTTCCGTTTTTGCCGCAGCCGATAATTTCACCGATCAAAAATACAGGATGTTTATAGTTTCTTTCGGGCAAGCCGCAATATATGAGATGCCGGGAGCAACTTATACTTTAGGGGCGAAGTACAAATTTTAAGATTAAAATGACAATAAAAACGCCGTATGCTATAATACAATTATGAAAAAAATGAATTTTCTGTTGATCCTGCTTTTTGCCGTTTCAAGCGCCTCGGCCGCTCCGTTTTCGGATCCGAATAAGACAAAAATAATTGTTACCGTCACAAATTCGAATATAGGGGAACTTGTTAAAGCCGTCGGGGGAAACAAAGTCAACGTTGAAATTATCATCCCGCCGATTTCATGCCCTTCAAATTACGACCCCGCGCCTTCGGCGATAGAAAGGGTGTCGAAAAGCAACCTTATATTAAGCCTGAAATGGGAAACGTGGATAAAGAAAATAAAACTCGAAGCGGGCGATTTCGGCAGGATTTATAAAGTTATGGAAACCGAAGGGAACTGGATGGTGCCCTACATCAATATGCGCGCCGCGGAAGAAGTAAAAAATATGCTTTCTTACATGGACGCCGAAAACCGGAAATATTACGAAGAAAATTATACCGAATACGTATATAACGTCAAGTTTGCCGCTGAAAAAGCCGCTAAAGAACTTACGCCGGTTTACGGCAAAAAAGTTATTTGCAACGATAAAATACGCGATTTTCTTGAAAGTTTCGGTTTGGACGTTGTCGGCGTTTACGGAAACGCCGAAGACCTTACCGCAAAAAAACTCGCCTTCCTTATAAACTCCGGCAAAAAGAACGGCGTAAAGATCGTTATAGACAATTTGCAAAACGGCACGTCTACGGGCAGGGAGCTTGCGCTTAATCTCGGGGCAAAGCAGGCCGTTATAAGCAATTTCGTTTTAGGCAAATCTTACATAAATACCCTCAAAGACAACGTTGAGAGAATCAAAAAGGCAGCGTTAAAATGATTGCCGTCGAAACCGAAAACCTCTCGGCTGTCCTTTCCGGAAAAACAATCTTAAAAAACATAAATTTGAAAATAGAAGAGGGGAGTTTTACGGTTATAACGGGCGCAAACGGAGCCGGAAAAAGCACCCTGATAAAAACATTGTGCGGCATTTATAAATATTCGGGCTGCGTGAAAATTTTCGGAATACGTTTGGAAGAAACGGATAAAAGCGTTATAGGATACGTTCCGCAAAACAACGTTTCCCAAAAAACATGCCCTCTTTCGGTTTTCGAAGCCGTTTCGGTAGGCAGATATGCCAAAAACGGGCTGACGGAAAAATTTTCAAAAAAAGACGCGGCTATAGTAAAAAACGCGTTAAAAATTGCCGGAATAGGAAATATCATAAATTCTTCCGTAGGCAGAATTTCCGGCGGACAATCCCAAAAAGTTTCCATAGCGCGCGTAATAGCCCAGCGCCCCCGCATAATTTTTTTGGACGAGCCGCAGGCAGGCCTTGACGGCGAGTCGAAAAAAGATTTCTTAAAGCTAATCGAAAAACTTTATAAAAAATTCAAATTTACATGCATTATGGTCACGCACGATTTGAGCTGCGTTCCGGCTTTTTGCAAAAAAATCATACGGCTTGAAAATTCGGGTATTTCGGAGAATTTGTGAGTATGGGATTCTTAACGGATTATTTTTTTGTAAAAGCTCTTACGGCTTCGCTGTTTACCGGCCTGGCGTGCGGGATAATAGGAACGTGGGTATATCTTCTCAATATTCCTTTTGTAGGCGTAACCATGGCGCACGCCGCGTTTGCCGGAGCGGTATTGGGATTACTTGCGGGAATCAGTCCGGTCTTATCCGCGGCAGCGGTATGCGTCGTTTCGTCGTTTTTTATCGGGCCTGCGGCCGAAAAAGGCGATTTTTCGCCGAATGTCTTTATGGGCATTTTATTTTCTTTTATGCTTGCTTTGGCGTTTTTGCTTATCGGCAAAGCCGGCATAAGCTCTTACGAGGCTCTGTCTCTGATGTGGGGAAACGTTTTGACTGTAAGCGTGAAAGACGTGTTCTTTCTTATAGCCGTAACGGCTGCGGTCTTTGTTTTCTTTTTCGTATTCAAAAAATGGATCGCCGCGGTAGTTTA
>JAISVT010000058.1 GCA_031271405.1 Candidatus Endomicrobium macrotermitis | reverse complement strand
ATTATACCGATAAAGCCGCGATATTTTTCGCAGGTTCTTTATATCAGACGCAAGGGTACCGCGAAAATTCGGATTTTACCGGAACAAACCTTTTGTTTAACGGTTCGGTAAACATTTCGGACAATTCAAAGATTGCTTTGTCCGCAAACACATACAATACGGATTTCGGTTATCCCGGTTCTACCGAATGGCTGGATCCGGGCAGACGCAGGGACCTTAACAGATATTTTAAAGCCGACTACATTTTTAGCGGCGAAGAAACGAATTTTACGGTATCCGCCTACGCTTCGAACAATACGGGATACAATGACTCAACGGCGGGCTGGGATCATTCGAAATGGACTGCTTCGGCTTACGGCGCTCAGGCCGACTTAACATGGAAAGATTTTTTATTCGGCGCGGAATTTTACGGCGAGAGCTTTAAAAATGAAAACACTCAGGACGGCGGCATGTCCGTTGACATCGTGACCGTTGACAAATCAAGAAACAATGCCGGAATGTACGCGCAATATGACGGCGTTTTCGGAAATTTAAGGGTTTTGCCCGGCGTCAGATATGACAACAATTCCGTTTTCGGAGGCGTGTTTACGCCGTCGCTTTCGGCAATTTTTAATTTTACGAAAGAGTTTAAAATTTCGGCAAATGCCGGCAAAGTGTGGCGCGCGCCGAGTTTTAACGATTTGTACAGCCCGTGGGGAGCAAATCCGGATTTAAAGGCTGAAGAAGGTTTTTCCGGAGACTTCGGCGCGGAATATGCCGGCAAAAACTATTTTGCGTCCGCGACGGGATATTTTATCAACGGCGATAACCTTATAGAGTTCGATCCGTTTTTTATTCCGCAAAATGTGGATAAAGCCCGCCAGTACGGCGCGGAAGTAAGCGCGGGATACAGCCCGTTCGGCTTTTTGAAAGGACAGGTCAATTATACGCTTTTAAAATCCGAGAATTTGACTGACGGTTTGAAAGGAAACGTTTTGGCGTTTAGCCCGGAACATTCCGTAAATTTTACGCTTGAAGTAAAACCCGTGCGCTCTTTGACGGTTTATGCTTCGGCAGGCTATAAAAGCGAATATTATGAAAATGCTTTGAATACCGCAAAAGACAACGGATTTTCAACTTTAGATTTGGGCGCCGCTTATAAAGCTACGGATGAAATTTCGTTTTGGATAAAAGGCTTTAATATTGCAAACGCCAAGTATCAGATAGTCAACGGATACCCCATGCCGGGGCTTACGGTTTACGGCGGAGTAGATATTAAGTTTTGGAATTAAACTGAAAGGAAAGAGTGAAGAGTTTAAGAGTGTAGAGTGAAGATGCTTTCACTCTACACTCTTCTCTCGGATTTTTAGATTTTGGAATATTTCTTGAAGAGTTTTACCATTATCAAAGCGGTAAAAAAACCTATTAAAGCTCCCGCCAATACGTCGGACGGAAAATGAGCGCCCGCATAAATTCTTTCGAAACCCGCGGCAAAAGCCAAAAATACGTACCAGTACCAGTATTTTCTTACCGTTAAAAACATAAAAGTGCAAGCCGCAACGGCCGACTGGGTGTGCCCCGAAGGGAAAGAATTTCTGTGCACCTGCTCGTAAATCGTATTGACATTTTCATCGCCGAAAAATGACATAGGGCGCGGCCTTTCGAAATAGCTTTTGAGAGAATATGTTATGACCGCGGCTACTGCCATAACGCTTGCAAGAAGCGCTATGTTTGTCCAGAACCCGTCTTTTTTGTCGTTCCACATTATTGCCGCCGACAGAACAAGTATGAATATAAGCATTATGTTAAAACTTTTCGAATCGCAAAACGATATTACCGAAACGTAAAAATCCAAAATACCGCACTTCATTGACGAATTTACAAACTTAAAAGCCGCATGGTCAAAACGGAGCAGTTCGTCGAAAATTACTTTTTTCGGGCCTAAAATTTTTGCCGTGTACCGCTGCGGAAGGTTTGCGGGCTTAAACGTTTTGCATTCGGTAAAGAAGAAGTTTCTGATAGTTTTTCCGTTTCTGTGAACGGGAAATTCCGACGGTTCGGAATAAGAAGCAAAAGCCGTTTCGTATTCTTCGGGATTGAAGTAAAACATATCGTTACAGATAAACAGAGCGTTTTTGTTTCTCAAAGGCCGCAGATTTCTCTGCCATAAATCGTACGCGTCTATTCTGTCGCTGAAACAGAAAACTCTTGCTTCAGGCACCGCGAAAGCTATCTGGCTTGCCAGATAACTCTTGTGCGTCAAAATAAAAGGTTTTTGTTTCGGCGGATATTTTGCAAGTCTGCTTCTTATTTCTTTAGCAAGCTCTTCCCATCCGAAAACGTCGTTTGTAACGTCTATCCTTTCCGCTTCGGGAATACCATGCCTTATTTTTTCGGCCTGCTGTTTCGGCAGGAATTTTTCTACCGGTATGACCTTATACATAATGTGCGCGTAAGCCAAAGCCATAATTAAAACCGTAAGCGACAGCGCGGCAATATTGTATATTTTGAACCATTTGACGTTTTCGAATTTCAGCATAACGTGAACCGCATATACGGACAAAACCAGATAACCCATAGCAGGCCAATGCGGCAGGATTTCGTTAAACGTGGCCACCAAATTAAAGAATATAAGAACGGGCAGCGAAAAACAGGCTATTATAAGCGCCGTTCTGTCTTTTTTTACAAACGCCTCTTTAACGCATAAATAAGCGGCGCCCGCGAAAACTAAAAATATCGGCGGCGATATATATCCGGCCTGCGCGCCGAGGCACTGGTAAAACGTGGTAAAAGAAAATTTAAGCGAACCGCTTCCCAAACCGTGCCTCATCTGGAAACCGAAAGACGCCCAGTTGTTTTCTATGTTCCATAAAATTACGGGCGTAAACATTGCCAGAGAAATCAGCAAAGCCAGATACGGCTCTTTTTCTTTGAACCAGAACCTGTGTTTTGGGGAAAGAATTAAAAAAAGCGTTATCGAAACCGGTATCATAAACGCATTGTATTTTGAAAGCATCGCAAGGCCGGTTATGACGCCTAAAATATACCAGTATTTTTTATCGTTCGTTTCGATTATCAGTATAAAAGCAAGCAGCGCCGAAATCCAAAACAAGGCCAGGGGGGAGTCGGGTATAGAAATGACGGAACCCAAAAAAGAAAATACCGGAAGGACGTTTAACAGTACAACGCCCGCAAAAGCGGTTCTTTCGTTATAAAGTTTTTCAACGCATATGTAAAACAGCCATGAAGTGAAAAAGAAAATAGCCACCGCGGGAAAGCGCACCGCAAAAGCTGTGTTTCCGAAAATAAGAGTTGAGGCTTTTATAATGTAAGCAATGACGGGAGGATGGTCGAAATATGAAAAGTCAAGGAATTTCGTGTAAACCCAGTAATGCGCTTCATCTACCGACAAACCTATTTTGCCTATAAACAGAAACCTTAAAGCGGCGGTAAGGGAGTTTACTATCCAAAACCATAATCTGTAGTTCATATTACGAGCCCGTTATTTTTAATTTAAGGACTTTGAACAGATATTTGATCAAAGTCCACGGACGGAGTTTTGATTCGCCCGAAACTCTTGAAAGAAATTCTATCGGGTATTCTTTCACGTTGAATTTATTTTTTTTAAGATGATATAAAACTTCCGTAACTATGAAAGGGTCTGCGGCCTGAAGTTTATCCGCGAAAGCCGACAGCGCTTCCTTTTTAAACATTCTGTATCCCGAAGTCGGATCTTTTATTTTTACGCCCAAAACAAAAGCAAGGTAAAGCCTTGAAAAGTTGCTTACCGCTCTGCGAAGCATCGTCCGTTCTTCGTCTTTCCCGCCCTGAACGTAGCGAGATCCTATTACCGCGTCGCATGTTTTTATCGTTTCTATAAAACCCGGGATATATTTCGGCGCATGCGAGCCGTCGCCGTCCATTTCAAGTATATAATCGGCATTCATTTCAAGGGCTTTTAAAAACCCGTCTTTTCCCGCAAAGCCGCGCCCTCTTTTTTCTCTTCTGAGCAGCAAATGGACTTTCGGATTCGTTTTCGATATTTCCTCAACGATTTTATATGTCCCGTCCGGAGACAAATCGTCAACTATAAGAACTTCGATGTCCTGCGCTCCGCAGTTCAAAACGTCGTTTACGATTTGCTTTACGTTAGACGCTTCGTTATATGTGGGGATCATCGCGATTGTTTTCATGTTAAATCCTTTGGGTTTGGAAGTTCAGAAGTTCGGCAGCTCAGCAGTTCGGTAAAAGACTCGGCCGTTGCCGGACTTCCGAGCCGCTAATCTTCTATCCGTTTTTCAACTGCTTTTATAACTTCATCGTCCGAAATGCCTTCCATGCAGTTGTCGGTAATATCGCATTTCTGTTTATAACAGCACACGCATTCTTTTGACGACCGTATTTTTGTCCCTCTGCCGTAAAGCTCTATTTCCGCAAGCGACGTGGGGCCGAACAGGGCGACTATATTTTTTTTAAGCCCCGCCGCGGCATGCAGCGCCATAGTGTCGCCGCAAAGAAGCGTGCCGCAAAGGTTTATCATTGCAAAAAAATCGGGAATCGGATTGTCCGTGCCGGTAGAATAAACGTTATTTATTTTTTTTGCAAGAATAGCGTCCATTTCGTCTTTGTCTTCGGCTCCGCCCAGCAGCAAAACCGCATGGCCTTTGCCCGCAAAATATTTAGCGGTATTTATAAAGCCTTGTGTGCGCCATTTTTTCAAAGGCCATCTTTTTCCCGCCCCGGGATTTATGCCTAAAATCTTTTTATCCGCGCTTATTTTGTTCTCTTTTAAAAAGTTTTCCGCTTTTTTTACGGACTCTTCGGATAACGGAACTATGATTTCGTAATTATCTTTGGGTATTTCAACTATTTTTGACATCCAATGCTGGTACGTATAGGTATTGGCTTTTTTCAACTCGTCATACGCGCTCATTTTCAGCCACTCCGCCGCGTAATCGTTTGAAGAGATTACGTCCCTGTTATTATCAAAGGTGTAACCGAGAATTTTTGACCGGTTTGAAAGTTTTGCAAGCGCAAGGCTTTCAGGCGCCAAATCAAGGTTTACAACAATGTCAAAATAGTTTAAAGCAAGGTATTCGAGAGTTTTTTCGTCATTATAGACAATATTGTGTATAAGCGGGTTGTTTTCAAGCACGGCCGAGTTTTTTTTGTTCACGATCCACGATATTTCGCTTTTGGGATAAAGCTGTTTTAAGCCTTCAAGAATAAAAGTAGTTCTTAAAACGTCTCCCATAGCCCCGAGTTTTATGATCAAAATTCTCGTTGAATTCCGGGGCTGCGACAATTCAGTGTAATTATCGCAATTATCGCAGGTAATATTATCGTTTTTTTGGTATTTGCACGGCCTGTCCAGCGGGAAATTCGCGCAGTCCGTATATAAGGTGAAATTTTTATTCATAATTCAATACTTTTAGCAAATTTTTAGAAATATGTCATCTGTTTTAAAGATGTATTTACGACAGGCCGGCAATATTCATAGACCCTGCGGGGGGGCGATTGCCGCCGCAGGGTGACAAGCAAGGCAAAACTCCGGGCTGCTTCGTCAGGACTCCGCCCTTCCTTTCAATGGCGGTTTCGGGAAGCCGCGTTTAAAATGAAACCCTGCCCTGCAAAGGTATTGAGGCGCAGCGCAGCTATTCCTCGGCTTCGTTTGAAGAAGCTCTTTTTCTTTTCAAATGGTTCAATTCTTTCTTTCTGAGCCTTATTGAGGCGGGGGTGATTTCAGCCAGTTCGTCAGGGGCTATGTATTCTACCGCTTGTTCAAGGCTGAACTTTACCGGCGGGACAAGCATAGGCGCGTCGTCCGAGCCTTTGCTTCTCATATTGCTTAATTTTTTCAGTTTGCACGGGTTTACTACCAAATCTTTATCTCTCGAATTTTGGCCGACTATCATTCCTGCGTAAACTTCAACGCCCGGATCGACAAAAAATATTCCGCCGCTTTGCAGGTTGTCCAGCGCGTAAGCCGTTGTTTTGCCCGGCTCAAGCGCGATAAACACGCCGTTTTTTCTTAAATCGTCAATATTTACTTTCGGCATATAATCGAAAAAGCTGTGATGCATAATGCCTTCGCCTCTGGTGCCGGTCAAAAATTCGTTTTTAAAACCGATCAAGGCTCTTGAAGGGATTATATATTCAAGCCTTATCCTGCTTTCGCCTTCGGTGACCATATTTTCAAGTTTCGCGCCTCTTGCGCCGACCATCTCAAAAACGGTTCCCTGATATTTGCCGTCTATGTCTAAAGTAAGATATTCCATCGGCTCGTAAATTTTTCCGTTTTTCTCCTTATATATTACTTCGGGAGACGAAACCGCAAGCTCAAACCCTTCGCGGCGCATTGTTTCTATCAAAATCGTAAGATGAAGTTCGCCTCTTCCGGAAACTTTAAATTTGCCTTCGCCTTCAAGCGGCTCTACTTTAAGCCCTACATTGGTCTGCGCTTCTTTTTCAAGCCTTGCTTTTAAATGCCTGCTTGTAAGAAATTTGCCTTCGCGCCCCGCAAAGGGGGAATCGTTTACCATAAATTCCATAGAAACTGTAGGTTCGTCGATTGTAAGCGGAGACAAAGGTAAAACGTCGTAAATTCCGCATACGGTATCGCCTACCTCAACGCCTTCAAGCCCCGCTATAGAAACTATGTCTCCGGCCTTGGCTTCTTCTACTTCATGTTTTCCGAGGCCTGAAAATTTGTCTATCCTTACGGCTTTGGATATTTTTGTTTCTTTTTCATTTGCCAAAGCCACGGGCTGGCCTTTTCTGACCGTTCCGTTTAAAATTCTTCCTATTCCTACATGCCCTAAAAAGTTGTTGTAATCAAGCATGGTTATCTGCATTTGAAGCGGTTTTTCAACGTTTGCGGCCGGAGGCGGAACGTGCGAAAGAATAGTTTTAAAAACGGGTTCTATGTCTTTTCCTTTTTCTTCCATAACTTCGCTTGCCCAGCCTTCGCGCCCGGAAGCGTAAAGTATCGGGAAATCAAGCTGGCTGTCCGTTGCGCCGAGTTTCATAAACAGGTCAAAAACGTCATCCACGGTTTTGCTGGGCGTTGCAAAAGGTTTGTCCATTTTATTGATTATGACTATCGGGCGCAGCCCCAAAGCCAGGGCTTTGCGCAAAACAAACCTTGTCTGCGGCATAGGGCCTTCGGCCGCGTCAACCATAAGTATCGCGCCGTCAACCATTTTAAGCACCCTTTCCACTTCGCTTCCGAAATCCGCGTGTCCGGGGGTATCCACTATATTAATTGTATTGCCTTTATAGTTTACCGAAGTGCATTTTGCGAGTATTGTTATACCTCTTTCCCTTTCAAGCGGGTTAGAATCAAGCACGGCATCCTGGGCTTCATCGCTTTTTACGTCAAATTGTCCCGAAAATTTTAAGAGCGAGTCCACAACCGTGGTTTTGCCGTGGTCAACATGGGCAATAATCGCTACGTTTCTTACGTCGTTTCTTTTCATAAATTAAAATAAGCGACCCTCAACCGCGGGCCGCATCCTTTTTTGCAGATTTTGGTTATTATAGCATTTTTTTTGTTGCGTATGCCGTATTGTCATCCTAAACGGCATTATATACAATGCCGTTTTATCTTCGGAGGAGGAATAATATGGAAAGAATAATTAAAGAGATCGAGGATCATTTTAATAAAAAAGAGAAATATTTTGAAATATTTTCAAAGCAACATACAAGAATAGAAGATTGGTTTCGAGGTGAACTTTTAGAACTTTTTGAAGAGAAAAAGTTGGCGGATGAATTTCAATGCGAATATTCAAAATGCTTTAAAAAAGATAAAGATAAATGGAAATCTGTAGATATATTCTTTAAACAGAAAGAAAAAAATACCTGGTAGAATTAAAAGCATTGTTAATAGGCGAAGACAGGAATGACAACAAGAGAACTTTGAATTTTTATAAAGGCGGTATCAAAGGCGATAAAAACAAACTGGAAAACTTAGTACAAGGTGAATATGACAGATACATATTAGCGTTTGTGTATCCGGGTTGCTCCAAAGAAGATATGCAAAATAAAGTGGATAATAGTTTTTTTAAAGATAAAGGAGTAGAAATACATGAAATAGGAAAGGGAAAGGCAAATCTTTTGATGTTTAAAGTAGTTAAAAAGTAGAATGAGAAAGTTTTTATTTATGCGGGGTGCTTTTATAATGCTTTTCATTGAAATTTGAAGTTAAACTTGCATTGACAGCAGGTATTTACTTTTATACAATAATAGCTCATATTTTATAGGAGTTTTTATGATAATTTTAACAGGCGCGGCGGGGCTTATAGGCAGTTGTTTTTTATGGAAACTGAATCAGGAAGGCATAAAAGACGTTTTGGCGGTTGACCATTTGGACGAAAGCGAAAAATGGAAAAACCTTGCGGGCAAAAAGTATTACGATTACATACAAAAAGAAGATTTTTTTAATGCCGTAGTCCACAGGCAGGTTCCCAAACCCGAAGCGATAGTTCATCTCGGCGCTTGCAGTTCCACAACTCTTACGGACGGAAATTATTACATAAAAAACAATTACGAGTATTCCAAAGTCATGGCTTTGTGGGCTTTTGAACTGGGCATTCCTTTTATTTACGCGTCGTCTGCCGCTACTTACGGAAACGGCGAAGCGGGTTACGATGACGATATTTCTAAATTGAATATTTTGTCGCCTTTGAATATGTACGGGTATTCCAAGCATATGTTCGATTTGTGGCTTTTAAACAACAAGTATATAAATAGAGCCGCGGGCATAAAGTTTTTTAACGTTTTCGGGCCTAACGAATACCACAAAGGCGATATGAGAAGCGTAATATGTAAAAATTATGATGACGTATCGCAAAAAGGCGTTATAAAACTTTTTAAATCCTATAAAGAAGAATATCCGGACGGCGGCCAAAAAAGAGATTTTGTCTATGTGAAAGACGTTGTCGACGCGATGTTTTTTCTTTTAGAAAATCCTTCCAAAACCGGAATTTTTAACCTGGGCACCGGCAAAGCAAGAACCTGGAACGACATCGCCAAAGCCATGTTTGCTTCCGCGGGTAAAAAGGAAAATATAGAGTATATAGATATGCCGGACTATCTGCAGCCGAAGTACCAGTATTTTACCGAAGCAAAAATGGACAATCTGCGCAATGCAGGTTACGATAAGCCTTTTATGGAGCTTGAAGATTCCGTTAAAGACTATTGCGGATATTTGAAAAATAAAACTTACTTGTAAAGGCAGTTAGGAGCTGGAAATTAACGGCTCCTGCCGTGCCGTACCGATGAAAATCGGTGTCCGCGTTGAAAATAGATTGTCGGTCAAGGCCGCAATGACAGTAACAGATAAAACGGGGTTATAAACAATGAACTTATCAAAAATAATCGATTCTTTTAAAAAACAGACAGTCCTTGTTGTGGGCGACATAATGATAGACAAATTTGTCTGGGGGAAAGTTTCCAGGATATCTCCCGAAGCGCCCGTGCCGGTCGTTGAAATTACCAAAGAAACCGAAACTTTGGGCGGAGCGGGAAACGTCGCAAACAATATTACGGCTTTAGGCGGAAAAGCTTTTGTCATAGGCACCATAGGCGAAGATATGACCGCAGCGTCTTTGATGTCGCTGCTTAAAGAAAAATCGGTAAATTCGGATTATCTTGTCTGCGATTCGCGCAGGCCGACGATTATAAAAACAAGAATAATAGCGGCAAACCAGCAGGTAGTGCGGGTCGATAAGGAAGTTAAAGGAAGTTTCACGCTTTCCACGGAAGCAAAAGTTATCGGCAATATAGAAAAATTGATCCCTCAATCCGACGCCGTAGTGATTTCCGATTACGGAAAAGGCGTTGTCAGCCCGAAAGTTTTAAACAGAACGATATTTCTTGCCAAAAAACACGGGATCCCCGTAACTGTTGACCCTAAAACCGAACACTTTAAAAAATATAAAAAAGTTACGACAATAACACCGAACACCAAAGAAGCGATAGAAGGAATGAACGCAAGAAATATAAAAACCGAAGAAGACATAATAAATCTCGGAAAGAAAATCTTAAAGACTTTAAAATCCGAGTCCGTCCTGATAACCAGGAGCGAAAAAGGCATGACGCTTATAGAGGCAAACAATAAAATTACGAATATTCCGACCCGCGCCAAAGAAGTGTATGACGTAACCGGCGCCGGCGATACGGTTATATCCGCTATGACTTTGGCTTTGTCAGCCGGCGCAAACCTTGCGACGGCCGCGGAAATTGCCAACTTTGCCGCAGGCATAGTGGTAAGCAAACTCGGAACGGCAACGACAACCCCCGAAGAACTTAAAAAAACTATTTCGGAATTTTACGTAAAATGAAAACGGCTGTCATAATACCTTCAAGATACGGTTCAAGCAGGTTTCCGGGAAAGCCGCTTGCTTTAATAAAAGGCAAACCGCTTATTTTGCGCGTGCTTGAAAGGGTTGAAAAGTGCAAAAAAATAGATTTTTTTGCAGTTGCCACGGATGATAAAAGGATCTTTGAAGCCGTAAAAGGGTTCGGTTATAACGCGTTTATGACCCCGGAGAACTGTAAAAGCGGAACCGACAGAATAGCTTTTACAGCGTCAAAATTTCTTAAAAATTACGGCATTTTTATAAATGTTCAGGGAGACGAGCCTTTGATAGATCCGGCTTTGATAGACGAATTGTCGGCCGAGATGCGCAAAAACAAAAAGCTCGGATATATAACGGCCGCTTTTCCTTTCAAAAAAGGCGAAGACGTAAAAAATCCGAATACGGTGAAAGTCGTATTCGATAAAGACGGATACGCTTTATATTTTTCAAGGTCGCTTATCCCTTATAACAGGGACAATAAAAAAATAAAATATTACAAACATATGGGCATTTACGGATATAAAAAGGATTTTTTGGCGGATTTTGCAAAAAGCCGCCCGTCGCTTCTTGAAAGAGCCGAAAATCTCGAGCAGTTGAGAGCTTTGGAAAACGGAAAAAAAATAAAAGTTATCATTGCCAAAAAAGATTCTTTGGGCGTGGATACGCCGGAAGACGTTTTGAAAGCCGAAAAAATGCTTTAAGCCGTGCCATACCCGAGGGAATAAAAATGAAAAATAAAAAAATAGCCGTAGGCCGCGTAATTCTTTCAAACGATAACCCTTTTGCCGTTATCGCCGGGCCGTGCGTTATCGAGAGCGAAAAACACGCTATGGCGCTTGCCTTGAAATTAAAAAAGATAACGTCGGCTTTGAAAGTCCCGTTCATTTTTAAAGCCTCTTACGATAAAGCAAACCGTTCGTCGGTGTGCTCTTACAGAGGCCCCGGTATAAAAGAAGGCCTTAAAATACTTGCAAAAATAAAAGAAAAACTTAATGTCCCCGTTTTGACGGACGTTCATACGGAAGAACAAGCGGCTTTGGCCGCCGAAACGGCGGATATGATACAGATTCCCGCTTTTTTATCCAGGCAGACGGATTTGATAAAAGCGTGCGCCGAAACCGGAAAACCCGTAAACATAAAAAAAGGCCAGTTCCTGGCCCCGGAAGATATTTTTAACGTTATAAAAAAAGCCGAAAGTTTCGGAAATCATAAAATAACTTTAACCGAAAGAGGAGCCGGTTTCGGCTATCATAATCTTGTCGTTGATTTCAGAGGGCTTGAGATAATGAAGCAATCGGGCTATCCCGTAATTTTTGACGCCACGCACAGCGTCCAGCTTCCGGGCGGCGGCGGAAACTGCAGTTCGGGAAACAGCGAGTTCGTATTGCCGCTTTCAAAAGCTGCGGCGGCGGTAGGCGTTGCGGCTTTATTTTTGGAGGCCCACGAAAATCCGCGCAAAGCCCTTTCCGACGGCGCAAACAGCGTAAACTTGAAGCAGTTTGAAGACATATTAAAAAAATCTAAAACGATAGATAAGGCGGTAAAGCAATGGAAGAAAAAATAAAAGAAGCTTCCGGCACTGCGGAAAACGGCGAAAAAATTCTTGCCTGGCAGCCCAATTATAAGTGGCTTGCCAAAACGGCGGCGATAATTTTTGCCGCTCTTATTGCGGTATTTTTTACTTTAAATATCGTATTAAAGCCTTATATGAGGGAAATTCCCGCAGAAATTACTCCGTGGCTTGACAAAACAACGGCAGAACAGAGCAAATAAATGACCGCAAAAAACGCGAAATATTTAAAAAAGGCTTCAAAAATAAAACTTCTCGCCTGCGATGTTGACGGCGTTCTGACCGGTGGCGAAATTATCGTTTTAAACAACGGAGAAGAAATAAAAATCTGGAACGTAAAAGACGGTCTCGGCTACCATGAGCTCAAAAGGACGTTCCCGAGAATAAAAACGGCGTGGATTACCGGCAGAGAGTCGGAACAGGTCAGGCTTCGCGCCGAGAGCATGGGCATAGATTACCTTGTTCAAAACTGTATGGGAAAGAAATCGGCTTTCGAGTCCATTATGGCGGAAACCGGGCTTGGCGCTTCGGAAATAGCATATGTCGGAGACGACATAATCGATATTCCGGTTTTGAAGCTGGCGGGTTTTTCGGCATGCCCGAAAGACGCAAATCCCGAAGTCAAAAAATACGCGGATTATGTTTCGGCTCTTGACGGCGGAAAAGGCGTGGTAAGGGAAGTAATAGAAATAATAATGAAAGCCTGCGGCGAGTGGAACGCGGTTTTGGAAAGATATAAATGATAAAAAAAATAAGACGCAAAATTTATTATTACGCGGCGTTTGCGTTCGCAAAAGCGGTTTTGATTTTGCCGTACCGTTTTTGCGTAAACGATATGGGCAGGTTTTTCGGGACTCTGGCGTACTATTTTGCATGGAGTGCGGTAAGAAAGGCTAAAAGAAACCTTAAAAGGAGTTTTCCGGAAAAGTCAAAAAAAGAAATATCCGCAATAGCGAGAGAACTTTTCATAAATCAGGGAAAGAA
Source organism: Candidatus Endomicrobium macrotermitis (assembly GCA_031271405.1). Lineage (GTDB taxonomy): Bacteria > Elusimicrobiota > Endomicrobiia > Endomicrobiales > Endomicrobiaceae > Endomicrobium > Endomicrobium macrotermitis. The sequence continues at coordinate 14,709 of JAISVT010000058.1, read as the reverse complement.
TTTTTTTGAACTTGCCAATTTCCCGCGCATGGACTCGTCATTCATAAAAAGCATATCGAGTATAGAAAACCAGCATCTCATAAGAGAAGGGATAAAAAAAGGAAAAGGGATACTTTTTGTCAGCGCCCATACGGGAAACTGGGAAATAACCGCCGCTGCCGTAGCGGATTTCGGCGTTCCGGTAAACGTTGTGGCTAAAAAAATATACATAAAAGAATTAAACGATATGCTTGTCGGCTACAGGACAGGCAAAAACGTAAAAGTCATATTAAGGGACGCGCCGGATACGGCAAGAAAGCTTTTAAAGGCTTTAAAGAAAGGCGAAATAATAGCCATGCTTATAGATCAGGACACGGCGGTTCCCGGAGTTTTTACCAAATTTTTCGGGAGAGACGCGTGGACGCCTTCGGGGCTTGCCGTTTTGGCTTTAAGGACAGGCGCGGAAGTTTTGGTTGGGCTTGACCAGCGCATCGACAAGTACGGGCATAAAACCATAGTAGAAGGGCCGGTGGAAATAGAACAGTCCGGCGATTTCGACAAAGACGTTGCGGCTTTAACGCAAAAAGCCACGGATATTCTGGAAGAACACATAAGGCAGTATCCGTCCCAGTGGGTATGGTTTCACGAGAGATGGAAAACCCAAAAGACAATAAAGACAGTTGGGAATGAGGAGTTAGCGGTTAGGAGTTGACGTGTGCTTTTTGCCGTTAATTCCTCATTACTGACTTCTAAATAAAAAGGTATTTTTGTGTGCGTTCAAAAGTATAAAATCACATTGTTTGTTTTTACGGCGTTGATTACCGCTTCGTTTATAGGCTGTAAAGCGGAACAGACGGTCATAGAAGAGATGCCGCCTATGGAAGAGCAGGCGGTAGAAAAGTTTACGATAACGGAAACCGATGCCGGGAAACTCAAGATGATTTTGGAGTCCGAGTCCGCGATTATAAACGAAAGTAAGAAAAAGGCGTATCTTAAACTTCCGCGCGTTAAATTTTATCAGGACGGGCAGTATTCTTCCACTCTCGTTTCCGAAAGCGCCGAAATCAATCTTGAAACTTACGATATAGCGGGTCAGGGAAAATGTACCGTCGATACGGTAAATAACGAGAATTTACAGACCACGGATCTTCAATACAATGCGAAAAAAAGCAAAGTTTTCAGCAATAACGACGTTGTAATAAGAAGAGCAAACGAAACGGTTTACGGAAAATCTTTTGAGGCGGACACAAAACTTGAAAAAATCGTCATTAAAAACCAGAGAGTCGTCCTTTCCAAAACAGGTATTTAGCGTTTTTTTTATGCTTTGCCTGTTTTTTTCGGTTTCTTATGCCGAAACCGGCGCGGATGAAACGGTAGTCACGGGCGACACCATGGAAGTTTTAAAAAGCGGCGAAATAATAGTTTCCAAAGGCGGCTCCAAAGCCGTAAACGGCAAAAACACGGTTACGGCCGACAAGCTGACTTACGATAAAAAAGATTCCGTTTTATCAGCTTCGGGGAATGTCAGGATTTTTTCAAAAACGGAAGAAGACGAGCCGGTCGAAGCCGCCGGCCCTTACGCCGAATATAATATAGAAACCGGCGAGGGAAAGCTTTGGGGCGATAAAACAAACGTGAAATATTTTATGAAAACGTCCAGCGCGCCGCTTGTTTTAAACGCCATGGAAATAGAACTGAACAGGAATCTTGAAACTATAGACGCGTATAAAAACGTCGAAGTTATAACGTCGTCCGGGGTTATTTACTCCGACAACGCTTTGTTTGAGAAAAAAAACGAAGCCGTATATTTCAACAAAGACAAAAAAAGGCCTGTAGCCGACGTAAGTTACGACGGGCGAAAAGGGTTGTATGAAGCCGACAAAATGACGTTTTACAATTCCGATAAAAGCAAAAAAATAATTATGACAGGTTCGGTAGAAGCAAAAATAGAAATGGAAGACGAAATAAAATGATATTGAGATCCGAAGAATTGTTTAAAAAGTACAAATACAGAATGGTGGTTAACGGCATAAGCATAAGCGTTAAGCAGGGGGAAATCGTGGGTTTGCTCGGGCCTAACGGCGCGGGAAAAACCACGACTTTTTATATGACAGTCGGGCTTATAAAACCTTATGACGGCAGCGTGTATCTTGACGATGACGAAATAACCGATTGGGCTATGTACAGGAGGGCGCGCGCCGGGATAGGCTATCTGGCGCAGGAATCGTCCATTTTCAGGGGCCTGACGGTCGAGGACAATCTGTCGGCCATAGCGCAGATGCTGCCGGTTTCCAAAAAAGAGCAGAAAGATAAAGTCAATTCTTTGCTTGAAGATTTCGGGCTGACCAAACTCCGCTCGCAGCTCAGCGTAACGCTTTCCGGCGGCGAAAAAAGAAGGCTTGAAATCGCAAGAGCTTTGGTAAACGATCCGAAATTCCTTCTTTTGGACGAGCCTTTTGTGGGCATAGACCCTATAACGGTGGATGATATACAAAAAATCATAAAAAAACTGAAAGAACGCGGGCTGGGCATTCTCATTACCGATCATAACGTAAGAGAAACCCTTGAAATTATAGACAGAGCCTATATAATTTATGAAGGGAAAATCCTGCTTGAAGGAAGCGCCCGTGAACTGCTGGACAATCCTCAGGCCAGAAAAGTGTATTTGGGAGACAACTTTAAGATGTAGTTTGAAAACAGGCGTTCGGACGCGCGGCAAAAGACAAAAAGCGCGGTAAAAATGAGAGCGTTTTGCGCGTATCGATGCCGGCGTATCCGGGTTTCGCCTCAAATTGAAAAGGGCTTAAGAATTTAGTATATAATGAAAAAAGGAGAGCTAAATGCAGATTAACATTACGGCAAGACATTTGAAACTTACCGACGCCATTGACTCTTATGTCCGCAAAAAGATTTCAAAAGCCGGAAAATTTTACGACGGCGACGACGTTTGGGCGCACGCCGTTTTGTCAGTCGAAAAAAACAGGCAGATTACGGAAATAAATTTTCACGTCGGCAAACTTGTTTTCAGGGTAAAAGAGCAGTCTCCGGATTTGTACGCTTCCATAGACCTTTCGGTAGACAAACTTGAAAAACAGCTGAGAAAACAAAAAGAAATAGCCAAAATCCACAGAAAAAGCAATTTGAAAGTCGCGAAAGAAAAGAAAATCGCGCTCAACGAAGTTTTTTCCTACGATTCCATGGAAGATTCGAGAACGAAAATTTCGGAAATCAAAAGGTTCGATTTGCGCCCCGAAAACATAGAGGACGCGATTGAAAATATGGATAAGCTCGCGTACAGGGTGTATATGTTTTTGAACAGCAACAGCGAAAAAGTGAACGTTTTGTACAGAAACGACAGCGGTTCGGTTGTACTTTTAGAACCTGAAATATAAACGGATACAAAGAAAAACTTGGAGGCGGAAAAGATGAAAATTATGGATTTTTTGAGTGCCGACGCTATTATAACCGACTTGGCGGCTGCCGATAAAAAATCGGCGATAGTTGAGCTTGTTGAAGTTCTTAAGAGTACCAAAAAAGCAAAAAAAACAGACGATATCATAGAAGTCGTCCTCGAGAGAGAAAAACTTGGTTCCACGGGAATCGGCCAGGGAGTGGCTATTCCCCACGGCAAAACCGACATTTTGCAGGAGCAGGTCGGAGTGCTGGGGATTTCAAGAAAAGGGATCGAATTTAATTCACTCGACGGCGAGCCCGTTCACATAATTTTTCTTTTGGTAGGACCCGTCGAAGTTGCGGGACAGCATTTGAAGGCTTTGTCCAGAATTTCAAGGCTCTTTAAAGATAAATTTTTAAGGCAGGCCATAAGGGACGCGAAAACGAAAGAAGACATTTTGAAAATCATTCAGCAAGAGGATTCGTATTAATGGCGTTTTTGGACGTAGGGACGCTCCTTAAAGAAAAAAGCAAAGAACTTAAACTTGCTCTTATAGCCGGCGGAGACGGGCTTGACAGAAAAATTACCGTGCCGGACATAAACAGGCCGGGTCTTGCTTTTACCGGATATTTCGAGCATTTTCCCTACGAACGCACCCAGGTAATAGGCATAGGCGAGCATACTTACCTCAATACTCTGGACCATTCCAAGCAGGTAGAACTTTTAAATAAACTTTTCTCTCATCCCAACGCTACGTGCTGTATCGTGACCAAAGGGCTTAAATCGAACGCGGCTATGATCGAAGTTTTTTCCGCGTTGAAAGTCCCTTTGATGGAAACTCCTCTGAATTCCTCGTCGTTTATAGGCGATTTGATTTATTATCTCGACGGCAAACTTGCCCCTTCCGTGAAAATGCACGGAGTGCTTACGAACGTTTACGGTTTGGGCGTTCTTATAACGGGAAAATCCGGAATAGGAAAGTCCGAATGCGCTCTTGAACTCGTAAAAAGAGGGCATATGCTTATTGCCGACGACATAGTCAATATAAAGAAGCGTTCGGGACGCGTTTTGATAGGCAGCGGCATCGAAATCACGAAACATCTTATAGAGGTAAGGGGCGTCGGGATTATAGACGTAAACAATCTTTTCGGCGTCGGGAGCATTCTTGACGAGTCCTATATCGAACTCGTCATAAAGCTTGAGGAGTGGGAAAGCGTTAAAAAATACGAGCGGCTCGGAATGGAAGAATATCATACCGAGATTCTGGACGTCAAAGTTCCCGAAATTACGATTCCCGTCGGTCCCGGAAGAAACCTTGCCGTTTTGGTAGAAACCGCCAGTTTGAACCAGAGGCGCAAAAACAAAGGGTATTTTACGGCAAAAGAGTTAAGCGACAGGCTCGGTAAAGAAATTTCCGAGAAAACGGAAAATTAAAGATGAATAAATTTTTTATAATATCGGGGATGTCCGGAGCAGGCAAAAGCCAGGCTTTAAAAATATTCGAAGATTTCGGTTTTGTGTGCGTAGACAATATGCCGCTTCAAATGGCTTCGGAATTTATAGACATATGCCTTAAAAATCCTGCCAAATATAAAAATACGGCGATAAGCGTCGATTCGCGCGCCGGCGAAGATTTGGAGTCGTTTAACGCCGTTTTAAGCCTTATAAAAAAGAAAAAAATAAATTACAGAATAATATTTTTTAACGCCGCGGATTCGGTTTTGATAAGGCGTTATTCCGAAACGCGCAGAAAGCATCCGATGGGAAAATCCGTTTCGGAAAGCATCGCGCTTGAAAGGAAGATGCTGGACGGCATTTTCGGCATTTCCGACGAAATAATCGACACTTCCGATATGACCGTAGGGGAACTGAAAGAAACTATTTCCAAACTTGCCGGCGCGGAAGCGGGCAAAAGCCGCCTTAACGTGTCGGTAACTTCGTTCGGTTACAAATACGGAATACCGAGCGACGCGGACATAGTTTTTGACGTGCGTTTTATAACGAATCCGAATTATGTCCATAACCTTAAGTTTAAGACGGGCAGGGATAAGGCCGTCAAAGAGTACATAAAAAAGCAGAAAGAATTCGGAGCTTTCTTTGATTTATTTTCGAAGCTTATAGAAAAAACGCTTCCGGGATATATAAAAGAAGGCAAAAGTTATCTGACTATAGCCGCAGGCTGCACGGGCGGCCGTCACCGTTCGGTTTTTACCGCCGAAACGCTGGCGAAATTTTTAAGAGACAGAAAATATAAAGTTAAACTCAACCACAGAGACATCTTAAGAGGCAGATAAAAGCGATTACGAAGCCAAAATTACGAATTACGAATAAAAGGCAAAAAACAGATTGCAGCCGGGCCGCAGCCGTTGATTCGTAATTTGTTTTTTCGTAGTCAATAATTGTTTTATGAATGATTTGAAAATAGCCGCCATAGGCGGCGGAAGCGGATTGTCCACTCTTTTGAGGGGTCTGAAGAAATACAGCTGCAGCATTACGGCTGTAGTTAACGTTGCCGACGACGGCGGAAGTTCCGGGAAATTAAGGGACGAGCTGGGGATTTTGCCTCCCGGCGACATAAGAAACTGTCTTGTGGCTCTTTCGGAAGAAGAAAGCCTGATGTCCAGACTGTTTCAATACCGGTTCCCTTCCAAAGGAAGTTTGTCGGGGCATTCTTTCGGCAACCTTTTTTTAACGGCAATGTCGGCGATTTCGGGAAGTTTTGACAACGCCATAGCTAGCAGCGCCGAAGTCTTGGCTATAAGGGGGAAAGTTTTGCCCGTAACTCTTTCCTCGGTCGCGCTTGAAGCTGAACTTGAAAACGGAAAAAAAGTTTTCGGCGAAAGCAATATCGGCGTAGTCGAAAGCAGAATAAAAAAGATAACTCTTAACCCCGCGTTTCCGGCCGCCGCGCCGCATGTTTTGGAAACGCTGAAAAATGCCGACGTAATAATTTTAGGACCCGGTTCTTTGTATACTTCCATAATCGTAAATCTTTTGGTCGACGGCGTGGCTGACGCGGTAAAATCGTCAAAAGCGCTCAAAATATACGTTTGCAATATTATGACGCAGCCCGGGGAAACGAAAGATTATAAACTGTCCGACCATATACGCGCGATAGAGGAACACTCGCATAAAGGCATTGTCGACTGCGTTTTGGCAAATAACGGTTCCATTCCCGAAAAGCTCGCCAAGCGCTACCGTAAATACGGAGCAAAGCCGGTTGAGATAGACAAGACGCGCGTTAAAACCGTAAGGGATAAATTGTTTTCCGGCTCCGATAAAGCATATGCCCACGCGCGCCACGATTCAGGCAGGCTTGCGAAAACTCTGATAAAAATAATTGAGAAATCCTATAAATAAGGATAATGAAAATGATTAAAATTGTTATTGCTGCTCACGGGGAACTCGCAAAAGAACTTGTCAACTCTGCCGAAATGATCGCGGGAAAGCAGCCCAATTTATATGCCGTAAACAGAGGCGCAAACGACAGCCTTTCGCAGATGCAGGAAAGGATAGACTCTCTGTTGAAAAGCATAAATGAAGACGACGGCGTTTTGATTCTTGTCGATATGATCGGCGGAACTCCGTGCAACGCGTCGGCTCCGATGTGCAGGGCTTTTAATACGGAAGTCGTAGCAGGCGTAAATCTTCCTATGGTTTTGTCTGCCCTGTTTGCCTGTAAGACTGTAGGCAGCGCGGCGGAACTTGCCGACAAAGTGCTGCTTGACGGGCAAAAAAGCGTAATAAACGTAAAAAAACTTTTGTTGAGCAGAATGAAGTAGATGCATAAAGACCGGATGCACGGCAGCGGACAAATCTTTAGGGAGAAGAAATGCCTATAGTTCTTGCAAGGATAGACGACAGACTCATACACGGGCAAATCGTTCAGGGGTGGCTTAAAAATATCGACGTGGATAAAATACTCGTCGCTTCCGACTGGGTTGCCTGCGATCCCGTGCAGAAAATGCTTATGGCTATGGCGGTTCCGGCAAATATCGAGTTTGAAGTCAGGAATGTCCGCGACGCGGCCGAATCCGTTTCATCCGGAATTCCCGGCGGGCAAAAAATCATGATACTCGCGTCTAACCCCAAAGACTTTTTATCCATGATTGAAAACGGCGCGCCGATTAAATCCGTGAATGTCGGCGGCATGCATTTTGTCAGCGGAAAAAGGCAGATTTTGTACAATATGTCCGTTGACGACGAAGATATTAAAAATTTATACAGGATTTATGAAAAAGGAATAGAAATAGAAGGCCGGGTTTTGCCCGCGGACGAAAGAACGAATATCATTCCCGTTATAGAAAAAGAATACGAGGGAATCTGCAAAGGAACAAAATGAGCAAAGTAAAATTTATTTTTTGCGCGCATAATCACCAGCCGGTCGGAAATTTCGGCTGGGTTTTCGAGAAGGCTTATCAAACGGCGTACAAGCCTTTTATGCAGGTTATGCTTAAACATCCCAAATTAAGGTGGAACCTGCATGCCAGCGGCATGCTGTGGGAATATATATCCGGCGAACATCCGGATTATATAAAAAAAGTCAAAAAACTTGTCGCGAGCGGAAATCTGGAAATTCTTTCGGGCGGATATTACGAGCCAATACTGTCTTCGATCCCTGACAGGGATAAAATCGGCCAGATATGCAAGATGACTTCATATCTGAAAGATAAATTCGGATGCGAAGAAGCCGACGGAATATGGCTTGCCGAAAGAGTCTGGGAACCGTCTTTGGCTAAAGTTTTGTCGGAAAGCGGAATAAAGTATACGGTTTTGGACGATGCGCATTTTGCTTCCGCGGGCATGGATGCCGACGCTTTGCGGGGCTATTACACGACTGAAGAGCAGGGACATTCTTTAAATATTTTTCCTATAAGCCAGAGATTGAGATATATGATTCCGTTTCAGGACGTCGAACGCACGATAGAATATTTTAAGTATCTTGCCTCGCAAGAGGGCGGCGTTTCTCCGGTTGTCGTCATGGCGGACGACGGCGAAAAGTTCGGCATGTGGCCCGGCACAAACCGGCACGTTTACGAAAACGGATGGCTTGAGAAGTTTTTAACCGCGTTGGAAGAAAATTCCGATATAGTCGAAACCGCGACTTTTTCCGAAGTTTTAAAGACTGAAAAATCTTCCGGCAGGGTTTATCTGCCGTGCGCGTCTTATTTTGAAATGTCGGAATGGTCTCTGCCGAGTTCCGCGCAGCAGAAATTCGAAGACGTTTTGCACAGGTACGGCGGAGATACGGAGGCGAAAACTTTCCTGCACGGCGGCTTTTGGAGAAGTTTTCTTACAAAATACTCCGAAGCAAACAGCATGCATAAAAAAATGCTTTACGTGAGTTCTAAAATCGACAGATACGTCAGAGAGAAAAAAACTTCCGCGGATAAAGCGTTATCGGCGCTTTATGCAGGACAATGCAACTGTTCTTACTGGCACGGGGTTTTCGGAGGGCTTTATCTGCCGCATTTGAGAAACGCGGTTTACGAGATGCTTCTAAAAGCCGAGGATATATATAACAGGCAGATTTTGAAAAAACCGCGCTGGAACGTTTTTGATTTTGACTGCGACGTAAACGACGAATACCTATATGAAAGCAAAAATCAAAATATTTACGTAAGCCCGTATTTAGGCGGTACGATATTCGAATGGGATTTATTTAAAGCCGGACATAATTTTACGAACGTTTTGACCAGAAGATACGAGTCTTACCATAAAAAACTCAGAGACAATATAAACAACGCCGTGCTTTCGGCAGATAATGAAAAAGAAGTTCAGACGATTCACAGCGATGCCGTTAAAGTAAAAGAATTCGGGCTTGAAAAATATCTGGTTTACGATAACTACAGAAGGGCGTCTTTAGTGGATCATTTCCTTTCTCCGGACATAAAGCACGAAAACTTTATGTTTTCGGGATACGAGGAAAAAGGGGATTTTGTCTCGGGGCATTACGACTGTAAAGTAAAAGGCTTAAATATCGTTATGTCGAGGGACGGCAAAGTCGGAGGATGCGACGTTAAAGTAACAAAGACCGTTTCTCCTCATGAAAACGGATATAAAGCCGAATATTCGGTTGTCAACAAATCTTCCCAGTCTCTGGACATATGCTTTGCCCCGGAGCAGATGTTTGCGTTTTCTTCTATAACGGGCGACGATACGGGCGATTTGAAAGAGATCAAACATTGGAAGAGATACGACAATTATCTGAAAATAGAGATTGATATAAAATTTTCCGAAAAATGCGATTTATTCGTTTATCCGGTCGAGACTGTCGCAAATTCCGAAAACGGGTATGAAAAAACTTATCAGGGGACAAGCGTTGTTCCTTTGTTCAGGCGCAGTTTAAAGCCGGGAGAAAGCGCGGGTTTCTCTTTCGATACGTCCGTAAAATCGAAATAACCGGTAAAGCGGGCCGGAACGGTTAAAAAAAGGGCTTATGATAATTGAAAATGTGTTTGTTCTGGCGTTTATAGCGGCATGGTGCGGCGCGGATGTGACCGCTTTCGGCCAGTTTATGATATACAGGCCGATATTCTGCGCCCCTTTGATAGGTTTTTTAACGGGCGATATAAATTCCGGACTCTGGATAGGAATGATTGCCGAAATGGTCTGGATAAACGCCGTTCCTTTGGGCGTAGCGGTACCGATAGATCTTTCTTTGATTTCCATACTTTCTACATACTGGACGAACAAATATTTTCCGGGATCGCACGAAGCGGCGGTCTGGGGAATGCTTCTTGCCGTGCCTTTTGCGTATTTGTATAAAGAAATAGACGTCGCCGGCAGGAATTTCAACATAAAGATTATGCGTTGGGTTGAAAACGGGATCGCGAATAATAAAGAATACAGAATAAACGCGGGCATATTTCTGGGACTCTTTTTGTTTGTTTTAAGGCTTTTTGTTTTTTATCTGCTCGCTATGGTATTTGTAGGGATGATATATCAGATAATATATTTGCAGTTCCCGGCCGTTATATCCGACGGGTTAAGGAGAGCGTGGTACGTGCTGCCGGTTCTGGGGTTCGGTGCGGTTTTGTATAATTTCAGATCTGTCAGAATACCTTTTTCGGGGCATAAAAAATAAATGTTTAAACTGCATGCGAAAATGTTTTTCAGGTCGTTTTTTATACAGGCTCTATGGAATTTCGAGAGGCTTCAAAACGTCGGGTTTTTGTTTATAATCAAGCCTTTTATAGATGAGGCATATTCCGACAAGGCCGCGAAATTCGAGGCTTTGGCGCGCCATGCCGTTTTTTTTAATACGCATCCGTATATGGCAAATGTGATCGCGGCCGTGGTGTCGAATGTCGAAGGCAAAAAAGCAAAAGGCGATATGTCCGACAAGAACGACGTCAATTTTATAAAAAGCGCGATGTCGGGGCCTCTTGCGGCGATAGGCGACTCTTTTTTTTGGGGAACTTTAAGGCCTCTTATGGCCTTTATAGCAGTGTTTCTCGTAATACTTTTTTCCGGGATTTTTGGCGATAATTCCGCTTTTGATTACGGCATCATCATTCCTTTAGGTTTTTTTGTTCTTTATAACAGCATTCACATTCCGATAAGATCCTGGCTTATGTTTGCTGGTTTCAAGATGGACAAAGAAGGCATAGCGCTGATTTCAAAATTTGAATTCAGATATTTGTGGGAAATGGTAAGGTACACGGTTTTAGCCGTAATAACGGCTTCTATAGTTTTGTATTTTATCGTTTACGGCTTCGGCTCGCCGGGGCTCGTCATAAACGGCGGTTTTTGGAAACACTCCCTGCCGGACGCTTTTATTTTCGGAACGGCTTTGGTTTTATCGTTTATTCTTATAAGGTTCGGAGCGACATGGATGTTTTATCTCACGGTTATATTATGCATTGCGATGTCTTTTTTGGGGATTTGATATGAAAGAAAAAATCATTACCGTATCGAATAAAATGGGGCTTCACGCAAGGCCGGCGGCTTTGCTCGTCCAGATGACTTCAAGATTTAAGGCTGACGTTAAAATTCTGAAGGACGATTTTGAAGTCGATGCCAAAAGCATAATGGGAATTATGACTTTGGCGGCCGCGCCCGGATGCGAACTTAAATTTACGGCCGACGGCCCGGATGAAAACGAAGTTCTTGAAGCGGTTGAAAAACTTTTTAACGAAGGATTTGGCGAACAGGAGAGAAATAATGCCGGATAAAAACGACATAATATTAAAAGGCGTCGCCGCATCGCCGGGTATAGCCATAGGCAGAGTATTTCTTCTGGAAGACGACGATTTTTTTCTCGTGCAAAGAACCGTCGCGCACGGAGAAATCGGCGCCGAGCTTGAGCGGCTCGCTTCCGCCGTCGAAAAGACCAGAGACGAATTGAAAAACATATACGGCAAAATAAATTCGGTTTTGGGGGAAAATTACGCAAGGATTACGGACGTCCACCTTCTGATACTGGATGATCCGGATATGAAAAAAAACGTCGCCGCGATGATTAAAGACGGCGTCAACGCCGAATACGCCGTGTTTAAAGTTTTCGACAAAATAATAAAATCTTTTGAAAGCATAGAAGACGAATATTTCAGGGAAAGAAGACTCGATATCCAGGAAGTCGGGAAAAAAATAATAGCAAACCTGCTCGGCAAACATAAAAGGACTTTGACAAATATTGCCGACGATTCAATAGTCGTTGCGCATAATCTTACTCCGGCGGACACCGTAGCGATAAGGGAGAGGTTCGTGAAAGGTTTTGCCACGGACATCGGCGGGAAAACTTCGCATACGGCCATAGTCGCGCAAGGGCTTGAAATTCCGGCGGTAGTCGGGCTGAAAAACATATCCCAGCAGCTCAGTTCCGGAGATCTCATCATAGTTGACGGAAACAAAGGCTATATAATTTTAAATCCTTCCGCCGAAACGATTCTGAAATATAAAAAAGCGTTTGACCAGCAGTCCAGAAAAACAAAAGCGCTTTCCAAAATAAAAGACCTTCCGGCAGAGACTTCAGACTCGCACAAAGTCACTCTTTTTTCCAATATAGACAACGCCGACGAAATACAGTCCGCTTTGAATAACGGCGCTACCGGCATAGGGCTTTACAGGACCGAGTTTATGTATTTCAACCGCAGCGATATGCCTACGGAAGAAGAGCATTTTGAAAATTACGTAAAAGTCGTAAAAGAGATGGGAGATTTTCCGACCGTTATAAGAACGATAGATTTGGGCGGCGACAAAATGAGCCGTCTGGGGATTTTGAACGTCGGAACCGAAGCAAACCCTTTTATGGGGCTGCGCGCAATAAGGCTTTGTCTTAAATATCCGGAGATGTTTATAGCGCAGCTCAAAGGAATTTTAAGGGCTTCGGCTTACGGTAAAATAAGACTTATGTACCCTATGATATCCGGTATCGAAGAACTCAGGGCGGCAAACAGGATTCTTGCCAAAGTGATGACCGAGCTTAAATCTAAAAAAATAAAATTCGACGAAAATATAGAAATCGGCGCCATGATAGAAATTCCCTCGGCCGCCATGATAACAGACGTTATCGCGCGGGAAGTCGATTTCCTCTCGATAGGCACTAACGACCTTATACAATACAGCCTTGCGGTGGACAGAGTAAACGAAAATGTCGCGCATTTGTACGATCCGCTTCATCCCGCGGTTTTAAGGCTTATAAAGCTTATAATAGACGAAGGTCATAAAGCCGGGATCGAAGTCGCGATGTGCGGCGAAATGGCCGGCGACCCTTATTATACGCCGCTTCTTTTGGGGTTCGGGCTCGACGAATTCAGCGCTTCGCCCGCGCAGATTCCGAAAGTCAAAAAGGTTATAAGAAGCGTTTCTTTCGAGGATGTTAAACGGATATCTTCGGAAGCGTTAAAATGCGGCGACAGGGATTCCGTCGCCAAAATTATGGGAAAAGTTAAGCTGAGTTATAGCGAAAGGATATTGAACCGATGCCGGATATAAGAAATTTTTGCATTATTGCGCATATAGACCACGGAAAAAGCACCTTGGCGGACAGGCTTCTCGAGTACACGGGGACAATATCGTCCAGAGAAATGAAAGACCAGATTCTCGACGGAATGGAACTCGAAAGGGAAAGAGGGATAACAATTAAAGCCAAAGCCGTCAGAATGAACTATGCCGCTAAAGACGGAAAAAAATACGTTTTAAACCTTATAGACACTCCGGGACACGTCGATTTTACTTACGAGGTTTCAAGAGCTCTGGCGGCGTGCGAAGGCGCGGTTTTGGTTATTGACGCCACCCAGGGCGTCGAAGCGCAGACTCTCGCAAACACTATGCTTGCAAAAAACGCCGATCTCAAAATAATTCCGGTAATAAACAAAATAGATTTGCCGACGGCCGACGTTGACGGCGCATACGAACAGATGAAAGAAGGACTTGAAGTGGACGCCGAGCCGATACTTGCAAGCGCGAAAGAAGGAATAGGGATAGGGGAAATCGTAGACAGCATTATAGCGAACGTTCCTCCGGCCGAAATCAAAACGGAAAAGCCTTTGTCGGCGATTATTTTCGATTCTTTCTACGACTCTTACAGGGGCGTTATAGTCATAATAAGGGTTTTTGACGGAAAAATCCGCAAAGGGATGAAAGTCCGTTTTATGGCTTCCGACGCGGAGTACGAAGTTTTGGAAACCGGCTATATGAGAATAAAAATGACCGAAGCCGGCGAATTGTCTTCGGGAGAGGTAGGTTACGTCGTGGCCGGCATAAAAGACATACACGACATAAAAATCGGCGATACGATCACCGAAAGTTCCAACCCGACAAAAGATCCGCATCCCGGATATAAAGAAATAAATCCTTTTGTTTTTGCAGGCCTTTACCCCAACAGCACTTCGGAATACGACGGTTTAAAAACCGCTTTGGAAAAATTGAGGCTTTCGGATTCCGCGCTTGTTTATTCGCCGGAAACGTCGGTAGCTTTGGGATTCGGTTTCAGGTGCGGTTTTTTGGGTTCTCTGCATCTTGAAATCGTGAAAGAAAGGCTTGAAAGGGAGTTCGGCTTGAGCCTTTTGGTTACGGCTCCGAACGTCGTGTATAAGGTTGTAACGCTTAATAACCGGGCTCTTGTAATAGATAATCCCGCCAAATTTCCAAACAACGCGGACATAAAAGAAATTTGGGAACCGTATGTGGAAGCCACGATAATCTGCCCCGTGGATTATATCGGCGCAATTTTGGAATTGTGCCAAAAAAGGCGCGGTACGCAGATTTCGATGAAATATATGAACGTAAAGATAGTTTTGCTGAAATACCATCTGCCGCTTGCGGAAATCATCGTGGGGTTTTACGACGCTCTCAAATCCGTTTCCAAAGGTTACGCTTCGTTCGACTAC
>JAISVT010000007.1 GCA_031271405.1 Candidatus Endomicrobium macrotermitis | reverse complement strand
AAAGGGATTTCGGATATATATTTCGAATCTTTCGTAAGTTCTTCGGCAATGTTCGCGCCCGGATAATTCCCTTCGTTGTCGCCGTAATACATCGCTATCGCGCTTCTTAACGCGGTAAGCGAAGCCTTTGTGGCGTTTTCATTCGATTTTCTTAACGTGTCCGCCATTTTAGGAACGGCGATAACGCCCAAAAGAACCACGACTGCTACGGCGATAACAAGCTCAACGGCGCTGAATCCGTTTTTTGTCTTCATCGGTTTGTCCCTCTGTTTTGTTTTCTATTTCATGTTGCTGAGAAGCCTTTCAAGCTCGTCTCTTTTTGTCGAATAATCAAAAGCCACTTCTCTGCTTATCTTTTTATCGATAATATTTCTGGCAAGCGACTGGTTCATGGTTTGCATTCCGGCAGACGAACCCATCTGTATCTGGCTGTATATCTGTTCCGTTCTCATTTCTCTTATCAGGCTTCTTACTGCGGGAGTCGCCGTCATTATTTCGGACACAAGCACCATGCCGTCTCCGGAAATATGCGGCAAAAGCTGCTGACTCAATACGGCCTGCAAAGTTACCGAGAGCTGGGCTCTTATCTGCCCCTGCTGATGAGGAGGAAAAACGTCTATCATTCTGTTTAAAGACGAAGCGGCATCCATGGTGTGGAGCGTCGCAAAAACCAAATGTCCGGTTTCCGCGATTATCGCCGCTGCGGATATGGTCTCCAGGTCTCTCATTTCGCCGATTAATATGATGTCGGGGTCTTGCCTTAAAACGTATTTCAAAGCATTTTCAAAAGAATGCGTGTCTGAACCGACTTCTCTTTGGTTCACTATGCAGTTTTTGTTTTTATGTATGTATTCGATAGGGTCTTCTATGGTCACGATATGCCCGTTGCGGTTTTCGTTTATGTAATTGATTATCGAAGCAAGAGTAGTAGATTTTCCGGAACCGGTCTCTCCGGTAACAAGAACGAGCCCTTTAGGTATGTTTACTATGTCGTATATGGTGTCGGGAAGGTTTAATTCGTCAAGCCCCCACATTCTTGAAGGGATAAGCCTCAAAGCCGCGGCGATCGCTCCCCTCTGTTTGAAAACGTTCATTCTCAATCTGCCTATTTTTTCAACGCCGAAAGACATATCGAGTTCAAGATTTTTTTCAAAACGGTTTATCTGCTCCGCGCTTAAGACTCCGTAAATAAGGTTTTTTGTCATATCGGGAGTCAGCATTTGTTCGCCTGCGGGAAAAAGTTTCGTATTGCGCCTGTACATAGGCGGCAAACCCGCCGTAAGATGCAAGTCGGAAGTCTTTTCACCCATTCTTTCTATGAGAGATTTTAAATCGTACATGTTACTCCTCCGTTTAACCGCTGTTATTTATTGAATTCGTCTGCAACGCATTCGGGAACAAGTTCTTCTATTTTTCCGCCTAAAGCGGCAATTTCTTTAACCATGCTTGAAGAAAGAAACGTATAATCCTGATCCGGCATTAAAAAAACGGTTTCTATATTCTTGTTCAATTTTCTGTTCATTAAAGCCATCTGAAATTCGTATTCGAAATCGGACAAAGCCCTCAAGCCTCTTATAAGAATAAACGAATCGATTTTTTCAAGATAATCCGCCAGAAGCCCCGAAAAAGAAATAACTTTCACATTCTTGATATCCGAAACGGACTTTTTTAAAAGTTCCACTCTTTTTTCAAGAGAGAACATATGGTTTTTGACGGAATTTTCTGTTACCGCGACTATTATTTCCGGGAAAAGGCGCGATGCCCTGGTTATTATATCCAAATGACCGTTTGTGGGAGGGTCAAAACTGCCGGGGTAAACAGCCGAAACTTTTTTATTCATAACCCAAAAATGATATAAAATTTCAATGCGTTTTGTCAACGACGATAAAAACGGAAGACAGGAAGATAAGAGTCTGAGAAGTTTAGAAACGGCTTTGCCGCTGCTTAGCCTCCTGCTTACTTTCTGCCGTTTGCCGTTATCCTACATTTATGAATTTTGTTTTTTGGGAGAAACGGCTGCGGATAAGGAGTTTTAAAACTTCGTTTTCTTTTTTGGAAAGCCCGGGATCGGTTTCAATAAGCGCTCTTGCGCTGTTTTTCGTAAACTCTATTATATCGGCGTCTTTAATCAGGTCTCCGGCTTTAAACTCGGGAAACCCGTGCTGCACCGTTCCCATAAGCTCTCCCGGGCCTCTCATTTTAAGGTCTTCTTCTGCAATTTTAAAACCGTCGTTTGTTTTTGTCATTATGCCGAGCCGCCTGCGCGCATTTTCGCTTTTTGCCGGACCTATAAGAAAGCAATACGACTGTTTTTTACTCCTCCCCACCCTGCCTCTCAATTGATGCAGCGCCGAAAGGCCGAATCTGTCCGCATGCTGCACTATCATAACGGAAGCGTTCGGGACGTCTATGCCCACTTCTATGACCGTAGTGGATATAAGAACGTCAAATGTTTTTTCTTTAAACGATTTCATTATTTCGTTTTTTTCCGCCGGTTTCATTTTACCATGCAGAAGCCCGACTTTGAAGTCTTTAAAAACCGTCTGCGAAAGTTTTTCCGCTTCAACTGCCGCGGCTTTAAGTTCCACTTTATCGGATTCGTCTATCAACGGATAAACTATATACGCCTGACCTCCGTTTTTCAATTCGGCGATAGTTTTATTATAGGCTTCGCTTTCGGAAACATAATAAGTTTTTACGGATATCCTGCCGGGCGGCAGTTCGCCTATGACCGTCATATCCATTTCGCCGTAAACCGTCATACTCAATGCCCTCGGGATAGGGGTCGCCGTCATCATTAAAATATCGGGGGTCAGCGCTTTGCCCGCCGCCGCAAATTTCTGCCGCACGCCGAATCTGTGCTGCTCGTCTACGGCTATCAAAGAAAGATTTTTAAATTTCACCCTGTCTTCTATCAAAGCGTGCGTTCCTATGACTATTTTCGTTTCCCCGCTTTCAATGCCCGAAAGGATTTCCGCGGCTTCCTTTTTCTTTTTAAGCGTTGAAGAAGCGGCAAGGGCGGTTTTTACGTTAAGCCCGCTTAACATATTGGATACGGTAAGAAAATGCTGTTCCGCAAGGATTTCGGTCGGCGCGGCTATCATAGCCTGATAACCGTTTTCAACGGCAAGCAAAACCGCGCTTAAAGCCACGGCGGTTTTTCCGGAGCCTACGTCGCCCATAAGCATTCTTCCCATAGGATAAATATTCTGCATATCCGAAAAAATTTCATTTATGGCTTTTTTCTGCGCCGCCGTGAAATCAAATTTGAGATTGTTTTTAAAGGGAGTGAGCAAGTTTTTTACGAGCGAGTATTTTTGTATTTTGGGAGTTTTCTTGTTTTTATTTCTGGCAAGCGCGAGCGCGGACTCCAAAACAAAAAATTCCTGAAGAGCAAAAGAACGCCTTGCATTTTCGCATTCCTCGGGACTTTCCGGATAATGAATTTTTCGCAAAGACTGAGCCGAGCTCATTTTCGGGATATTTCCGAATCGAGGTATCAAAAAAGATATGTCCGGATATAAGTCTGCCGACGAATCCAAAACGGTTTTTACGGTTTCCCTGACAAACCTTTGGTTTAGGCCTTCCGTAAGAGGATATACGGGCATTATTAAGTTAAAAAACGAAGGTTTGCCGTCTTTATTTTGCACTATTTCGTAATCTTCAGCGGAAATATACCTCGCCCCGATTTCCGACTTTGCCTGTCCGTAAACATAAGCGTAATCCCCCCGTTTAAAAGAGGTTTTCAGGGCAGAGAAAATGTCTATTTTGGAATAAGGGTTTTTCTTTCTGAAAAAACGGGCGTATCCCATACCCGAAACGTCAAAAATTTCAACGTCCAAAATGCAAAGGCCGCCGTGAAAGCTTTTTTGGTAAGATTTTCCTATTTTTCCGAAAATGCAGGTTTGAGGCAGTCTGTAAGAATCCGCTATAAGCGAGACTTTTCTTCTGTCCTGATAACCGGCGGGAAAGAGCGTAAGCAGATCGCCTGCGGTTTTAACTCCGATTTTGCCGAAATGCAGGGCGCGTTTCGGCCCTATACCTTTGAGGTACTGTATTTCGCTTTCAAGAGTTTTCATTATTTTTTCCGAAGAAGAATCTCGTTATTCAGTGTCCGTATTTTCCGTCCATCGCCTTATTTGAGACAAAATTTCTTCGATGTTGACCGGCTTTCCTATGTGCGCGTTCATTCCGGAAGCCAAACTTTTTTCTATGTCTTCCTTAAACACATGCGCGGTCATTGCGATAATCGGCACGGTTCTGGCTTTTGAGTTTTCAAACGAACGTATCTGCCTCGACGCTTCGTACCCGTCGATTTCCGGCATCTGAACGTCCATAAATATCAGGTCGAATTTATCCGGATCGGCCGCGAACTTTCCGACGGCTTCTTTGCCGTTTTCCGCGCAGATTATTTTTATGCCGGTATGTTTAAGCATGGCTATTATTATTTCGCGGTTAATCTCAACATCGTCAACCAATAAAACGGTTTTGTCCGAAAAATCGTCCGTTTTTTCGGCTTCTTTATTGTCTCCTTCGCAGTATTTGTCCAAGATTTTTTCAATGACCGGCAGGAGGATCGGTTTCGATATAAACTCTTTGACGCCGGCGCTTTTAGCCTCTTTTTCCACTTCCGACCAGTCTGCCGAGGAAATCATAATGACGATCATTCCTTTGCCGGATAAATCTCCGAGGCTTTTGACAAACGAAAGCCCGTCGATATCCGGCATCTTCCAATCCACGAAAACGATATTGTAAGACCCTTTTTCCAATAACTCAAACGCCTGTTTGGCGCTGTCCGCGACGCTGCACGATATGCCGAGCTTTTCGGCATACGTCGAAAAACTTAAAAGAACGTCGGGCATGTCGTCAACGGCTAAAATACGCACGTCGTTATAGCAAATTTTTGCTTCCGGAGTCAGGCTGACGGAGCGCGTTTTTACGTTAAAAGTAAAGGTAGTTCCCGACCCTTCGGCAGAATCGAACCACAGATCGCCGCCCAGCATATTTATGATATTTTTGGAAATCGAAAGCCCCAGACCCGTTCCGCCGAACTTGCGCGAAATGCTGCTGTCGGCCTGTGAAAACACCTTGAAAATACGCGGTTTTTGTTCTTCCGATATGCCGATTCCCGAATCTTTGACGGAAATCCGCAAATAATAATCGCCGCCTTTGGCGCTTTCGATTTCCGCCCGGAGAGATACGGAACCGAATGCCGGCGTAAACTTTACGGCATTTGACAGAAGATTCATGATAACCTGCGCCAAACGCTGTTCGTCGGAAAGTATGGCATAAGGGATATCCGGGTCGCAGTACAGGCTGAAAGTTATATGCTTCTCTTCGATTTTGAACTGGATCATATTGACGATGCGCAAAAGCATTTTTTCAAAAACAAAGTCGGAAAAAGAAAGCTCGAAATGATTGGATTCTATTTTTGACATATCCAAAATATCGTTGATAATACCCAGAAGATGCTTTGAGGAATCGTCGATTTTATCCAGGCAATAGCGTATTTTATCCATATCGGAACTGCTCTGGGCAATCGCCGTCATGCCGATCACGGCATTAAGCGGCGTGCGTATTTCGTGGCTCATGCTTGCGAGAAAATCCGATTTTGCCAAATTCGCGCGGTTTGCCGTTTCCAGGGCGCTGTTGATTTCGGTTATGTCGTTAAACAAAGCCATGATTCCGGTAATTTTACCGCTGTCGTCAATCATCGGAGTGATTGAAGTATAAAACATGCGCGGCGCTTTATTTGAACCGAAAGCAATTTGATTCTCTATTGAAACCGTGTTTTTTTGAACGACGGCTTTCTCGACCGCCGCGGAAAACTTTTCAAGGGTTCCGTTCGGAAAGACCGACTCCAAAACGTCCCGAAAATGCCTGCCGCCTATAAGCCCGAAATTTGCGATTCCGGCGGCTTTCAGAAAAGTTTCGGAAGCGTAAGCGAAACGTCCGTCAAAATCAAAAAGAAGGAGAATGTTGGTGATATTTTCAAGAACGAGCGAAAAAAACTGAAATTCCTTTTTTAAGGAATCGTTCAAAATGGTTTCTGTCCGGTTCTGCACCGTTGAAATCAGACGCGCCCTGGCGAGGCTCGCCTCGGCAAGTTCAAGTTTTCTTTTTAAACCCCGGATTTCTTTCCGCATATCGTCTTTAGAGACAAAGCGGCTGTTTTTATTTTTGTTTTCTTTCATAAATTTAACTCAGACGGCAAAAAATTACGGTGTAATTGTGAAAATAATTTTTGAGTTTTCCGTTCGCGTCCGCAAGAGGGCAGATTTCGCCGCCGCTGTAGGCGAACATATACCGCCCGTCTCCGGCCATACCCCTTATTTTCTCGGCTTCAAGGGTGCCGGACGCTCCCAAAACCAGATGTCTGGCAACGCATGAGTATATTAAACTTACGCCGTCTTCGCGGACAAACGGCTTAAAAGCTCTTTCCGTGGTTTTTATAACGTCGTCGCTATTGATGCTTCCGACGCTTAAAGCCGCGCCGACCGGCATCGCTCCGCCGCAAACCGCATAACCTTCCGGGGTAAGCGCAAAAACAGAACGGGCGAGCGGCTTTGTGCCGTCATTGTTATCCACGACAAGAGGAATAATCCCAAGCCCTTTTGCGACTTCGGATTTTGTCAAACCGATTTCTTCAAGATATTCCAAAACCGTTTTTCCGTTGACGCCTATCAGAATATTTCCTTCGGATGCGGTTATAATGGCTTTTTGGCTTCTGATTTTGTTTTCATCAAGCGAAGCCACGTCAAATGAAAATTTTACGTCGCCGTAAATTGCCGCCAATACCGCGGCTTCGCGGAACGCCTCTCCGTTGCGGATCGTTTTAGACGTGGAATAATCGTCCCTGTGATCTACGGCCGTCGTACCGAAAATCGGAATTCCGCCCGTAACCTTATCGATTGCCGAAATAATCATATCGCCGCTTACCGAGCTCATCAGCGGAAAGCAGCTTAAAAACAAGGCTGGCTTTTCATCCGACTTGCCGAGAACGTCCGTCAAAACGGATTTAACCGATTCTTCGCATTTTTCGGCAAGCGGTACGGCCGCCGTTTTAAAATTGCAATCGTCGCTTGTCAAAACGGTAACGTTAAAAAGCACCTGATCGATTTCTTTGCCGGCCGCGCAAAGGCTGGTAGTCGCGCCTATACAGTCGAAAGGAAGCGCGTCGCAAACCGCCTTAAGAACGCCGGTATCTTCAAATTCCGAAAAGCATGAAATAATGCCCAGAGAATTTTTTAACATATTTTTTTCCGGCTCGAGCTGCGACAAAATTTCGGAGACAGCGGCTTTTGCGTCGTCTATTTCGCGGGTCGATGCAATGTAAGATTTAATCATAACGGTATCCTCCGCATAAATTTATACTCACGGTCAGGCAACTGACATAGAATACCATAAAATTAAATAAAAATTAAGTACTTTATCTTTCGAAGCCGTTAAAAGTTTTTCCAACGCTCTTAATGCCGCCGGCACGACAAAACCGGGATTTAAAGACCGCTTTTTCCGGTTTGCAAAAATCGGTAAAATATTATATACTTTGCGGGTCGTTTACAGATTACGGAGGTAGAAAATGTCTTACAAATGCGTAGTTTGCGGAAAAGGTTCGACGTCGGGAAATACTATAAGCCATTCAAATAAAGCTTCAAAAAGGCTTTTCAGGCCTAATCTCCAGAGTTTGAATATAGTGTTAGCCGGAAAAAAGACCCGCGAGTATGTCTGCACGGCCTGCATAAAATCCAACAAAGTGAAAAAAGCGGTTTAACGGCAAAGAACAGAGTACGAATAATAAAAAAGATACGGCAAAGCAGCGCAATGCCGTATCTTTTTCTTTGTGCTTTACCGTTTGTCATTTATTCTTTGCTTTTATTCTCGTTTTCCCTTAACCGCCGGCGTATTCTCGAGCGCGCCTGGGCCGTTATGGCGAATTTAAGCCAGTTTTGGCTCGGCTTAACGTTTTTTCTCGTCAGGATTTCGCATACGTCTCCGGTTTTCAGTTTTGTGTCTATAGTAGACATCTTGCCGTTGACTATCGCGCCCATAAATTTATCGCCTATGTCGGAATGTACGGCGTAAGCAAAGTCGAGAGCGGTCGCTCCCAAAGGAAGTTTTATTACTTTTTTTTGCGGCGTAAAAACGAATACCTGTTCAAAATTGCATTCGGTTTCCAAAGAACTCAAAAACTCCGAAGAGTCCGTAGTATCCCTTTGCCATTCCAGAAATTGTTTCAGCCAGTCGAGCTTGTCCTCGGCGGTCTTATTTACTTTATCCTCTTTATAAGTGGCGGCGTTTCCGGGCTCTATTTTTCTTTTATAGCGCCAGTGCGCCGCTACGCCGTATTCCGCGCGCTGGTGCATTTCTTCCGTCCTTATCTGGGTTTCCACCATAACGTTTTTATCGGAAATTATCGTAAGGTGCAGGGACTGGTACATATTTTCTTTCGGCACGTTTATGTAATCGGTAAAAGATCCGTCAACAAGCTTAAATCGGGAATTTATAATGCTGAGTATCTCGTAGCTGTGTTCCACGGTATCCGTGATTATGCGCAATCCAAATAAATCTTCTATCGCGGAAAAAGGCTTGTTCTGGCGCTCCATTTTTTTGTATATGCCGTAAAGATTTTTAGGCCTTGCCAAAATCCTGAAATTTATGCCCGACGGCGCGATTATTTCTTTAAGCTTGTTTTCGAATTCCGTAAGATTTCCGACATTGCTCTCCGCGCGTTTTTCCCACTGGGTTTTTATTTTATTGTACTCTACCGGCTGAAGGGTCTCGAAAGCCAGATCTTCAAGTTCGCTTTTCCATTTATAAATGCCCAGCCTGTGCGCAAAAGGAGCGTAGAGCGTAAGAGATTCCGCGGCGACATTTTTCTGTTTTTCCGGAGAAAGATATTTAAGAGTGCGCATATTGTGAAGCCTGTCGGCAAGTTTTATGATTATTACACGTATGTCTTTTACTACGGCAAGGAGCATTTTGCGCCAGTTTTCGGCCTGTTCCGTGATATTGTCGTCAAAACTGTATTTATTGAGTTTAGTAACGCCTTTTACGAGAGAAACGACTTCTTCTCCGAATTCTTTTACAAGTTCCTGTTCCGTAACAAGCGTATCTTCAAGAATATCGTGCAAAAGGGCTGCGGAAATCGTCGCGGCGTCCATTTTTATGTCGGCAAGGTTGGAAGCCACAGAAACGCAATGCGACAAATAAGGTTCTCCCGAAGCTCTTATCTGGTAAGAATGCGCGCACGAGGCATACTCGTACGATTTGGATATAACGTCCAAATCGCATTGCTGCAGATATGTCTTCAATTTTTGCAGTTTATCGTCCACGGCGGACTCCCGTTAAAAAACAGACGCGCTCAACGACAGAATATACTTCAAAAACTTTTTATTGTCTATGTTATACTGTTCTCCGGCAAAAGCAAATTCGTATGTTCTGACTCTGATGCCCAAACCGTAAGTATATTTTATCGTGTTCATGTTAAATTTGGAGTCGGCGGCCGTTCCCAATCTTACGCATATAGACCTGTTTAGATACTGCTCCATGCCCATATAATAGTGATTTTCTTCCAAATTGCCGAACCTGTAAAACTTTTTGTCCCAGTCCATTGTCAAAACGGAACTTCCGATAACATAAGCCATACCCGTCCTTACGGTAAACGGCAGCTGCTCGACATTATATTTGTCCCAAAACATAAAGCCGGCTATATTTTTGAAATTCATGCTTACAAAAACGTTTGCGGCTACGGGATACATAACCGATAAATCCATCGCAAAACCGTTTCCGGAAGCTATATTGGCATACGGCTGCGCTCCGCCGCCGTAAAAACCGGATTCGCCGATTTTTCCGTACAAATAAGATATATTCAAACCGAAGCTTATGCCTCTCTCGTTCTTTTGTCCCATTGCAAAAGCCAAAGAGTTGATGTAAGTGTCAACATTATGGCTGCCGCCATCAAGATCGGAATAAGATATGTGGCTGTCGGAAAGAGCCTGCCAATAAAAAGCGCCGCTGTCTTTTATCACATAAGCGGCCGTAAGCCCCTGCCCCGAAGGATCGGCAGCGGAGACCCGGCTCGGAGAAGCGTCGCTTGTTCTTAACGCCACGACGGCCGCGCCGATATGGCCTCCGGCCATGTTGGATAAGTTCGCCGAACTGTAATAATAAGATTCGTGGCTCGGGACAAAAGCCGCGCCCGCGCCGCCCATTGCCATAGACCTCGCCATAGGAGGAGCGCCGTCATAGCTGTTCGGCTGCGTGGGAGGCTTTGCCGCAAAAACGTTTTGAGCCTGCAATAAAAACAATACGGTAAAAACCGCAGTAATTCTTTTTAAATTCATAAAACACCTTTTTTCCGTAATTTCTAATTCGTCATTCGTATTTGCCGTTATTATATCCCCTGCAGCTGATTCAATTTTCTGTAAATGCCGTTTTCCCTGCCCATCAATTCGGCGTGAGAGCCGGCTTCGGCTATTTCGCCTCTGTCCATAACTATTATTTTACTTGCGTTTCTTACTGTAGCAAGCCTGTGGGCTATTAAAATCACGGTTCTGTCTTTCATCAAATTGTCTATGGCGGACTGAACTAGCTTTTCGGATTCCGAATCCAGCGCGCTTGTCGCTTCGTCAAGGACAAGAATCGGAGGATTTTTAAGCATTGCTCTGGCTATGGATATTCTTTGCTTTTCACCGCCCGAAAGCTTAAGGCCTCTTTCCCCTACCGGCGTATCGTACCCTTGCGGCAATTTCGATATAAAATCGTGCGCATTGGCGTTTTTTGCGGCTTTTATGATATCCTCATCGGAGGCTCCGAAACTTCCGTAAGCTATATTGTATTTGACCGTATCGTCAAAAAGCATCACGTCCTGGGTGACTATGCCTACCTGGCTGCGCAAAGATTCCAAAGTAACAAATTTTATATCCTGTCCGTCTATCAAAACACGGCCTTTGCGCGGGTCGTAAAACCTCAGCAGTATATTTGCTATTGTGGTTTTTCCGGAACCGGAATGCCCCACAAAAGCCGCCGTTTCCCCGTAATTTATCGTAAGGTTAAGATTTTTAATAATATCTTTATCCGGCAAATAACCGAAATCGACGTCTTTATAAACTATGGATTCGGAAAACGGCTTTAAAGGCGCTGCGGCGATTTCATTTTTTATGGAAGGCTGTTCGTCAAGAACTTCAAACACTCTTTCCGAAGAAGCCAAAGCCGCCTGGATCTGCGAATTTACGTTTGCGAAATTCTTTATAGGCTGGTACATTTGAAATACCGCGCCCAAAAAAGTCACAAAAGCGCCGGTGCTCCATACCCCGTTTATAACGTCTCGGCCGCCCAGAAACAATATCGCCGCGCCGGCAGCCGCTCCCATAAATTCCATTATGGGGCTTGAACGCGCGTCAACCCTTATGACCCTCAACGCTATGTGGTAAAATTTATTGTTGTCGTTTTTAAACCGGTTATGCTCGTGCTCTTCCGTGTTAAACGCTTTTATGACCGAAAAACCGTTGAGCATTTGGTGCAGCGACGAATAAATTTCCGCCATCTGAATCTGCCCCTCTTTCGACGCGCGCCTTATCTTTCTTGAAAATATTATTAAAGGTATTGCCGCGACGGGAAACCCGACAAACGTCACCAAAGCGAATTTCCAGTTAAGGTAAAAAACCGTCCCTATCATAAAAATAAAGGTCAAGCCGTCCATAAGAAGGCTGGGCGGAACTTTTACCAAAGCGTTTTGCATGGCGCCCAGATCGTTTGTGACTCTGGACATCATTTTCGCGGAAGAATTTCTGACGTAAAAATCGTGGGACAGCGAAATAAGCTTATCGTAAAGTTCTATTCTTAAAGTTCTTATTATATTTTGACCGATGTAATTTAAAAGATAGCTTCTTCCGTAACTTCCGAGCCCTTTTAACGCGAATATTACCGGAACCGCCGCAACGGCAAGCGTAAGCATATCAAGGCTTGAGAAAGTGAATCCGAAAAAATGCACTTCCTGTTTCATAAAGATCCCGTCTATTCCGTTTTTTATAAACCAAAGGGAGACGAGGTTCATCAAAGAAAAAAGTCCCATGCAAAGCATAGCGGCGATAAATCTGGGAATGTACGGGACAAGATATTTCTTAAAGCGCCGTATGTCAACTTTCTTGTTTTTCATTTGAAATCCTTTCAATCGTTTAAAATCATTTCTGCCGTTCTTCTGCTTACCCCGGGCGTGCCGAGCATTTTTCTGAAATCCGCAAGTTCGCGCGCTTTTGACGCGTAACGCTCCGGCTTCAGCTGCTCCGTTACGCAAGCGGCTATTTTTTCCGCAACCGCGTCAAACTGTATAAATTCAGGCACTACTTCTTTGCCGGCAAGAATGTTTACGATAGCGATATATTTTACTTTTACTATAAGCCTTGCCAGAAAATAATTAAAATAAGACAGCTTATACATAACCGCCATGGGAATCCCCATCAAAGCGTTCTCAAGGCTGACCGTTCCTGACGGGCATACCGCTATGTCTATCGATTTTCTGACGGAAAAATCATTGCTTGTCTCAAGCCGTATATAATCCGGAAGCTTTGCCCGCAAATCTTTATTAATGCCGAACATTATAAAATCCGCATTAAGTTTTTCTTTTAAAATTTCCGCGGTTTCTAAAATAACCGGCAAATGCCTTTTGATAACGCTTTTGCGGCTGCCCGGAAACAAACCTATGAGCGGCGGAGCCGATATTTCGAAATTTTGCTTTTCCGGAACGGTATCTATAAGAGGATTTCCCACAAAAACCGCATCCACGCCGCGGCTTTTGTAAAGCTCTTCCTCAAAAGGCAAAATGACAAACATCTTTTTTACGGTTTCGGCAAGTTTCTTTATCCTGCCGCTTCTTGACGCCCATACCTGAGGGCTTATGTAGTAATATACGGGAATATCCAGCCTTTTTGCAAGTTTGGCCGTAAAAATATGAAAACCGTAATAATCGGTAAGTATTATCTTATCGGGTTTTTCGGTCAAAAACAGGTTCTCAAGTTTTCCAAGAAGCTTTTTCAGAAAGAAAATTTGTTTGACGGGCAAAAAACCGAAAGCGTTTATATTGACTATATCTTCTATAAAAACGTCGGAAACGGATTTAAGATTGTTCCCGCCGGCGCAATATACGCGGCACTGCGGATTTATTTTTTTTATCTCCCGGACAAGATTTGCGGCATGAATTTCGCCGGACAAATCTCCCGCAGATATGAAGATTTTATTATTTGCCACCGGACCTCTTTTTAAAAGAGCGGAGATTGAAGAGTGAAGATAACGCGAAACAAATATCTCCGCTCTTCAATCTTCACTTTGTCGTTTTAAAACTGCATATTCTTCAAAATTTGAAGCGCAAGTTCCACCGCGTCTCTGCCCTGCTCTCCGGCAACCATAGGCTTTTTGCCTTCGATAATATTGTTTAAAAAATTATCAAGTTCGTAAAAAAGCGGTTCGGCGGACGGTATTTTCGGTTTTTCTATTTTTATGTCGGTCAAAGAAGTCATTTTCTCAACGCCTTCTTTTTTTCTGTATATTTTAACGCTTTTGCCCGCATAGTCTACCGAAACGTAAGCGTCAGGCTGGAAAACCCTTATTTTTCTGTACTTGTCTATAGTGATCCTGCTTGCCGAAACGTCCGCAATGCAGCCGTTTGCGAATTTCAAACGCACCTTGGCTATGTCTTCCGTATCCGAAAGAACTTTTGCCCCGTTGGCTTCAAGCGACACGACTTTGTCTTTCACGAGGTAAAAAAGCATATCCAGATCGTGCACCATTAAATCCAAAACCACTCCGATATGCGCGGTGCGCGGGTCATAAGGCCCGAGCCTGTTTATTTCGATAAACCTGGGGTTGTTTACAAAAGGAGCGGCGGCGATTATGGCGGGATTGAATCTTTCGACATGCCCGACCTGTAAAACTATATTTTTATTTTTTGAAATTTCTATAAGTTCTTCCGCTTCTTCGACTTTCAGGGTGAACGGTTTTTCGACAAGGCAGTGAATTCCCGACTCCAAAAGCGGCTTTGCTATCTGATAATGATACTGGGTAGGAGCCGAAATTATGACCGCGTCAACTTTGCCTATAAGCCCTGAAGAATCGCTTATGACCGCGGGATTCGCCTTATTGGCTTTCGCGATTTTTTCGGCGCGTTTAGCGTCGGTATCGACTATAAATTCAAGTTTCGATTTGGGATGATCGCCCAAAAGCCTCGCATGGTGCTGTCCGAGCGAACCTACTCCTATGACGGCGGTTCTCACTATGTTCATTTTTTATAACCTTTTACCGCGTTTATTATTTTTTCGACGTCGGCTTTTGAAAGCGACGGATGAACCGGCAGGGAGACGGCTTCTCTTGCGGCCTGTTCGGCCGCGGGGCACAATCCCGGTTTAAACCCCAGTTTTTTATAATAAGGCTGCCCGTACATAACCGTATCGTAATAAATCCCGCAGCCCACGCCGTTGTCTTTAAGATAGCTCATAAATCCGGCGCGTTCGGATTCTTTGACGCGCATAGTGTATTGGTGAAAAACGTGTTTGCAATTCAGCGGAATCACCGGCGTTTTTACAAAGTCAAGGCTTTTAAAGGCTTCGTTGTATTTATCGGCGTTTGCTATTCTTTTTGCGCTCCAGCCGTCAAGCTGTTTAAGCTGCGCTATGCCGATTGCGGCCGCCAAATTCGTAAGCCTGTAGTTATAGCCTAAAACCGTAAAAGTCGAATGGCCGTCCCTTCCGTGATTTATGATCTGTCTTGCGTGCTTATCGGCTTTGGCGTCATTTGTCAAAACGATTCCGCCTTCGCCGGTCATCATATTTTTGGTCGCGTAAAACGAAAAAGCCGAAGCGTCGCCGAAAGAACCGACTTTTTTGCCTTTATATTCCGCTCCGTGAGCCTGCGCGCAGTCCTCTATAAGTTTGAACTTATATTTTTTCTTTAATTTTAAAATCGCCGGCATATCGCACGGCAGTCCGTAAAGGTGAACGATGATCACCGCTTTGACGTTTTTTTCTTTCTTCAATACTTTCTCAAGCTCAACCGGGTTTATATTGAAAGTCTCCGGATCAATATCGGCAAAAACGGGTTTTGCGCCGCAGAAAAGTATGGAGTTTGACGTGGCTATAAACGAGAACGGAGTCGTTGCCACTTTGTCTCCGGGTTTGACGCCGCACATTAAAAGAGCGGTATGCAAAGAAGTCGTGCCGTTTGCGTTTGCGATGCCGAACTTCGCGCCGCAGTATTTTGCAAAAGACTGTTCGAATTGCGCGACATACTTTCCGCTCGCCAAAATTTTTGAATCGAGAACTTCGGCGATAAGTCTTCTTTCTTCTTTTCCGATAATCGGACTTGCAACGTTGATCATTTTCGATTTCCCTCTTAATTTGCCGCCTTAAAAACGGATCCCGGCTTTCGGCGTAATTATATGCCGACTATTGTAATATTCAGCTCGTTTGCTTTTTTTACGGTTTCGTCTTTATCTAAAATCAGAGTGACTCCGGCTTCCACGGCCATCGCCCTTACTTTGTTTTCTTTTAAAGTATCTATCGTTTTAACGCCGATAACGGGAACGTCGAATCTGAAATCCTGATTCGGTTTTGCGACTTTGACGGCGACTGAATTTTCGCCGCCGAGAGCATACGCCCTTTTTATGCATTCGTCCGTGCCTTCGATCGATTCCACGGCCAAAACCGATCTGTCTTTTACGACGACAGTCTGGCCTATGTCAAATCCTGCAATGCCTTTTGCGATTTTAAAACCGAAATCGGCGTCTTTTTGTTCGCCGGAATTAAGTTTTTTTCCGGATATAAGCCCTTTTTCGGCAAGCAGATGAGTCAAATATATGTGAGACGGCAAAAGGTTCATTCCGTCTTTTTCGAATTCTTTGACGACAGCGCCCAAAATAGTGTCCGTTTTTTTATTTACGAGGCTTCCCATAAGCTTGATTCCGCGCCAGTCAAGGTTCAAAGCCGAATAAATGCGCGCATGCTTTACCTGTCCCGCCATTATTACGGTTTTGACGTTTTCGCTTTTTAAAGCGTCTATGATTTTCTGCGCTTTTCCGATAGGCAGCCAAAACGTTTTATCGCAGATTTTTTCAAGAGCCGGATCGGCTTCTTCCTGCAAGGCGATGCAAACGACCCTGCCGCCTCTTTTTTTTATTTCTTCGGCCACAAGAAAAGGAAATCTGTTGTTGCCCGCGATCAAACCTATGTTTTCCATAATTATTCCGGCCTCACTATCCCGCGTTTCGAGGCTTTTATAAAATCCGTTATTTCTCTTACGTGTTCCGACGCCGAATTTTCAAGTTTTGCCAGCGCGTCGCTGAGCAGCAATTTTGACATAAACAAAATTTTATAGGCTTCTTTTATGTCTTCTATTTCTTTGGCCGCCATCTTCCGCCTTTTCATGCCGACAAGGTTTAAACCGCTTAAAACAGCCCTGTCCCCGTGACACATCGCGTGATGTATAACGTCCATGGTTATTATCGTACCGCCGGCGACCATTACGCCTTTGCCTACCCTGCAAAACTGGTGAACGCCCGCCAAACCGCTTATAAACGCATTGTCTCCGACCTGAACGTGCCCGCCGAGCATGCTGCAATTGCCGATAATCGCGTTATCGCCGATTCTGCAGTCGTGAGCCGCATGGGACGAAGCCATAAAATAGCAGTTTTTGCCTACAACTGTTTTTCCGGTTTTAGCGGTTCCGCGGTTGATGTTTACGAATTCCCTGAGAACCGTATTGTCGCCGATATAAACTTTGGAGGGCTCTCCTTTATAGCTTAAATCCTGCGGCGGAGTGCCCACGGAAACGGAGTTGGAAATTTTACAGTTATTTCCGATTTCGGCAAACTCTATGTAAGTATTGGCACCTATCGAAGAACCCGATTTAATGACAACGTCTTTTCCGATAACGGCATTTTGCCCTATATCGACATTGTCTTCGATAATTGCGCTTTCATCGATTGATGCCGTTTGATGTATCATAAAATATTACCCCTCATCCGGGACTTTGTCCCGCCCTCTCCCGCAAGGGGCGAGGGAACAACCGTTGTTTCCGTTTTCAACTCTTCGCTTTTTACTCTGCCGTATTAGGGACGGGCTATTCCTCTTTGGGAATTTTTTATAAAATCCGATATTTCTTTAACGTACGCAGACCGCGACTCTTCAAGTTTTGCCAAAGCGTCGCTCAAAGCGAGTTTCGACATAAACAAAACTCTGTAAGCATTTTTTATTTCTTCGATTTCCGAAAGTTTCATTTGCCTGCGTTTCATTCCGACAAGATTCAAGCCCGCAAGAATAGCCCTGTCGCCCTGCGCCATGGCAAAAGGGATTATGTCCATGGTAACCATAGATCCGCCGCTTACCATCGCGGAATGGCCTATCTTGCAAAACTGATGGACGCCTACGCTTCCGCTGAAAATAACGTTGTCGCCGACTTCTACGTGCCCCGCAATGCCGGTACCGTAACCGACTATTACGTTATCTCCCAAAATACAGTCGTGGGCTATGTGCGAGCACGCCATCAAAAGGCAATTTTTACCTACGACTGTCTGCCCCGCGGCGGCCGTTCCCCTGTTTAACGTGACGCATTCGCGCACTGTCGTGCCGTCTCCGACTATAACTTTTGTTTTCTCGCCTTTATATTTCAAATCCTGAGGCCTTTTGCCGATCGACGAAAAGTTAAAAATTTCGCAGTTCGCGCCGATTTCGGCATACTCGATTACCGACTGTCCGTGAATTTTCGTACCGCTTTTGATTATCGTTTCCGGTCCGATAACCGCATACGGTCCGATTTCGGCATTTTCTTCGATAACGGCGCTCTTATCTATTATTGCAGTCTGATGTATCATATTATTTTCCTATGTATATTTTGTCACGCACCAATTTATTCTTTATCGACTATAACAAACACGAATTCGGCTTCGGTAGTAAGTTTTCCGTCGACAAAAGCCTGCCCTTTCATTTTTCCGCGCCTTCCGCCGTCTTTCAGGACTTCCACTTTAAGTTCAAGACAATCGCCGGGCTTTACGGGTCTGCGGAACTTTACCTTGTCTATGGACATAAAATACGCAAGGCAGTTTCTCATGTCGGGTTTTGACAAAAACATAACGCATGACGTTTGAGCCATGGCTTCTACGACCAAAACTCCCGGCATTATCGGAGCGCCGGGAAAATGCCCCTGAAAAAAGCCTTCGTTTCCGCTTACGCATTTGTAGCCGGTCGCCTTCGTAGGCTCCGCTTCGTTTATTTTTACTTTGTCGACCATTATGAAAGGGTATCTGTGAGGAATAATTTTCAGCACTTCTTCATGGCTCAATATTTTTTCGCCTGCGGCCGTTTGCGCGACTTCAGTCATTTCCGCCTCCGTATCTTTTTGTATTGACGCTCTTTTTACAAACTCTTTTACAAAGCCGATATTGTTTTGATGTCCGGGCTTATCGGCAACTATTTTGGCTTTTATGGGCTTTCCGGCAAGGTATAAGTCGCCTATCAAATCCAATATTTTGTGCCTTACGAATTCGTCGGCGTATCTTAAAGGCTCTTTATTGTGTATGCCGTCCAAAGACACCACTATGGCGTTGTCGAGATTTCCGCCGAGGGCAAGCCCGTTTTTTTGCAGATATTCTATCTCGTAATCGAAACAAAAAGTCTTTGCCGGGGCAAGATCGTTCAAATAAGCGTCTTTATTTATATCCGAAAGCCCGAGCTTCTGCTCTTTTATATACGGGTGGTCAAAAGCTATGGTGCATTCTATTTCAAGTTTATCCGACGGATAAGCCGAAATTTTCGTTTTTCCGGCTTCAAAATGCAAGGGTTCTTTTAAAACGTAATATTCTTTAGGGGCGTCAAGCTCTTTAATGCCGCCTTCGGCAAGAGTCTGCGCGAAAATCCTCGCGCTTCCGTCTAAAATCGGCGGCTCGTTATTGTTTATTTCGATTGCCAGATTGTCTATGCCCAAAGCAAAACACGCCGACATTATGTGTTCTATCGTGTGAACCCTCGCGCCGTCCTTTTCTATTACGCTTCCCCTTACCGCCATTCCGGTAGCGGTATTTGACCAAAGGGCTTCTATTTCCGTTTTCCCCGGCAAGTCCACCCTTATAAACCTTATCCCGGAGTTTGCGGCTGCGGGCTTAAAAACGACTTTGCTTTTATTGCCGGTATGAAGCCCGGTCCCTTCGACAAAAACTTCTTTTGCTATCGTGGTTTGCTTTGCCATTTTACTTTTTTCCGTCCTCTATTTCTTTTTTTATTTTTCTTATGTCGTTATACATTTCCGGAAGTTTTCTTAAAGTAGCCCTTATTTTTATGCTCCGGTTAAGTTCGGACATGGGATTTCCGCCGGCTTTTTCCCCGTCGCTTAAGTTTCCGGAAATTCCTGACTGCGCGGCTATTACGACGTTATTTCCTATTTTCAAGTGACCGATTACTCCGGATTGTGCGCCGATTATCACGTTATTTCCTATTTTCGTCGAACCCGCTATGCCGCTTTGCGCCACAATTATGCAGTTTTCGCCGATCTGTACGTTATGCGCTATCATCACAAGGTTGTCTATTTTCGTCCCCTTTCCTATCCTGGTCGCGTCAACGGTAGCCCTGTCCACGGTGGTGTGAGCGCCGATCTCTACGTCGTCTCCGATCTCGACTCTGCCTATCTGCGGTATTTTTTGGTTTGTCCCGTCAACGGTGACAAACCCGAAACCGTCGCCGCCTATTACCACGGACGGCTGTAATATGACACGGTCGCCTACCGTAACATTTTCCCTTATCACCGCGTTAGGGTATAAGATGCAGTTTTTGCCTATTTTTGAATTTTTTCCTATATAGACGTTCGGGAATATTTTCGTACCGTCTCCTATGCTTGCTCCGGACTCAATAACGGCATTGCGGCCTATATAAACGTTTTCGCCGATTCTTGCCGTGTCCGAAACAAAAGCGCCGTCTTGTATTTCAGGCTCTATCTCCGAAAGCCTTTCTTTGTCTATGATGTTTAAAACGACGGAAAACGCAAACTGCGGGTTTTTGACTTTTATGACGGTTTTGCCCGAAAACTGCGCCGCGTCCATATCCGCAGGTATAAAAATAACGCTTGCGTCCGTTTTTACAGCGTCCTGCATATATTTTAAATTTCCCAAAAAAGAAACTTCGCCTTTTCCCGCTTCGGAAAGCCCGTTGGCTCCGGATACAATCTCGTCTTTATCGCCCGTCAGTTCCCCCGAAACTATTTTTGAAAGTTCTTGAGCCGTGATTTTCATTTAGCGCCCTTTTGCGAAAATTGTTTTATAACTTCGCCGGTAATGTCCTGATAATTCTCCGGCGCGTGCAAAACGCTCTGTTTTTCCAAAACTACCGTGCCGCCGCGTTTCCTTGAAATTTCTTTTATTACCGTTTCGATTTCTTTCAGTACGGTCAACGAATTATTTTCTTCCATTCTGGACAGCTCGTCTTTCGTGCGCTTTGACAAATCTTCGATTTGCTCTTTTTTCGCGGAAAGAGATTTTTTTATTTCCTCAAAACGAGCCGCGAGTTCGGATAAAAGCGCCTCGTCCTTTTTTTCTTCGGCTTCCACTATTTTCAAAGACGTCTGCTGAAATTCTTCCTGCATTTTTTTATATTCTTTCGCCATGTCTTCAATTGCGGTCTTTCTGGTGTTTGCAAAATTTTTAAGTTCGGATTTATATTGCTCTACAAGAGGATGAGCCGTAAAAACCCTTTCCATATCCACAAACAAAATCGAAGTTTTGTTTTCCCTGTCCCTTTCAACCGCGCCGCTCAAAGGAATCTCTATGGCGAAAGTTTGGGAAAAAGCCAACATAAAAAATAAATACGACAACGCTGTTTTTTTTATCATATTTCAACTTTCCGCTCTTCAATCTTCACTCTGCCTCTAAAAAACGTTTCCTATGGTAAAATAAAACTGCTGCAGCGAATCGCCCGGCCTGTGATTTAAACCGTATCCCCAGTCAAGCCTTAACGGAAACACGGGCGTCGCAAACCTTATGCCGAACCCCACTCCCGAACGCAGATTATTGTCGCCTGTTCCCAGAGAAAAATTTATATCGCCGAATTTTGCCCAGGTTCCGCCTATGTCGTAGAAAAACGCCCCCTGCAAAATGGTTCTGCCTTTTTCCGCGACTATAGGAAATTTATACTCTACGTTCAATACGCTCATAAATTGTCCGCCGTCAACAGGCCCTATTTCGGTTCTGTACTTATAACCTCTTACTGTATCGGCTCCGCCGACGTAAAACCTTTCGTATATGGGAACGTCGTTTTGGCCGCCGTAAGGCCCTATCGCGCCGAAATTTAAATTAACCGACAGAACGAGTTTCCAAAAAGTCGGAAAAAACCATGTGGATTTGAACATCCCTTTCACAAAATTCACGTTTCCGCCCAAAGGGCCGCCGGCGACCTGCAGGCTCAACAACTGCCTTTGCCCTCTTGTAGGGTCAAAAATATAATCCCTCGTGTCGTAGGCTATCTGCCCTACAACGCTTGACGTTCTGTCTCTGGACAGATCCATACCCGCGGCGCGCTCAAAATCTTCTCTTTCCTGGCCTACCAGCGTTATATCGGACAATTTTACGTTTTCATACGTGTATCCGAATAAAAGAGAAATATAATCGCTTATTCTCGGGCCGACTTTGGCGGAAAATCCGACCCTGTTTTCTTTATAGGCGTCCACGGTGCTGGCATAATCCCTTTTTCTTTCGATATTGTAAGCGCTTAAAGTCAGGCTTGCGTTTTTGTCGAATATCCACGGCTCCGTCCAGTCGATTTCGTAATTCTGCCTTCTCGCGCCGAATTCCCAGAGCAGGTTGAGCCGCTGCGCGAGTCCGAAAAGATTCATATGCTGAAACTGCAAAGAACCGACAAACTGGTCAACCGAAGAATATCCGGCCCCGGCGGTTATCATTCCGGGCTTTCCTTCCGTTACGTTAAAAGCCAAGTCCATAATGTCCGGCGAACCCGTAGGCAAGATCTGGGGTTCCGCGGATTCCATAAAACCGAGATTGTAAATTTTTTCAACGCTCCGGCGTACTTTTCCGGCGGCAAGCACATTTCCTTCTTTCAGCAAAACTTCCCTTTTTATTACTTTTTCTTTGGTTGAAACTAGGCCGTCGACATAAATATTGCCTACGTAAACTACCGAATTTTCCTTTATCGAAATTGTAACGTCAACCACGCCGTCTTTGGAGCCTTTGTCGAACGAAGGCGAAACCAAAGCGTGCAAATAGCCTTTATCGGAATAAATTTCGTAAATCCCCTGTATGGATTCGTAAATTTTTTCCTGGTTAAATATGCTGCCTTTTTTCAGCTTTATGAGTTTTTTCATCTCTTTATCGCTTACGGAAAAATTTCCGTCGTAAGAGATATTTCCGAGTTCGTATTTTATTCCCTCGCTTATGTTTAAAGTCAGAAACATTTTTGTGCGGTCTTCGTTGTAAGTGTCGCTTGAAGAGACAAACATGTAATCCATATAGCCGTTATTTTTGTAAAAATTTTCTATTGCCCTCAAATCCGCCTGAAATATGTCTTCCTTAAAAACTTTGTTGGCTTTCGTCTTCATCAGTTTTACGGCTTTTTTCTCTTTAAAAGAAATAACGCCTTCGATTTTAACTCCGCCTATGGTTATCCTGTTGTTTTCCGTGATAAGAAAACTGATTGTCATCTGGTTGGTATCCGGATCGGTGGTAGGATAAACGTCTATGCGGCAGTCCGTATATCCGGCCTCCCTGTACAAATTGTTTATTTTCCTTTTGGTCTCTTCGAATTTGCCCAAATCGTAGTATTCTTTTTCTTTTAAAACGCTTTCGCTTTTGAGTTTGCCTCTGGAGAACTGTTTATTGCCTTTAAAATTGATCCTTTCTATATAAGGCTTCTCCAAAACGGCAAATGTAAGCTCTCCCGAATTTTTGTCAAAACGCGCTTCAACGTCGTCAAAGAATCCGAGTTCCAAAATCGAGCGGATGTCGTCCCTCGACGTTTCCGCATCGTAAGTTTTGTCTTTTTTCGATTCTATGACCGAAGTCACCGCCCTGGGCTTGACGTTTTTTAAACCTTCTACGCTTACTCTTGAAATAACATCCGTATCCGCATGGGCAAAAACATAAAAAAAAGTTACAAATATTACTGAAAATAAAACCTTTTTCATCAAAATCCTCAAAAAATAGAATATGCTGATAATAATCAGCATATTCTATTAAAAATACGTAAAAAATTCAATTAAAAGTTGAAATATCCGAGAACTACTTCAAATCGGCCGTACAGTTAGGGCATTTTACGGCTTTTAGCGGTATCTGCGTAAAGCAAAAAGGGCATTCTTTTGAGTTTGCGGGAGCCGGAACGGGAGCCTGTTTGAACTTATTGATCGATTTGATAAGCAAAAACACGCAAAAAGCCACTACGGTAAAGGATATGGCGGTATTTATGAACAAACCGATATTTACGGTTATCGCGCCGGCCTGCTGCGCATCGGCAAGGGTAAGGTAATGAATGTCCGCCGCCGCTCCTTGGGCGTTTTTTAACACTATGAATAAATTTGCAAAATCGACGTTTCCCAGAAGCAAACCGATCGGAGGCATTATTACGTCTTTGACGAGAGAATCGACGATTTTCCCGAAAGCCGCGCCTATAATTATGCCTACGGCCATGTCTATTACGTTTCCTTTGACCGCAAAATCCCTGAACTCTTTAAAAAACGATTTAATCATTTTTCAGTCTCCTTTTTTGCCGCTTGCGGCAATTGTTCAGTCGCCCGGCTGTTTCCTGACGGGCAGACCGAACCGTATCTGATGCTGCAGCATCAGCTTTCTGTCGGGACGGTGCAAAGAGGATTCGGATTCAAGTTCGTAACTTCCGCTTAAAAACAAATTACTCCCGATTCTGTATCTCATTTCTATCTCATGCTTTAAATCCAGGCTTCGCTCCATCTGGTTATAACGGTCAAAAGTAAGAGAATACCCGAGCAAAAACTGATTGGTGAGGTTTTTTTCAACCGAGTATTTTGTCCCAAGCAGCAAACTTGCCAGAGACGTGTCCTGCTCAAGGGCAGGGTCCCTGGTGTCTGCCGAAACGTATGAAACTTTAAAATTATCTACCAAACCGGTGCGCCTTAAAACCGTTCTGGTAAGCGGAGTGGCAAAACCGGAGTCAAACAGGCGCAATGCCTGCTGCCTTAAATCGAATTCTGAAATTATGCCTAAAATGCGTTCGCTGCTGCTGACAGCCGTGGTCTGCTCCGTTTTCGTGACTCTTGCCAAAGCGGTTTGCGAGTCCAAAGCCGGATCGTCGCGCGAATAAAACCTTACGTTTAAAGAATTTATGTCCGACCTGTCTATGGCAAGAACTATTATCTCGGAGCCTGCTTTATTGGGGGAGTAAGCTTCCGTTTCCCCTTCGGCCGTTATATACACATGATTGCCGATAACTTCTATTTTGACGTTTATTATGTTAAATTCTATCCCCAAATATTGGATGACTCCCCTTTGGGTGTCTATGACTCCGTCCGCCGCAAGACTGCCTTTGGCGCCTCTCAAAAACAAACTTCCGTTTATCCACGCGTCGGCAAAAGAATTTTCATATCTTGTATTTTTTGCCGCTCTGAGTTCCAAATCAAATTCCGTGCCTTCCGGCAAAACGCCCCCGCCGCCGCCCGAAGATTTATCCGCCGACGGAAAAGTAAAGCGCGTATTTTCAAGCAGCACCCATCCGGCAATTTTCGGTTTTTCGGCGGAACCCGTCAATGTCACGTCAAAACGCGGTTCGCCGCTCGAATAATCGCGCAGCAATACGCTGGAGCCGATAAAACTCGGTATGGCAAGTTCCGGAATTTTAACGGGAATACCTTTGTCATCGGTATAAAAACGCAAATCGAACTTCTGAGGAGTAAAACTTTCCAGGAAAACGGTTCCGGAGCCGGTAAGCAGGCCGGAGCCCGACTTTGCAAAGAATTTATTTACCGTGATCAAATTGTCTACAATCGAAATATCCGCGTTAAAATCTCTGACTTTGCCGACGTACTTTTGAGAATCGAAAGCGCCGCCGGCTATCGTAAACTGCCCGTTATTGGAAATTTTATCGAAAGACCCTTTGACGGTTCCTTTTAAACTTAATCTTCCGGAACGCGGTTCTACATTGCCTTCCGAAACGTATTTGAGCAGAGCCATTTTCTGGTCTTCAACGGAGTAACTTATGTTTACCGGAGACTGCGCGGTTTGCGAACTTGAATTTAAACCGCTCCCGAAAGGGAAAAATCCGCTTACGGAAACTTCTATCTCGTTTCTTTTGTAAAGCGCGGCCTTTTTGATTTCGGCAATGTTGTTTTCGGCGGCTATTTCGATTTCGAAATTGTCGTACGGTATTTCCGTCACCGTCCCGCCGGAAGAATACGCTTTCACGGACGCAGCCTCTTTCAAAGCGTCTTTCTCATAATCCGCGCCGATATCCGCCGCTCCGGACATCGGGACAGGCAAATCAAACGCGTCCGCGAGAAACTCCAAATCGATATTTTTGCCTTTAACGCCCGCTTTTATATTCTCTCCCGCTATTTCCGCGTTTGCCAAAAACGAAGAATTTTCGTATTCGACATAAAAATCTTTAACGGAAACCCCGTCTGTAAAAGCGACCGTCCCCGAAGATTTAAACATACCCGGTTTTAACCGGGCGCTTTTGAATTCAAAAGTTTTATTGTGTATGAAATAATTGAATTCCGACCGCGAAAGTTTGTACCTGTTTATCCAAAAATTATCCAGAGTTACGGTTCCCGAATACTTGGAACCGCCTCTCTGCTTGTCCATAACGCCGGATAAAATTATGTCGCCGAACATATCGGCGGGTCCCGCATGGGTGTT
Organism: Candidatus Endomicrobium macrotermitis; assembly: GCA_031271405.1. Lineage (GTDB taxonomy): Bacteria > Elusimicrobiota > Endomicrobiia > Endomicrobiales > Endomicrobiaceae > Endomicrobium > Endomicrobium macrotermitis. The sequence goes on along the minus strand of JAISVT010000007.1, from coordinate 119 downwards.
TACAAGCGAAAAATTAAGCCCGTATTCTCCCGTTTTCAAATCGAAACTTCCGCCGGAAGCTTTGATTTCGCTGTCCGCTATTTTGGCGGAAGCCGAGCTCATATAAATCCCGGTTTTAT
>JAISVT010000041.1 GCA_031271405.1 Candidatus Endomicrobium macrotermitis | reverse complement strand
GGGTAGTCTGTATAGAAGTCAGCACGAACTTATATTTGTATATAAAAATGGTGATTTACCGCATACAAATAATATAGAGCTTGGCGTACATGGAAGATACCGCACAAATGTTTGGGATTACCCTGGAATTTTCATCAACAACAAACTTAACAAATCAAATCTAAAATTACACCCCACAGTAAAACCCATAGGCTTAATAGCAGATATTATCAAAGATGCATCAAAACGTAATGAAATAGTTCTTGATTGTTTTGGCGGTAGCGGCTCAACTCTCCTCGCAGCAGAAAGAACAGGTCGAAAAGCATATTTAATTGAAATCGATACTGAATACTGTGACATCATTATTCATAGATATCAAACAATAACAGGCAAAAAAGCAAAATTGCTAAACAGAATAGAGGAGATATAGCATGAAATCAACAATAAAATGCAAGCACACTAAAGTTGGTTATAAAAACCCACCAAAACATAGCCAATTTAAAAAAGGCTCTTCAGGAAACCCGTATGGACGTCCCAAAGGTGATAAAAATTTCGCAACCATTTTCGGAGAAGCTCTGAACGAAAAAATTACTGTTAAACAAAAAAATGGAAAAGAAAAGATAATAACAAAGAAACAAGCAATTGCTACACAATTAACAAATAAGGCAGTAACCGGAGACCAAAAAGCAGCAGGAATGGTTATCGCCCAAGCTAATATAGTTGAATCAAAAGAAGCTGAAAAAATGAGTAAACTTACAGCTTCAAAAGAAATGGATACATTTATAATAAATGATTTTGCAAAACGGATTAAGGATAAATCTCATGAATGAAAGAATATTACAATCTTTTTTACGTAGTGATTTCAAAAGTTTTGTACTCAAGGTGTTTAGAGAAGTTGATGGAGTTAACGAATATCTCGATAATTGGCATGTGAATGTTATTTGTTACGAGATTGAGCAATTAATAAAAGGAACCCAAAATAAATTAATTATAAATATACCTCCCAGATATATGAAATCAATAATTTGTTCCATTGCTTTGCCAGCTTTTATTTTAGGTCATGATCCTAAAGCAAAAATTGTTTGTGTAAGTTACTCTGATGATTTGGCAGCTAACTTTGCCCTCGATTGTAGAAGAATTATAGAAAGCCAGTGGTATCAAGAAATTTTTCCCGTCACCAGATTATCAAAACATAAAAAAGAAGTCAGTGATTTTCAAACTACGAAAGGCGGCGGAAGATTTTCCACTTCTGTAGGTGGAACTCTTACTGGAATGGGTGGAGACATAATAATTGTTGATGACCCTATAGCTCCAAAAGATGCAAATTCAGATACAATCCGGGAAAAAGTTAATGATTGGTATGGAAACACTCTTATTTCAAGATTAAACAACAAGAAGACTGGTAAAATTCTTGTAATTATGCAGCGTTCTCATGAGATGGATTTTACCGGACATTTGCAGGAAATAGACCTTTCTTTTAAAACTATTAAAATCCCAATAATAGCAGAAGAAGATGAGACATTTGAAATTAAAAATCCTTTGGGCAGAAAAATAATATATAAACGCAAAGTAGGGGATGTATTGCATCCTGAAAGAGAAGATATCGTCAAACTTAACGAAACGAAAAGTAGTATGGGAAGCTATAATTTTGCAGGGCAATATCAGCAAAATCCAACCTCAAGAGGCGGGAATGTTATAAAAAGAGAATGGCTAAAATTCTATAAATTTAAAGACTTAGAAAATAATGTATGGGGACGCTTAGGGGGATGCAGAATTTGCCAGAGTTGGGATACGGCAAGTAAGATTGAACAGCATAATGACTATTCTGTTTGCATAACTTATTTGGCAGCTTATGATTCAATGGAATGCCGTGGTAAAATTTATATTTTGGATGTTTTTAGGGAAAAATTGGAATTTCCAGCACTTGTTAAAAAGGCAATACAACTTAAAGAAGAAATGACAATTAAATACAAATGCTTTGCACAAGTAGTCTCTCGAATAATTATAGAAGATACAAACAGCGGCATTGGTTTAGTCCAAAATTTAAGAACAAAGTATCACAATTTTGTAATACCTGTTAAGCCAGAAAACGATAAAGCTACAAGATTAAAAAATATATCGCATCTTATTGAAAATGGAACTGTTTTATTTCCAGAACATAAACCAGAATGGTGGCTTTCATTTGAAAAAGAAATAATCACATTTCCCAATGGCAAACATGATGATCAATGTGATAGCTTATCACAACTTCTGACTCATGAAGTGACCACTAACAGGGTGTGGTTTCGCAATATTTATTAACTTGACTTAGTGCTTTTAGTAAGCGGTAATGTGTGTAAGGAGAGAGTTATGGTACGAATACCGCCAGTCGAAAAAAGGTTTAAAAAAGGTACATCTGGCAATCCGCATGGAAGGCCAATAACCCCTGAGAAAATGCTTTTTGAAGTAACAATGTCATTTTTAGTTTTGATTTTAAAAGCATATAAAAAAGACAAGACTGCACAAAGAAAGATTATTACAGTTAAAAAATACTTGGAACCTAGAAAATATGAACGAACTAAATAACTTATCAAGAGAAGAAATTGTAAGACTTTGGGATAAATATTTAAAAATACCCATTCCAAAACTTAATAAACAGATGCTTGTTAAATATATTTATTGGCATCAACAAGCCAAGAAACATAAAATCGACTTAAAAGCACTCAATAACGCTTTAGAAAAAGCGACGCGAGAATATGCATCAGGAAAATCACAAAAAGAAGATATAGTTTTTACAGTTGGTACAAAACTTATACGCTCATATAAAGGTGAAAAATATGAGGTTGAAGTTATCAAAGATGGCTTTGTATACAAAAGCGAAGTATATAAAAGTTTATCGGCAATAGCGCGTAAAATAACAGGTGTGCAATGGAATGGAAGATTGTTTTTTAGGGGTGAAGGTGAAAGAAACAGAAAAACCGCAGATTAAATGTGCGATTTACACAAGGAAATCCTCCGAAGAGGGCTTGGAGCTTGAATTCAACAGCTTACAAGCCCAAAGGGAGGCGTGTGAAGCGTATATTAAGAGCCAAAAGCATGAAGGCTGGGTTTTAGTTGAAAAGCAGTATGATGACGGCGGTTTTTCGGGCGGGACGATTGAACGCCCTGCGTTAAAGGAACTTTTAAAAGATATTGAAAACGATTTGGTAAATATCATTATTGTTTACAAAATAGACAGGCTTACAAGAAGTCTACATGACTTCAGCAAAATAGTTGATGTGTTTGATAAAAAACAAGCTTCTTTCGTGTCTATAACTCAACAGTTTAATACAACAACTAGTATGGGTAGGCTTACGCTTAACATGCTTTTATCTTTTGCACAGTTTGAACGTGAAGTTACGGGAGAACGTATACGTGATAAATATGCGGCGAGTAAAAAGAAAGGAATGTGGATGGGCGGCTCTCCTCCAATGGGATATTACCGCAAGGATAAGAAAATATATCCGTCAGAACACGCAAAATCAGTTCAAATAATTTTCAACAAATATTTAGAATTAAGAAGCGTGGCAAACGTAAAACATTGGTTAGATGATAATAATATTACAAGTCAAACAGGTAAGCGCTTGAGCGTTGGCAATGTAAATTCTATTTTATTAAACAGAGCGTTCATTGGAGAAGTTGGGCATAATGGCGTTTGGTATAAGGGTGAGCATGAGGGAATAATAGATATTGAAGTTTTCAATAAAGTGCAGGAAGTAATGGCAGATAATAGAGTGGAAAGGGCAGAATATAAACCAACCCACAGTCTTTTGTCTGGTAAAATATTTGACGATAAAGGCAATTATATGAGCCCCGCTCGAAGCACAGGCTCTAAAGGAAAAAAACATAGGTATTATGTAAGTCAGGCAATAATAAGACATGAAAAATCAAAAGTTGGCAATATCACAAAAATATCAGCTTATGAAATAGAAAAATTTATTGATGATTGGTTTGCCGAGATTTTTAACAACAAAGCAGAAATTTTAAAACTTTATGACAATCTAAACGTAGATGAGCAAAAAATTTTTATAGCGAACTTTCAAAGCTATACTATCACAAGAGATATAACAAAATTCTTAATCAAGAAAGTTCAAGTTTTCAAAAATGAAATAACTTTAACCATCAGTAAAATGCAGATAATTGAACTATTAAGAAGTATTTATGAAGGCTACAAAATGAAGGTTTTGCCGGCCGAATATTTAAACGAAGAAATAACTTTTGCTAAAAGCTATAAAATAGCCATAATAGATAATGGCAGTAAAATTATAATGGGCAGTTTTTACAATCAAGCTGTCAATAAAAATCAAACTTTAATAAAAGCAATTCTTATGAGTTATAGATGGAACAAGCAAATTCTATATGAGAATAAAACATTTCAGCAAATTGCAGATGAAAATACGGTTAGCACTAGATATGTAGAAAAAATCTTACAACTGTCGTTCTTATCACCCAAAATTGTAACAGCTATACTGCAAGGTACACAACCACAAAATTTACTTATCAAGCATATTCTCAATATAAAAACACTTGACTGGCAAGAACAGTCCGATATCATAAATATCTGATTTTATGTAGAATAAGGAAAACAAATTCTTATTTGGAAGATCATTTCTATGATAATTATTGCTATTATTGCCGTTTTTGGCGTTGTATGTTTTATTACCTATATCAGACAAAGAGCTGCATTTCATCGCAAACAAACTGAAAGTGACCCGGCATATAGGCAAATTGTTAGCGATATGAAAGTACTGGTAACGATAATTACCAACAATCCAGAACATTATCTAGACATAACCGAACGCACGGCAATTAAAATGCGTATTAACAATACACTTGAAAAGATTGCTAAATACAATATTCGTAAAGATTATTACGGCTATGGTGAATATTATGTATTAAAGATAGCGCAAATTGATATACTTACAAAACTAAATAAACTAAACGAAGTTTTTGTAAAAGACTCGCTTGAAAAAAATCAAACATTCTTTGACAATATTGGCGGTAAGTCACTGGATAAACAACAACGACGAGCCATAGTTGTTAATGAAAATCACAATCTTATTATCGCCGGAGCCGGGAGCGGAAAAACGCTTACAATATTAGGCAAAGTTTTATACTTATTAAAAAACGGTATTTTGCCAAAAGAAATTTTACTTATTGCTTTTACAAAAAAATCTGCCGGTGAATTGGAAGAACGTGTTAATCGTAATTTATCATTGGGAATATCTGCCGTAACATTTCATAAGCTTGGGCTTGATATAATTACAGAGCATTCCAAAGAACGACCTGATATAGATGACAATATGGATGCTTACATTGAAGATTACTTTTCAAAAGAACTTATTAAGCACCAAGATGATGTACAAATTTTCCTTGAATTCATCGGTTATTATTTTAATATTCCTATGGAGTTAAAGTCAGACGGAACTTTAGGTGAAAAAATAGAGAGCGAACAATATGCAGATTTCGAAACTCTTAATGCTAAATATAGACAAGCAACTGCTGATGAACGAAAGACTATTAAAGGCGAAAAGGTTAAAAGCATTGAAGAACTTATAATTGCAAATTTCCTATTCCTGAATGGCATTAAATATGAGTATGAAAAAGAATATCCTTATCAAACAGATAAATTTAGGAAACGATACCGCCCAGATTTTTACTTTTCTGATTATGATATTTACCTTGAACATTTTGGTGTTAACCAAGATAACCGCTGCCCATGGCTTTCTGCAATAGAAGAAGAAAAATATATTGACGGTATGAAATGGAAAAGAGAAACACATGCAGAATATGGAACAAAACTTGTTGAAACTTATTCACATTTTCAAAGTGACGGCAAATTATTGCCTAAACTTAAAGAAATTTTATTTTCAAATAATGTTAAACTCACACCGATATCAAGTGAAGAAATGTTGGCATTGCTTCAAGAAATACAAACCGAAAATACAAATAAAGAATTTATAAAACTATGCGGCACTTTTATAAAACTATTCAAGTCAAACGATTACGATAACACTTACTTTGATGTTTTGAAAAAGCAATTCTCAAATATTGATAGCAATAATTATATGAATCATTTTATAAATACAAGAACTTTGCATTTTATAAGTATCATTGAAAAAATATTCGTGTATTATCAAAAACGTCTTGCGGAAAAGAATGCTATTGATTTTAGCGATATGATAAATAATGCAACCCAAGTCGTTACCAAGAACGGTATTAATTCGCCATACAAATACATTATTATTGATGAATATCAAGATATAGGTATGGATAGATATAAATTGATTAAAGCAATTATTGAAAAAACTTCTGCACATCTCATGTGTGTTGGGGATGATTGGCAATCAATTTATAGGTTTGCCGGAAGTGATGCAAATCTCTTTATGGACTTCACAAAATATTGGGGTGAAACACAAGTATCAAAAATTGAAAACACTTACCGCAATTCACAAGAATTGATAAATATTGCAAGCTCATTCGTAATGAAAAACGAAAAACAAATACCGAAAATGTTGCGGTCAGGCAAAAGTTGTAAAAAGCCAATTTGCATACACTACTACAACGAAAATAATTTTGCTGCTGTATTGGAGCGATTATTAGATTATATTGTGAATGAATATGGCGAAGATAAAAGTATCTTACTACTAGGGCGAACGAATTACGATATTGAATTATTACGCTTAAATAGAAACTACTCTGTAGGTGCAGTGAACAGTGATATAGAGCCGTTCATTATAAAAGGCAGTAATGTTATTTACAAAAAGTACGATAAGTTAAAAATGGAATTCCTTACAGTTCATAAAGCTAAAGGACTTGAAGCTGACAATGTAATCATACTCAATATGAAAAATGACAAGTTAGGCTTTCCAAACAGAATTGCTGATGATCCCGTCTTACAATTATTATTGCCGAACGAAGATAATTTTGCCTTCGCAGAAGAACGACGTTTGTTTTATGTTGCATTAACACGAACACGAAATAAAACTTTTTTACTCGCCCCAGATCAAAACGCAAGTGAATTTACAAACGAAATAAAATCGCTTTGCCATTTAGAGATACCTGACGGAGAAAACTTAATTATCAACAACCCTAAATGCCCAAAATGCAAAACCGGCAGATTAATAATGCGACAAGCAAATGAACGTAGCAATTACTTTCTAGGCTGTTCAAACTTCCCTGCTTGTGATTTTACAAACAATGACACCTCTATCATCCAACGCCCCGTCCAATGCCCAAGCTGTGGCGGTTTTCTTGTTGCAAGAAAAGGAAATAAAGGGCGGTTTTTAGGCTGCATAAACTATCCAACTTGTAAACAAACAGCACAAATTCCAAAAAATGGCACAAAAAAACTTAAAAGAAGGGCATGATTTCCGAACTCTTTTTGTGGGTAGTAGAGAATGGAAAGCTTGTTTTTAGTTAAATTGGCGTAAAACCCCCAAATTAACTGTGCTCTAAGTTCGCAAAATGAAAATCCCCGACGTGGTATAACCATTTCGGGGACTTATTAATTTAGAGCAGAACTATGATACGGAGAGGGCGGGATTTGAACCCGCGATACAGTTTCCTGTATACTAGTTTTCGAGACTAGCTCCTTCAACCACTCGGACACCTCTCCATAAAGACAAGTTTGAGAATTATAGCATTGTTATAAGATTCTTTCAAATTTTTTCTTTGGTTTGTTCAAACACGGGGTACAATCGTTATTTGTAAAAATAAAAACGGATGCCGATTTTCATCGGCATGACAACGTTTTTCCGGCGGACGAGGCAAGCTGTTAGCCGCCGAAAAAGAATGATATGTCGTAATCTCCGGCAGAGGCGTCGTATGTATAATTTATGCCGAGCGGAAAAGGTATGCGCCACAAACGGTAAGAAATTCCGGCGCCTATGCCGGTCCTTGAGCGGATTTTTCCGGAGTCGCTTATTACGGCGGATTCCGCGAAAGGCACTATTGCCGCGACGCCTGTTTTGTTTTTTATGAAGTAATAAATCAGGGAAATGCCTGTTCCGAAGCCCTTTTCGCCTCTGAAATCTCTTGCGTATATCCCTTTTCCGCTTAAAACTTCGCCGCTTCGCACTCTGTCGTAATAAGGCGCCTCAAATGCCGCGGCAGCCGAAACGTTAAGCGTTAAAACGTGCCTCTTTTTTGTTTCCGCACTGAGTCTTGTTTTCAGGTATGTTTTTGAGAGCGCAAAACCCGAACCCGTATGTCTTCCGGCGTTTTCATAGCTTACTTCCGCGAAATATCCGTACTTTGTTTTTTTCAAATCCGCAAGTTTGTCTTTTATATCCGATAAACCCACGCCGAATAAAGCGCCCATCGAAGACATTCCGCCGGCGGTTTGGATATTTTTGTATTTTCTGAATGCCGCATATATTTTATTGTGGCTGCCGCTGTCGTCAGGGACGCCGTATCCCGAATCCGAATATTTTACTTCGGAAAAATCGAATCCCGCGGTAAATCCCGCCTTTTCTTTAAACGATTTTGACCATGACAGTTTAACCGAATCGGATTTGACTTTATATATATCCGTTAAAACGTTCGACCCTCCGCCGCTTTTTGACGGTGAAAAAAGCCCGGAAACGCTGTACGAGCCGTCTTCAAAAACTTTTTCGTCGTATTTGAACCCGGAAACGGAAACTCCGAAAAAGTTGTCGTTAAGCCCGAACCCTCCGCTTGTCGCGTATCCGTCCGTGTTGAAAGCGCCCATAAGAAAAACAGCTTCGGAACGTTTAAAAAGATTGGCTTCTATTAACGCCAGCGCCAGAGTGCTTTTTGAGCCTCCCGAACCGAAAATAACTGGGAAAACGTAATAGCTGTCTTTGGCGTCTATATTTATGGAAATCGACGAGCCGTCATTTTCCATTATAAAAAAATCCACTGTCCTGAATATGCGCATATCGTGAACGGCCTGTTTGGCAAAATCATAGTTGTCGGAATAGAATACGTCGCCCTCGTTCAATAAAAACTTTCTTTTAACCTTATCGGGATGTATGCGAAGGGTCTTGATGTTGATTTCTTTTATGGTTTTTCCGTTGTGGGCGTTCGGGTTTTCCTGCGCGTAAACGCACGAAAAGAGCAAAAAAACCGAGATTAACGGCAGGATAATCCTCATAATCAGCCATTATTTCAAATTCTACGCCCTTTGACAAATATTTGTGTTAATATGGTAAAATTATGAAACGATAATAAATCAACTTCGGCAAAAAGGAGAATTAGATGTCAGTTTACGTAAGCGTCGCGGTTCATTCGGTCATTTTTTCCGTTTTTTACGCGCTTGTTTTTGTGCTTCTCAACAAAAGTTCCGTGATAAAAATCAATTTCGGTTCGATTTTCTTTTTTACGGTGATAATGTATTTCGTTTTAAGCCTGCTTCTGGGAAAAATCGTGAGCATATAATGGTCATAAATAAAGTTCTGAAAGATTTGAAGTCTTTGGGCGATAAAAAATTCGCCGAGCATCACGCCGTATTTTTCCAGACGCATAAAGGCGGATACGGTGAGGGGGATTTGTTTTGGGGGCTTCGCGTACCGCAGCAGAGAACCGTCGCGAAAAAATATTATGAAGAAATAACTCTTAAAGAAACCGAAAAACTTTTGCGCGATAAAATCCATGAAGCGAGGTTTACGGCTTTGGCGATACTCGGTGAAAAATACAAAAAAGCCGGCGGTAAAGAAAAAAAGGCGATAGTTAAAATGTATCTTGCAAACACAAAATATATAAATAACTGGGATCTGGTAGATTTGTCCGCCCCTAATATCGCAGGCGCTTTTTGGTTTGACAGCGGCATCGGCGATATGATGAAACTTGCAAAATCCGGAAATTTGTGGCGCGAAAGAATAGCGATGCTGTCCACGCTGTATTTTATAAGACGAGGCAGGCTGAAAGAAACTTTCGATCTTGCGGAAATGTTTTTAGACCATAAACACGATTTGATGCACAAAGCGGCGGGCTGGATGCTTAGGGAAGCGGGGAAGGAAGACATTAAATCTCTTCGCGCTTTTCTTGATAAAAACGGTAAAAAAATGCCCAGAACGATGCTCCGCTACGCCATAGAGAAGTTTCCCGAAAAAGAGCGGAAGAAGTATTTGAAGCGTTGAGCAGCAACGCATCGGAGTTACCTGTGTCTTTTCAAAAACTTGACCTTCATCCGATTTTTAACAAAGGCGCGCAGATAGACTCTGAATTGGATAAAATAATATCCGACGCATGGTCGAAAAAACTTGATTTTATAGAGATAATACCCGGCAAAGGTTCGGGGCAGCTTAAAGAGAAAGTGTTAAGGTTTTTAAACCGGAAAGATATACGCCGCAAATATTCCAAGTATGACGTTGACAATAAAAATTTCGGCAGGATTTTCGTTCATTTTAACTGGAATAAACTGAAATAACGCCATTGCGGACGGAAGTGAAAAACAAAACCTTCAGTACGGAGACAGAGGAGAACAAGACCGATGATTACAAAAGAACTTATAGTAAGAATTTTTTCCGCGGCAAATATTTTGAGATGGAACGACCATATCCGCCCTTTCGATTTTTTTGAACTGGACAAACAGGCTCATAAAATGATTATCGCTTACATAGTGGCGAAGTTTGAAGAGGGCGAAGGCAGGAAAATCGACTGGACAAAGCTTATCGAGGGCGGAATTTTCGAGTTTTTCCAGAGAATAATGCTTACGGATTTGAAACCCGAAGTTTTCCACGAGCTTATGTCTAAAAAAGAAAAAGAGCTTAACGACTGGGTTATGGAAAACCTCAACGAAGATCTGTCGGCTCTTGGCTGCGGGATAAAGGATAGATTTGAAAAGTATTTTTCGGATCCGGGATACGCGGCTTTTGAAAAAAGGATTTTAAGTTCGGCGCATGCCCTTTCCACGAAGTGGGAATTCGGCATTATTTACCCGTGGAACGCAATGCTTTACGGTATAGAAAAAACCAAGCAGGAGATAGACGAAACCATAGCCGGTTTTGACGATTTGTCCGGCATAAGAAAACTTATGATAAATAAGAAGTATTACGGTTTTCTGGATTTGTGCGGTCAGCTGAGGTTTCAGCAGAGATGGGCTCAGGCTTTCAGGATTCCGAAAACCACGGTTTTGGGGCATATGCTTACGGTTGCGATTTTTTCGTACATATTTTCAACGGAAATGAAAGTTTCGGAAAGAAGAATGTACAATAATTTCTATTCTTCGCTGCTTCACGATTTGCCTGAAATCCTTACCAAAGACATCATAAGGCCGATAAAGACCTCCATTGCCGGCCTTGAAGAAATAATAAAAGTGTACGAAAATAAACAGGTTGACGAAAGGATTCTTCCTTTGATCCCCGAAAGCTGGCACGATGAAATGAAATATTTCGTGCAGAACGAATTTTCGGACAAAATAGTCAAAGACGGAAAAGTTACGGAAGTTAAAGATTTGACGGACTATGACGATAACAAATACAACGCGGTTGACGGAAGCCTTACGGAGATGTGCGATAAATTCTGCGCCTACATAGAAGCCTCTACTGCTCTGGAATACGGCATAAAATCCGAAACGCTTGTGCAGTCCAAGCAGGGTTTGTACGATAAGTATTCGCGTTTAAGCAAAAACAACATAGACTTCAAAAAACTTTACGATTATTTTAAGTAACGGCTTCGCTCTCGCCTTAATCCTCTCCCTTGCGGGAGAGGAAAGCCGCAGCTTCGCTCTGTTGTTAAAAATCTTAATGGATAAAGGAAGTTTTTAGTAAAAATGGATTCCGGATCAAGTCCGCAATGACGGCAGGTAAGCGGTTAATTCCTCAAACTGTCTTTAAAACCCTTCTTCTTCTATGATCAGTCCCTGTCTTTCTTCATCGGAGCCGGTTTGGTTGTAGTACTGCGTGGGAGCCGTGCCTTTTATAAAGGCTTCAAGATACGCTCCCGGGGTTTTGCTCAAAGCCAGAAGCCCTGTTATCGGGTCGATCAAAGCCCATTCTATGTTTTCAGGCTGAGTGAAATCTATAGACGGTTTGCCCGCCAAAGCGTTTTTCATAAAAGTCGTCCATATCGGGCAGGCTACGGTTCCGCCGGTGGATTTTTCGCCGAGTGAAATTGACCTGTCGTCATAACCTACCCATACGCCGGCCGCAAGCTGCGGCGTGTACCCTATAAACCACGCGTCCGAATATTCGTTTGTCGTGCCTGTTTTTCCGGCGCACGGCCTGCCGAGGTTTCTGGCATACCATCCGCTTCCTCTTTCAATGACGGATTTAAGCATATTGGTCATAATGTAGCATGTCTGGGGGGATAAAACTTCCGTTTGGCTCGGGAGGTTTTGTTCCAAAATCCTTCCGTCTTTATCTGTTATTTTATTGATAACGTAAGGTTTTGTTTTTACTCCTCCGGCTCCGAACGTCGCGTAAGCCGACACCATTTCCTGGAGAGTAACGTCGCTTGAACCCAACGCAAGCGCAAGCGCGTTTGACATAGACGCGGTAATTCCAAGTTTTCTTGCCGCCTGAATCACTTTTAACGGAGTCACCTGCATAATCATTTCGATGGCGCAGATATTTATTGACAATGCCAGCGCCGTCCTTAAAGTTACGGGCCCCCTGAATTTTTTGCTGTAGTTGGAAGGCACCCACACCTTGGACGTGTCTATCAATTCTTCTTCCGTTACGGTTTCCGCTATGTTTTCGAGTTCGGTCAGGTCGTTTGAAACCAAATTCCAGGTTTCGCCGTCGTGAAGAAAAACCATCGGCTCGTCTTCAAGAAGCGTCGCTGCGGTATAACCTGCCTCTATCGCCGCAAGATAAACGAAAGGCTTGAAAGACGAACCCGGCTGGCGTTTTGCCTGCGTCGCGCGGTTGAACTGGGTCTCTTTAAAATCTCTTCCGCCGACCATAGCGCGTATCGCTCCGGTTTTTATGTCCATAGCTATAAGCCCGCCCTGTACTTTCACGGGTTCTCTGCCGGCTTTTTCAAAAACGGCAAGTTTGCTTTCGTCAAATTTTGCCAATGCGTCTTCTATGGATTTCTCCGCCGCCGTCTGCGCCTGCATATCCAAAGTCGTGTATATCGAAAGCCCGCCTTTAAACAAAGTGTCGCCGTATTTGGGTTCGAGCATTATCCTTAAAAACTCCACAAAATAATGTCCGGAATCTTTTTCTTTTTCTTTTTTGACCGGAACAGGAACCTGCAAAGCTTCTTCTTCCTGCTCGGGAGTTATGTATCCGAGAGATTTCATTCTCATTAAAACGAGGTTTCTTCTTCTCAAAGCCGCTTCGCCGTTTCTGAACGGATTGTAATAATTCGGGGATTTCGGTATGGCGGCAAGCATGGCGCATTCGGCAAGGCTTAAATCTTCGACTTTCTTGTCAAAATAAATTCTTGCCGCCGACTGCGCGCCGTAAGCGCCGCTTCCGAAATATATCTGGTTTATGTAAAACTGCAAAATTTCGTCTTTCGAATAATTTTTTTCAAGCTGTATGGTCAAAAGCATTTCTTTTATTTTGCGTTTTATCGTTCTTTCCGGGGTCAAAAATATCGTTTTGGCCAGCTGCTGGGTTATAGTGGATCCGCCTTCGACTTTTCTTTTTAGAACGATTCTTGAAAGGGCGCGCATTATTCCTTTTGTGGACACTCCCCAGTGTTTGAAATAATCGTTGTCTTCGATGGCGATAAAGGCGTTCTGAAGGTTTACGGGAATATCGTTTATAGGCACGAGCATTCTTCTTTCGGTAAAAAGCTCGGCTATCAAAATATTGTCTTTATCGTATATTTTCGTAGAAAGATTAGGCGTGTAATTTTCAAGCTGTTTTATCGAAGGCAGGTTTCCTATGACCCTTTCGGCTGTTTTTCCGGCTATGATAATGCATAAAGGAATCAAAACGGCCAAAAGGATAAACGCTTTCGTGAAAAACCTGTTGTTGCGTTTGTAAGGCATTAAACTCTCCCGTGTTATCTGCAAATATTAAGTGATTATATTTTAAATTTAATAAACTGTCAAAACGGCAGAGGTTCGGAGGCATATACGCGCGGAGGCATCTGCGCATCTCTTTTGCTTTTAAACGGCAAATTTGATAAAATTCGCTTGTATTTGCAATAACTTTTCTATAGAGAGGTGGCGTTATGCAGGCTGTTATCATGGCGGGCGGATTCGGCACTAGACTCAGACCTATCACATGCACTGTTCCAAAACCTATGGCGCCCATGGCAAACAAACCCATGCTTTGCCATATAATCAATCTTTTAAAACAGTATAAATTCGACGATTTGACAATGATGCTTTATTATCAGCCCGAGATAATAACCGACTATTTCGGCGACGGAAAAAAGTTCGGGGTAAATATAAAATATTTAAGGCCCGAATCGGATTTGGGAACGGCCGGCAGCGTTAAATTCGCCGAAAAAAATTTAACCGACACGTTTATCGTCATTTCGGGAGACGTTTTGACCGATTTCGATTTATCCAAAGCCGTGGAGTATCATAAAAGCAAAAAAGCAGTAGCGACGATGGTTTTGACAAGAGTTAATAATCCGCTGCAATTCGGCGTCGTCATTACCGATAAAGACGGAAAAGTCGAAAGATTTTTGGAAAAACCGTCTTGGGGCGAAGTTTTTTCCGATACCATAAATACCGGCATATACGTGCTGGAGCCGGAAGTGTTCAATTACATACCGCAGGATAAGCCTTTCGATTTTTCAAAAGATTTGTACCCTTTCCTTTTAAAAGAAAACAAGCCTCTTTACGGTTATATCGCGGAAGGCTACTGGAAAGACATAGGAAACCACGACGAGTACAGGCTTGCCCATTACGATATTCTCGACGGCAAAGTCAACATAGGGCTTACGTGCGAAAACGTTAATGTCGGCGATAAAGAGATTTGCGCCGGAAAAAATGCGGTCATAGGAAAGAATGTCGAACTTGACAGCCAGGTTATTTTGGGAGACAACGTAGTTATAGAAGACGGCGCCAGGATTTCGCGTTCCGTAATAGGCTCCAACGTAAAAATCGGAGCGGGCGCGGACGTTTTGGGCGTCATCATATGGGATAACGCCGTCATAGGGACCGAAGCCAGGCTGAGAGAAGACGTCATAGGAAATTCGACGGAAATCGGAGACAGAGCCGTCGTTCAGGTGGGGTCGATTATCGCCGACGAATGCAAAATAGGCGCGGATGCCATCATAAGAACCAATTTGAGAATCTGGCCTCATAAAGTGGTGGAAGCCGGCGCGATATTGTCGAGCAGCCTTGTCTGGGGCGAAAGATGGAATAAAGCTCTTTTCAACGCTTACGGAATAACCGGGCTCGGCAATATAGAAGTTACGCCCGAGTTTGCCGCAAAAATCGGTTCGGCGTACGGCGCTTTTGTCGGGGAAGGCGCTTATATACTTACTTCAAGAGACGACCACCGCGCGACCAGAATGATAAAAAGAGGGATAATTTCCGGGCTTTTGTCCGCGGGCGTTAAAGTCGGGGATTTGAGAAGTTCGCCTATTCCCGTGGTAAGGTATGAAATAGGCAATGAAGGCGAAGCCGGCGGAATCCATATCAGACAGTCTCCGTATGACCCGAGGCTTGTGGACATAAAGTTTTTTAATTCCAAAGGCGGAGACATATCGATCAACAATGAAAAAGCCATAGAGCAGCTTTTTTTCAGGGAAGACTTTAAAAGGGCAAATATGGACGACGTCGGAGAAATTACGGTTCCTCCGCGCGCGGTAGAATATTATAAAACCGGATACCTTAACACCATTAAAAGAGACAAGATACAAAAGTCGGAGAAAAAAATAGTCATAGACTACGCTTATTCTTCCGCTTCTATGATATTTCCGGCCATACTCGGGGAACTTGAAGTTGACGTCGTAGCTTTAAACGCGTTTGTGAATTCTTCAAAAATAACCAAGTCGCAGGAAGAGTTTAATAATTCGCTGAGCCGTCTTTCGGACATAGTTATGACGTTAAAAAGCGACGTCGGGTTTTTGATAGATACCGGCGCCGAAAAACTTTTCCTCGTGGACGAAAAAGGCAAAATAATTCCGGACGACCAGTCCATGCTCATAATGGCGTACCTTATGATGAAAACGCATAAGGATAAAAATGCCGTTATAGCGGTCCCTATAAATACGTCTTCGGTCATAGACGATCTCGCATCGAAGTTCGGAGTAAAAATAAAAAGAACGGCCATGGGACCGAGAAACATAATGAACGCGTCTGCGGACAAAGAAGTTATTTTTGTCGGCGACAATCAGGGCGGTTTTATTTTTCCGGAATTCCAAAACGCTTTCGACGCGATGTACGCCATAGGAAAAGTCATTGAAATGATATCGGAAGAAGAAGATTTGAGTTTAAGCAAAGTCCGAGGCGAAATCCCGTCTTTCGGCGTTGAGCATAAATCCGTACCTTGTTCCTGGGACAAAAAAGGGCAGGTTATGCGCAAAGCCATAGAAGATTCTAAAGGTAAAAAGACCGAGCTTGTGGACGGAGTGAAATTGTATTTCAGCAACGGCTGGGTTTTGCTGGTGCCCGATCCGGACGAAGCGTTTTTTCACATATGGGCGGAATCGAAAGACAAATCCACCGCCGCCGGTTTTATAGAAATATATTCGGAAAAAATCAAGGAATGGCAGGAATAAAAAGACAATTACAAATTGCGGATTACGAATCGCAAATAAAAAGTTTGCAGTTGGTTCGTAATCAGTGATTGTTGTTGAAACGGAGCATAATTTATGATTACATTCGGAACGTCGGGATGGAGAGGCATTATTGCCGATGATTTTACTTACGGCAACGTAAGGATCGTTACGCAGGCGATAGCCGGACTCATAAACGAAGAAAATAAAAAGGCGTCCGTGATTATCGGTTACGACACCAGGTTTATGTCCGAAGATTTCGCGAGAACTTCCGCGGAGATTCTTGCCGGAAACGGAATAAAAGTCTTGTTTTGCAAAAGAAATACTCCTACTCCGGTAATAGCGTTCGATATCATTCATTCCAAACTGACCGGCGGAATAAATTTTACCGCAAGCCATAATCCGTACAAATATAACGGCATCAAGTATTCCCCGTCATGGGGCGGCCCCGCTTTGCCGGAAACTACGAAAAAAATCGAAAAATACTGCGCGTCCATTCAGGCTAAAGACATAAAAAGCGTTTCTTTCGAAGACGGAGTAAAAAACAAACTTATCGAAATCCATAACCCGCGCGCCGCTTATTTGAAAAGGGTAAAAGAACTTATAAATTTTAAAGCGCTGAAGAAAGCCAATATGAAAGTCGCCGTGGACGTTTTAAACGGCACCGGAAGCGATTATCTCGACGCTTTGCTTGACGATGCGGGAATAAAACAGACTGTCATAAACAGAGACAGGGATCCGATGTTTCTTGCAAGCGGAGGGGCTCCGGAGCCTGCGGAAAAAAGGATCTCCGGTCTTTTTCAGATGGTAAAACAAGAATCTTACAAATTGGGGCTTGCAACGGACGGCGACGCGGACAGGTTCGGAATCATAGATTCTAACGGAAAATTCATCATGCCCAACGAAGTCATTCCGGTTTTGCTTTATCACCTTAACAAAACCAGAGGCTGGAAAGGCATTGCCGCAAGGAGCGTAATGACAAGCCATATGCTCGACAGGCTTGCCGCCAAAATAGGCGTTGAAGTCAAAGAAACTCCCGTAGGATTCAAATATATCGGCGACATAATGGTAAACAATCCGGACGACTTCATAATCGGAGGCGAGGAATCGGGCGGACTTACGATAAGAGGGCACGTTCCGGAAAAAGACGGTATTATCGCCTGCCTTTTAATGGCCGAAGCCGTAGCCATGAATAAAAAGTCAGTAAGCGAAATAATCAAAGAAATAAAGAAACTGACCGGAGAAGTTTTGACTTCAAGGCTTAATTTCCGCCTGCCGGCGGACGTTATGGAAGCGTTCAGGAATAATCTTAAAACGAAATCTCCCGACAATATCGCGGGAATGAAAGTCCGCGAAAAAATTACCATAGACGGCGACAAATTTGTCATTGACGACGGCACATGGATAGGCTTCCGGCTTTCCGGAACCGAACCCGTCGTAAGGGTATATGTCGAATCCGACACCCAGGCCAAACTGAATAAACTTTTGAAAGCGGGGAAGGCTTTTGTTTATGGGAAATGAAATTAAAGATGCCGTGTCCGTAAAGAAGTTTACGGATAAAGTAAAAGTCGTATTGAAGAAATATCTTGTTACCGGCCTGATAGTCATAATCCCGCTTTGGCTTACGTACTTTGTCCTGCGCGTGATGTTTAACTGGATAAGCGCTTTTACCGCCCCTTATTTGATGCCGATTTTAAGTTATTTTATGTCGGATAAGCTGTGGATGTACTGGCTTGCGAAAACAATCAGTTTTTTCGCGTCTATAGCGATAATTTGCGTTTTGGGCTTTTTTACGAATAAAGTTTTGGGTAAAACCGCTTTAACGTATTTTGAAAAGCTGATAGAAAAGCTCCCTCTTTTAGGATCGATCTATTCCGCGGCAAAACAAGTCGTCAATTTTGTTTTCTCAAACGACAGCAACAAAAGTTTCAAAAAAGTCGTTTTTGTCCCGTATCCTCATAAAGGCGTTTACAGCATAGCTTTTTTGACCGGAGAGCAGGCTGTCAACGGGGAGAAATATGTCTGCGCTTTTATGCCGACGACCCCGAATCCTACCACGGGATTTTTATTTTTGTTCAAAGAGGATGAAATAGTGCACACGGATTACAGCGTGGAAGACGCTTTCCAGCTTATTATGTCCGTAGGCGTCGTAAGTATGGACAAAGACAAAAACAGGGCGGCGGCTCTTATAGGCGCGGATGCAAAAGACGGCGTCAGGCGGGACTCTAAATAGGAAAGAGGCGGCATAAATGAGCAAAGACGGTTTTTTACCGCCGGCGGGAACCAGAGATATCGAGCCTGCCGCCGCGGAAATCAGAGACGGCGTAGTTTATAAAATAACCTCAAGCTACAAAAAATACGGATTTAATTCCATAGAAACTCCCTCGCTTGAAAAACTTGAAAATCTTCTCGGCAAAAAAGGCGGAGAAAACGAGAAATTGATTTTCAAAGTGCTGAAACGCGGGGAAGAACTTAAAAATTCATTGGGCTCCGGCACTGCGCAGGAAAACGATTTGGCCGATTTCGGTTTGCGTTACGACCTTACCGTGCCTCTTGCCCGCTATTACGCTCATTATAAAGACAAGCTGCCCAAACCTTTCAAAGTGTTTCAGATAGGAAATGTCTGGAGGGCAGAAAGGCCGCAGAAGTCGAGATACAGGCAGTTTACGCAGTGCGATATCGATATAATAGGCGACCCTGCCCCGAACTGCGAAATAGAGCTTATTTACGTTACCTGCAAAACTTTGCAGTCGCTTGAAATAAAGAATTTCGAAGTAAGGATCAACGACAGGCAGATACTCAAAAAAATAAGCCTCGACTGCGGCGTCACGGACGACGGGAAATACAGGGATTTTCTTATAGCGCTGGATAAACTCGATAAGAAATCTTTGGACGATATAATAGAAGAACTCAGAAAAAAAGATTTTGAAGAAGCCGTCCTTTCAAATATAAAAAACGTTTTTGAAGGTTTGAAGACCGGTAAAAACGGCATAGATTTGCAAGCCGGAAGTTCTTCTTCCGATGAAAAATACGCTAAAGCCTGCAAAGAATTGTCAAAAATAATTTCATCGGTCAAAAGCCTTTTGGGAAATGAGGTCATACGTTTTGACCCCGTGCTTGTGCGCGGAATGGATTATTATACGGGAACGATTTACGAGGTAAGCGAAATTAACGGCAGTATGTCTTTCGGCGGCGGCGGGCGTTACAATAATATGATAGGCAGTTTTTCCGGGCAGGACGTCTCCGCATGCGGTTTTTCTCTCGGTTTTGAAAGGATAATGGATTCTTTCTTTTCGGGCGCTCCTCTTTCCGGCGGAGGTTCAAAAGCGGCGCTTCTTTACTCTTCGGATAAAGACGATTATTGCGCCGTGACGCTTTTTTCGGAAAAATTAAAGGAAAAATATAAAACCGTCTCGATTTTTGACCGCCAAAAAAATATGTCAAACCAGCTTGCAAAGCTGAAAGATATCGGATTTGACAGCTGGGGAATATACAAAGGCGAAGAAACGGTTATAAGCAAAATGGAGTAGGATAGAGGCGCATACTACAGATGCATTGACGCATAGAGGCATGTAAAAAACATAAAAACCCGGCAGCAAATTAACTTTGCTGCCGGGTTTTTATATTGCCGTGCCGTTGCTGCGCATATAAGCTTTTCTACACGTATTGCGGTAAATATTTTGTTGCGAATTCCATCATTTCATCGTGCGTTATGGCCGTACATCTCCCTTCCTGAAAAAGTTTGTCCACTTCTTCTTTTACGGAAACCACAGCCGCGTCGTTTTTGTCGAGTTTGTCGGCAGAATCTTTTAACTTCGGAAGCTGCGTATTGAACCAATATGCTATTCCCGCAAGTCCCGCTCTGTCGGTTATTTCGACTTCAGGCGGCCTGTTCAATATGGAGGCGGTGTCAAAAACGTTGTAAATTTCCTGTTCCTTTAAAAGTCCGTCGGCGTGAATGCCGGCTTTTGTCATTGCGAAATTGCTTCCTACAAAAGGCTGGTTTTTAGGTATTTTGTAGTCAAGTTCTTTTTTGAAATATTCCGCTATTTCGGTTATGGCGGTCAAATCCATTCCGTTTGAAGTTCCTCTTAATGCGACATATTCTATGGCCAGCGCTTCAACAGGGGTGTTCCCCGTTCTTTCTCCTATGCCTAAAAGAGTCCCGTTGATCGCGGAACATCCGTAAAGCCAGGCGCTTGTCGAATTGCTTAAAGCCCTGTAAAAGTCGTTATGCCCGTGCCATTCTATGTATTCGGACGGGACCCCGGCGTAATGCGTAAGACCGTGCATTATTCCGTTTATGTTTCTCGGCAAAGACGCTCCCGGATAACTTACGCCGAAACCCAAAGTGTCGCATGCCCTTATTTTTACGGGCATTTTGGCTTCGTTGGAAAGTTTCATGAGTTCCATCGCGAAAGGAATGACAAAGCCGTAAATATCGGCTCTTGTTATGTCTTCAAAATGGCAGCGCGGAACAATGCCTTCCGATAATGCCGATTTTACTATGTCCAGATACATTTCGAGCGCTTCTCTGCGCGTTTTTTTAAGTTTTAGAAATATGTGATAGTCCGAGCAGGACGTTAAAATCCCGGTTTCTTTAAGCCCCATTTCTTTTACAAGCTTGAAATCGCTTTTTGTCGCCCTTATCCACGAAGTGATTTTCGGAAATTCGTAGCCGAACTCCTGGCATTTGCGGACAGCCTGCTTGTCTTTTTCGGAATACAAGAAAAATTCCGTCTGCCTTATTATGCCGTTGGGGCCGCTCAGTCTGTGCATAAGGTCGTACATATGCGCTATCTGTTCGGGAGTGAAAGGGTCCAAAGCCTGCTGGCCGTCGCGGAAAGTCGTGTCTGTAATCCATATTTCATCCGGCGGGTTCATCGGCACTACTTCGTTGTTAAAGAATATTTTGGGAACATCCGTATATTGGAAAGTTTCCCTGAAAAGATTCGGCTCTTTGACGTCCTGAAGTTCAAAATGATACGCTTCAAGCTCGAGTTTATTTGTTTTTTTGTTGAATGTAAGCATAGCTTTCCCTCCAAAGTATAAATTAAACGATAATTACAAATTATACTTTTTTGGAGTTGCCATTACAAGAAAAATTTTTCGGGATTGTACCGCGGGATTTATTTTTGATTGGTTTGCGCGTTTTTTTTGATTTTTATTTCGGAGTCGGTTTTTACGGAAGCGATGAAGTTTTTTGCCGTTAAAAGCGCTTTGTCCGAAAACGGGAAAACCGTAAAAATCTGCCACGAATAAAATTCTCTTTTGATGTACAAAGCTTCAACGCCGAATTTTTGCCCCGAGTGCTCAAAAGTTCCTGATAATCCCAGCTTTTCCGTATCTCCGGCTTTTTCATCATGAGTTTCATATGTGAAATTTCTGTCCGAGAACAGCGAAATAAGGGAATCTGCAAAACTGCCGGCCGCAAAATCCGCCGTATGGGACGTAAAAATTACCGAGTATTCGGCTTTTTTATTGAATATGCCGTAAACGGAAACGTAAGAAACAGAGTCTTTAAGCGAATCTTTCAGGTTTTTTTCGTTTAAACTCTTATTTTCAAGAGTCGGAGCCGTAACGGTCACAAAGGCCGCTTCGATATGCTGTTCTTTTTCATTGTTTTTCGCGGAATTGAACTGCATTCTTGCATTGCTTAATATGACCACTGCGGCAAATACCGCGACAAGTATCCAGATGAGCGTTCTTGAACTCATATTTCTCCCTCAAATTTAAAATATTTCATATAATATACAACAAAATTAAAACTAATACAAAATTGCGGCCGGAAAGGCTTGAGTTTTGTAATATTTTTTTGTAGAATACTCCTGTTTAATGATAAATGGCAATTGCGCCGATATTCATTATCGGCGCAATTGCCGTTTAAATAAGCACGCGGCCGGATTTGCCGAAGGTCTGTTTGCCGACAGTTTCTGTCGAAACAGTTTCGGATATTGAAAACCGCGGAAGCCGAAACAGCCTTGAACTTTCTTAGAGAAAGCCGAAGGCTTCGGAACCCTTCAATCCGGGAAACGGAAAGGGTAAAAACCAAAGGAGAGAAGCAAAATGGCTAACATTACTATGAAAGCCCTGTTGGAAGCCGGCGTCCATTTCGGACATCAGACAAGAAGATGGAACCCGAAGATGGCGAAGTACATTTTCGGAACCAGAAACAAAATTCATATCATCGACCTTCAAAAGACCCTCAAAGAACTTAAGAAAAACTACAAAGTCGTAAGAGATTTCGTTTCCGAAGGAAAAGAAATAATTTTTGTCGGAACGAAAAAACAGGCGCAGCAGCCCGTAAAAGAAGAAGCGCAGCGCTGCGGGGCTTTTTTCGTTTCGGAAAGATGGCTCGGCGGAACGCTTACGAATTTCGAAACGCTTAAAAAATCAATCGCAAGATTCAAAGAAATAGAAAAAATGAAAGAAGAAGGCGTTTTCAGGCTTCTTTCCAAAAAAGAACAGTCGCAAATAGAAAAAGAGAGAGTAAAACTCGTAAAATCCCTTGAAGGCCTTAAAGAGATGAAGAAACTTCCGGGAGTTATGTTTGTCATAGATCCGCACGAAGAAGCTACGGCGGTATCGGAAGCCAGAAAACTCGGAATTCCCGTAGTCGCCGTGTGCGATACGAATTGCGATCCGGATCTGGTTGATTACGTCATACCCGGAAACGACGACGCCATAAGAGCGGTAAAACTTTTCTGCTCCATAGTGGCAGACGCGGTTTTGGAAGGAAAAGGCGTAACCGAAAAGAAAGAAGAAGACGCGGCGGAAGAAAGCGCGGCGCCTGAAGCCGAAGCAAAGACGGAAGAAAATAAACAGGAAGGAGCGGCAAGCTAATGGGACTCGAACTTATAACAAAACTCAGAGAAATGACGGGAGCCGGGATTTCCGATTGCAGCAAGGCTCTTAAAGAAAATAGC
Organism: Candidatus Endomicrobium macrotermitis; assembly: GCA_031271405.1. Classification (GTDB taxonomy): domain Bacteria; phylum Elusimicrobiota; class Endomicrobiia; order Endomicrobiales; family Endomicrobiaceae; genus Endomicrobium; species Endomicrobium macrotermitis. Next base: position 29,886 of record JAISVT010000041.1, on the reverse strand, counting down.
GACGATATAGATAAAGCATGTCAGTGGCTCAGGGAAAAAGGCATGGCTTCCGCGGTAAAAAGGGCGGGAAGAGCCGCGAAACAGGGATTGGTGTATTCATACATACACGGAGCCGGCACGCTCGGCGTTTTGGCTGAAGTGAACTGCGAAACGGATTTTGTTGCAAAAACCGACGATTTTCAGAGCCTTGTAAAAGAAGTTGCGATGCAGATTGCGGCGATGTCTCCGATGTACGTAAGCAGGGAGGCGGTTCCTGCGGACGTTTTGGAAGCGGAAAAATCGGTTTACAAAGCGCAGCTTAAAGAAGAAAATAAGCCCGAAAAAGCATGGGATAAAATTATAGAAGGAAAAATCGAAAAATTTTACTCTACGGTTTGCCTTTACGACCAGACATACATAAAAGACGCGACCGGAAAAACCACGATTAAAGATTTGGTCAACGAAAAAATAGGCAAAATCGGCGAAAACATAGTCATAAAAAGATTTGCGAGATTTAAACTCGGAGAAGAATAAAAAATGGCGTCAAAAAGAGCGCTTTTAAAACTTTCCGGAGAATCTCTTTCGGGCGGCGGTTCGTCGATAGATTCCGCAAGCCTGAAAAGGACGGCGGCGGAGATTAAAACCGCGTTAAATGCCGGAGACATTCAGCTTGCCGTAGTTATCGGCGGCGGAAATTTATGGCGCGGAGCCGGCAAATCTATGGACAGGGTTACCGCTGACAAAATAGGCATGCTTGCCACAGTGATGAACTCTCTGGCTTTAAATGACTCTTTAAAAGACGCAGGATTGAAATGCAAAGTTTTTTCGGCAAGCGGGGTAAGCGGTTTTGCCGAGCAGTTTAACAGGGAAAAAGCCGTAAAGTGCCTTGAAAAAGGAAATATTGTCATTTTTGCCGGAGGGACGGGAAATCCGTTTTTTACGACTGACACCACGGCCGCTTTAAGGGCTGCGGAAATAAAAGCGGACTTGCTTCTTAAAGCCACTCAGGTTGACGGAATTTACAGCGCGGATCCTAAAAAAGACGCAAACGCGGTTAAATATGATTCCTTGTCTTTTACGGAAGCTATTGAAAAACGTTTGAAAATTATGGATTCCGAAGCGTTTTCATTATGCATGCAGTCAAATATTTCGATTTCGGTGTTCGATTTTTATAAAGACGGAAATTTAAGCAAAGCCTTAAGCGGCGAAAAGATAGGAACGGTCGTGGAAAACAGGTAGGAGTCAGGAATTGGCGGCAGCCGTTGCCATGCGTTTATGCGTCCGGACTTCTATGCATCTTTTTCGGGGGGGATTATGCAGCAGTTGAATTCTTTTTTTACGGCAAGCGAAGACGGAATGAAAAAAACCGTCGAAAAGGTCAAACACGATTTGTCTTCGATACGCACAGGAAGGGCAAATTCCGCGATAATTGAGGACATAAAAGTTGAAAGCTACGGTTCGCTTATGCCTATAAACCAGATAGCGGGAGTAAGCATTCCGGACGCCAAAACCATAGAAATAAGGCCTTGGGATCTTTCGCAGCTGGGCGCGATAGAAAAAGCCATTATAAAAGCGGAAATAGGTTTTACTCCGATAAACGACGGGAAAGTCGTGCGCATTTCGGTCCCGCCACTTACGGAAGAAAGAAGAAAAGACATAGTCAAGTCCATTCATAAGACCGCGGAAGATTACAGAGTCGCGGTAAGGAACGAAAGGCGGAATCTTGTAGACGGCATAAAAAAAGCCGAGAAAGACAAAACGATAACCGAAGACGACAGAAAAAAAGCGGAAACGGAAGCCCAGAAGATAACGGACTTGTACATAAAAAAAATAGACGAACTTATAGCTTTAAAAGAAAAAGAAGTGATGCAAATATAAAAAACAATTACGAATTACAAATTACGAATAATTGTCGATTGATTCTAAATTCGTAATTTTGGATTGTAGTTAAACTGGAGGAAGGAAAATGGCTTACAAAATTGATACCGAAGTATGCGTAGGATGCGGAGCCTGCGAAGGAACTTGCCCGGTTACGGCAATAGCGGCGAAAGACGATAAATACGCTATAGACGCGGACAAATGCGTGGATTGCGGCGCTTGTGAAGGCAGCTGCCCCGTCAGCGCGATAGCAAAAGCTTAAGTTTAAGGGAAATTCAGTTTGAGCGGAATCGATATTTCCAGACTGCCGAGGCATATCGCCGTCATAATGGACGGCAACGGCAGATGGGCCAAGAAAAAGTCTTTGCCCAGAATTTTCGGTCACAAGCAAGGGGTCAAAACCGTTAAAGAAATTGTCAAAGCTGCAGGCAGCCTTGGCATAAAGGTTTTGACCCTGTATGCTTTTTCCACGGAAAACTGGAAAAGGCCGGCTTCCGAAGTTGACGCTTTGTTTTCTTTATTGCTTCAATTCTTGAAAAAAGAGTTTGACGAACTTTCGGCAAACGGCGTTAAATTGAGAATTTTAGGCAAAGTATCCGAGCTTCCCGCGAAAGTTCAAAGCGACCTTAAAAAAGCCTGCGATTTGACGGAAAATAACGAAGGCTTGCAGCTCAACATTGCGCTGAATTACGGCGCAAGGCAGGAGCTGGTTGAATGTTTTAAAGCTCTTTGCGAAAAAGGGATCACAAACCCTTCGGAGCAGGACGTTTCGGATTTTCTATATACAAAAGGCCTGCCCGATCCGGATCTGCTCATAAGAACTTCCGGGGAATTCAGAATATCGAATTTTTTGCTTTGGCAGATAGCTTACAGCGAGATTTATTTTACCGAAAAACTCTGGCCTGACTTTACGAAAGAAGATCTTGAGCAGGCGGTTATAGAGTTTCAAAAAAGAGAAAGGCGCTTCGGCGGAGTTTAGAACGGCAATTGATAATTACGAATCGGCTGCAGCGGCCGAAATTCATTTTTTTTAATTTGTAATCCGTAATTTGAAATTCGTAATTAATTTGGAGATATTATGTTATCAACCCGTATTTTTACGGCTTTAGTCGGCATTCCCGTAATTTTCGCATGCATATATTTCGGCGGAATACCTTTCTTTATAATGATGTTTGCGGTTTCATTTTTTTGCGGATGGGAATATTTTACGCTTATGCGGAAATATAACCCGCACAAAGTTTTGTCGCTTATAATGTCGGTTCTGTTTTTTTTATCTTTATACGGTTCTTCATATGACGCTAAAATCGCGGTGTCCGCTATCATTATGCTTCTTGTTTTATTTGCCGTTGAAGTTTTCGGAAAAAACACGGAAAAATGCATCGAAAGAATAGCGGTATCTTTTTTGGGCGCGTTCTTTCTGCCCCTTTCATTGTCTTTTATGGTCGCAATAAGGGACGCAAGGTACAGCGGTTCCGACGCTATGCAATACATTTTTTTGATTTTTATAACCGTCTGGGTTTTGGATACGGCGGCTTTTGCTTTCGGCAAAATGCTGGGAAAGCATAAACTTGCCGAAAAAGTAAGCCCGAAGAAAACCGTCGAAGGGGCGGTTGCGGGCGCTGTTTTCGGCGTTTTGACCGCGATAGCCTGCAAGTTTATTTTCATTTCCGGATTATCGGCAGCCGACGCCGCGGTTTTCGGGGTTATTCTTTCGGTTGTAGGCCAGTTTTCGGATCTTGCCGAGTCGCTTATCAAACGCGACGCCAATATAAAAGATTCCGGAAATATCATTCCCGGGCACGGCGGTTTTCTGGACAGGTTCGATTCGTATATTTTTGCCGCGCCTTTAGTGTATTGTTATATATTTTTTATCAAATGAAAAAGATAATTATTTTGGGCTCCACCGGTTCCATAGGCACGCAGACTCTCGATATCGTTTCTAAAATGGGAAACGATATATCCGTTTACGGTTTGTCGGTCAATTCGAATATTTCTCTTTTAAAAAAGCAGATAAAAAAGTTTAAACCTAAAGCCGTTTGCGCCGGAAACCCGCAAGACAGCGTAAACTTAAAAAAATGGCTGTCGGAAAATAAAATAAAAACCGAAGTTTTCTGCGGCGCCGAAGGGCTTGATAAACTTGTAAGCGCTCCCGGGGCCGATATGGTCGCGGCGGCAATGGTCGGGGCTGCTGGACTCAGTCCCGTCGTAAAAGCTATCGAATCCGGAAAAGACGTCGCGCTTGCAAATAAAGAAGTTTTGGTTATGGCCGGCGGAGAAATAATGCGCCTTGCGGAGAAGAAGAATGTCCGCATTTTGCCGGTTGACAGCGAACATTCGGCGATTTTTCAATGCTGTAACGGAGAAAAAAAATCGCGGATAAAAAAAATAATACTCACCGCTTCAGGCGGGCCTTTTTATAAGTACGGCAAAGATTTTTCAAAAATTACCGTAGAACAGGCTTTAGATCATCCGACATGGAAAATGGGCAAAAAAATTACCGTGGACAGCGCTACTCTGATGAATAAAGGGCTTGAAGCCATAGAAGCGTCGGTTTTGTTCGGGGTACCTATAGAAAAAATCGAAATAGTCATACATCCGCAGTCGATAGTTCATTCGATGGTGGAATTTATAGACGGCTCGGTAATAGCGCAGCTGTCAAACCCGGATATGCGCCTTCCGATACAATACGCTTTAAGCTACCCCGAAAGAGTAAAATCGAATATCGAGCCTTTAAACCTTGCGGAAAAAGGGAAACTCGAATTTTATAAACCCGACTTTGACAGGTTTCCGTGCCTGAAACTCGCTTACTGCGCGGCAAAAAAAGGATTTTCGATGCCTGCGGTAATGAGCGCGGCAAACGAGACCGCGGTTTCGGCTTTTTTAAACAAAGAAATCAGATTTACCGATATCGCAAATATAGTTGAAAAGACAATGAAAGCTCATAAAATAAATAAAAGCCGTAAAATAGGCGATTTTATCGCGGCAGACGCGTGGGCGAGAAGCCGCGCTTTAAATCTGATAAACAAGGGAAAACGCAAATGACGATTATTATTCAGGCGCTTGGCGTCATATTCGGACTGGGATTTTTGATTTTTATACACGAACTCGGGCATTTTATCGCGGCGAAACTGTGCAAAGTGCGCGTTTTGACTTTTGCTTTCGGTTTCGGGAGCGATTTGGTAAAGTACGAGTACAAGGGCACAAAGTACTGCATTAAAGCCATTCCTTTCGGCGGTTTTGTGGCTATGGCGGGCGAGAATCCCGACGAAGCCAGCGGCGCGGACGGCGAATATTTGTCCTTGGCGTGGTATAAAAAAGTGTTTATCTCGTTTTCCGGCCCTTTGTACAATTATATACTTGCCATTATAATGTTTGCGGCAATATTTTATTTATGGGGCGTAGCGGAAATGTCTCCCGGTTCGTCCGTCGGCACTATTATGGAGAATTATCCGGCTGCCGCTTCGGGTCTTTTGCCCGGCGACAGGATAGCCGCCATTGACGGAGCAGAGGTAAAGGAATGGAACGACATAAGCGATAATTTAAAAGATAAAGCCGGAAAACAAACAATGTTTGTAATCGAAAGAGGAACGAGCTCTTTCGATTTGAGCATGACGGTCGCAAAAAACCCCGTAACGGGGACCGGCGCTATAGGCATTTCGCCGGCGTATATAATAACTCCGGCGGGCTTTTTCGAATCTTTTGCTTTAGGTACGCAAACCGCTGTCGCTCAGACCGTTATGACTATTATGTATCTTGCCGATAAAGTCGTATCCTGGGAAAAGCCCGATATCGCGGGGCCCATAGGCGTTATGCAGGTTATGGCAAAAGCAACAAAGTCCGGAATTCAGGATTATTTAAGGCTTGTGGCCGTAATTTCGGTAGCATTGGGGCTGTTTAATCTTTTCCCTATACCGTTTGTTGACGGCGGAATGATAGTGTTATTTATAGTTGAAGGCATTACGAGAAAGAAAATAGGCACAAAAGTCATACAGGTTTACAATACGATAGGGCTTGTTTTGATAGGCGCGATTTTTATATTCGCCACTTACAGCGATTTGTTAAGGCTGGGGATAGGAAAGCTGTTCGGGAAGTAAGATATTATGAAGACATTGCTAATGCGCATAACGGGATAATTCCGATATTAATTGGTAAAAGCACAGGGTTTTATGAAATTTTATAAAAGAAATCAAACAAGAAAAATAAATATCGGCGGTGTCGTGATAGGCGGCGGGAAACCCGTCGCGGTCCAGTCTATGACAAATACCGATACGCGCGACTGGAAAGCCACGGTAAAACAGATAAAACGGCTTGAAGAAGCGGGCTGTGAAATTGTCAGGGTTTCTCTGCCGGATACGGAATCGGCTTTAAACGTAAATAAAATCAAAAAAAATATAAAAATACCGCTTGTCGCGGACATCCATTTCGATTACCGCATCGCGCTTGAAGCGATAAAACAGGGCGTTGACAAATTAAGGATCAATCCGGGAAATATCGGTTCAAAAGACAGAGTCGAAGCGGTCGTAAAAGAAGCGAAAGCGGCCGGTATCCCGATGAGGATAGGCGTTAACGCGGGGTCGCTTAAATCGGTACACAATTATAAAACGGTTTTTGACAGGGCAAAAGAACTTTCTAAAGCCGCAATGGAGCACGTCAGGATTTTAGAAGATTTGAAATTTTACGACATAGCGGTTTCTTTAAAAGCGTCGGATATCGCGGTTACCGCCGAAGCGTATAAAATTTTTGCCGGGGAAAGAAACTATCCTTTGCATTTGGGAATTACGGAAGCCGGTTCGGTATTTTCGGGAACGGTAAAATCGAGCGCGGGGCTGGGCATAATGCTTTATGAAGGGCTGGGCGATACCGTGCGGGTGTCTTTGACGGCGGATCCCGTTGAAGAGGTAAAAACCGCTTATCTTTTGCTTCAGGATTTGGGGCTCAGAAGCGCCGGAATAGAGATTATTTCGTGCCCGACATGCGCCAGAACGGAAACCGATTTGATCAAAATCGTTTCCGAAGTTGAAAAAGAAACTGCTAAAATAAAAAAACTTAAGAAATTAAAGAAGCCTTTAAAAGTCGCTCTTATGGGCTGCGTTGTAAACGGCCCCGGAGAAGCGAAAGACGCCGACATAGGAATAGCCGGCGGGAAAAATACGGGCATTTTGTTTGAAAACGGAAAAATAATAGGGCAGGTTAAGCCCGATATGTGGGTTAAAAAACTTGTCGCAATGATAAAAAAAAGACTGGAAGATTAGAAGTTCGGCAGTTCAGCAGCCCGGCAACGGACGTTAAAGGTTTTTACCGGGCTTCCGAACTTCCGGGCATCCGGTCTTCTTGTTTCGGAGAAACAATATGGCAATTTATTTGACAAAAGCGGGAAAAGAAAAACTTTTAAAAGAACTGGAAGACCTCAGGAGAAGAAAGCCTTTGGTTCAGGAAGAAATCGCCAGAGCCAGAGAGCACGGCGATTTAAGGGAAAACGCCGAATATCACGCCGCAAAAGAAACTCTTACCAATATAATGCGCAGGATAGAAGAGGTTGACAGGAAAATCAACAGTTCAAAAATAATCGAAGATTTGGATATCGAACCGGATAAAATTTTTATAGGCGTTACGGTCACTCTTCAGGATGAAGACGGCGACGATTACGAATATACGATAGTAGATTTGGAAGAAGCCGATCCGTCCGAAAACAAAATATCCGTGCAGTCTCCGCTCATTCAGGGGCTTTTGGGACATAAAGCCGGCGAAACCGTGGAAGTGGAATTGCCCGCGGGGAAAGCCAAGTTTAAAATAATTAAAATTACGAGATAATAACAGCCGTGTCATCCCCGAAATTTATAGTCGGGGATCCGGGTTGCCGTTAAAAGAGATAAGGTTAAAAATAAAATATCAGTAAAAATGGATTCCCGATAACAACTTTCGGGAATGACAACAAGTATCCGGGGTTAAAAATGTATTTTTCAAAAATGCTTATTCCTACTTTGAGGGAAGCGCCTTCCGATGCGGATATTATTTCCGCAAAACTTATGATAAGGGCAGGGATGATACGCAAAGTTTCTTCGGGGCTTTACGAGTTTTTGCCTTTGGGTCTGAAAGCGCTAAGGAAAGTCGAAACGATAATCCGCGAAGAAATGAACGCGGCCGGCGGGCAGGAAGTAATTTTGCCGCTTCTTTTCCCCAAAGAACTCTGGCTTGAAACCGGAAGGTGGAACGTTTACGGCAAAGAACTTTTCAGGCTTAAAGACAGAAAAGAAGCCGAGTTCTGCCTTGCTCCGACTGCGGAAGAAGGAATAACGGATCTGATAAGAAAAAATATAAATTCATATAAACAGCTGCCTCTGATGCTTTATCAGTTCGGCACAAAGTTCAGGGACGAAATACGCCCGCGTTTCGGCATTATGCGCGCGCGCGAATTTTTGATGAAAGACGGATATTCGTTTCATGCCGACGAAGCCGATTTGGAAAAATATTACAAAATAATGTTTGACGCTTATACCAACATCTGCAAAAGGTGCGGTTTCAAATTCCGCGCCGTGGAAGCGGCTTCGGGAGCTATAGGCGGTTCTTTTTCGCATGAGTTTATGGTTTTAGCCGAAACGGGCGAAGAAGAAATAGCGCATTGCGAATGCGGCTACGGCGCAAATACGGAAAAAGCCGAAACCCTTCCCTTTGAGCCTTTAACCGAAGAACTTTTGAACATGGAAGAAGTTTTTACCCCGGATATCGGTTCGGTCGAAGACGTTTCTAAATTTTTGAACGCAAACCCGGAAAAATTTATCAAAACAATGATTTATATTGCGGACAATCAGCCTTTGGCCGTTTTGGTAAGGGGCGATTTTGAAGTCAATGAAGTTAAGCTTCAGGCGTATTTGGGGGCAAACGAACTTGTTTTGGCGGATGAAAGTACGATAAACGATATTACCGGCGCGCCGTGCGGTTTCGCGGGTCCGGTAAATCTGAAAAAGAAAATCAAAATCATTGCGGATTTGTCCGTGGTAAACGTTAAAAATGCGGTCGTAGGCGCAAATAAAAAAGATTATCACCTGAAAAACGTAAATGCCGGAAGAGATTATAAATACGGCGAATCCGCCGATTTGAGAAAGATAGCCGAAGGGGATATATGCCCAAGATGCAAAAAAGGCAAAATCTCTTTTTCAAGAGGCATAGAAGTGGGGCATGCTTTTAAACTGGGGACAAAGTATTCGAAATCCATGAACGCTTCGTACTTGGACACGAACGGCAAAGAAAATTTGATAGTAATGGGCTGTTACGGCATTGGAGTGACAAGAATACTTGCCGCGACTATCGAGCAGTCTCATGACGAAAACGGAATAATCTGGCCGGATAACATAGCGCCGTTTGAAGTTATAATCGTTCCGGTAAATTTTGCGGACGAAAAAACAAAAGAAGCCGCGGAAAAGATATATAATGAGCTTACCGCAAAAGGGCTTGACGTTTTGGTTGACGACAGGGACGAACGCGCCGGCATAAAATTTAAAGACGCCGATTTAACGGGCATTCCTTACAGAATAACCATAGGCGAAAAAAACCTTGCAAACGGCAACGTCGAACTCAAAGCCAGAAAAGACGGTAAAGAGGGAATAAAACTCTTAAAACCGGAAGACGCTGTTGCTGAACTGTTGAATATATTTAAGAAATAAGAGCCTTTGTCATTTCGTGTCAAACACGGAACGGCAAAAATTTAAACGGACTAAATAATGAACTTGTTAAAATACGACATCGCGGTTATAGGTTCCGGGCCGGGAGGGTTTGCGGCTGCGGTAAGGGCGGCGCAACTCGGCGCGAAAACGGCGCTTATTGAAAAATCGGAACTCGGCGGCACATGCTTGAACTGCGGATGCATGCCGACAAAGTTTTTGTGGCAGGCGTTAAAAACAAAACAAAAAATACAGAAGTCTTACGAATACGGCTTTAAGGCTGCCTTAGAGCCTTTTTCTTTTGCCGATATAATTGCGAAAAAAGACAAAACCATAGCCAATATACGCAAAGGCATGGAATTGACCGCGGCCTCATATTCAATAGACGTCATAAAGGGCGGAGCGTCTTTTAAGGATGCAAACGTTTTAAGCATTGACGGCAAAGAAATTTTTGCGGACAAAATTATAATCTCCGCAGGCACAAAGCCGGCTTCGGTAAAAGGCTTCGACTTTGACGGCGAAAAAATAATAAATTCCACGGACGTTTTAAATTTAAAAAAGGTTCCGGAAAGCGTGTTGATTATCGGCGGCGGAGCCATAGGCATTGAAATGGCGTCAATTTTAGCCGGTTTCGGCAGCCGGGCGACTCTTGCCGAATGCGAGGAATTTTTGCTCCCTTCGGAAGATCCGGAGATATCGGCCGAAATAGGCAAAAACCTGCAAAGACAGGGGGTAGAAGTTTTGACTTCGTGTTTTAACGCTTTGGAAAATTTAGAAAAGTATGAAAAGGTTTTGATAGTTGCGGGACGCCGCGTTTGCGATGATTTAAAACTTGAGAATGCGGGCGTTGAAACCGATAAAAGAGGTTTTATAATAACCGGCGGATACTGCGGGACAAACGTTGAAAATATTTACGGCGCCGGCGACATAAACGGAAAAAATATGACGGCCTACACGGCCCAAAACGAAGGGAGCGCCGCGGCGGAAAACGCCGTTAAGGGAAACAATCTGGCCGTAAGTGATTATATTGTGCCTAAAGCGGTTTTTTCAATGCCGCAGGCGGCATCCGTTAAAATTGCGGATTTTGAAAATTATAAGAATTTGGCTTTCGGGAAGTTTCCGTTTACGGCAAGCGGAAGGGCTTTTATAGAAAACGAAAGATCCGGATTTGTAAAATGCGCGGTTGATAAAGATTCCGGAAAGCCGCTTGCATTTTGGATCATAGGCGCTCACGCGGACGAATTGGCAAATACGGCTGCGCAAATTTTAAGAAACGGCCGCGCGCCGTCGAGAGAAATGTTTTTTCATCCGTCTTTAAGCGAAAGTTTATTTAACGCTTATGAAGACGCTTTCGGAAAATGCGCCGAAAAACCGAAACAAAAATAAATAACGGATACTTGGAGGCCAGCGTATTATGAAAAGAACGCATCTTTATGACGAGCACAAAAAACTTAACGCCAAATTTACGGATTTCTGCCGCTGGGAAATGCCGCTGCATTATTCTTCCATTATGGACGAACATAACGCGGTGAGAACCGCCGCAGGAATGTTCGACACTTCGCATATGGGCACTTTTATAGTTTCGGGAAACAACGCCGAGGCCTTTTTGAACAGAAATACGCTCGGAAATATTTCCGGCCTTAATGAAAATAAAGCCAGATACTCGATGATTTTAAACGAAAAAGGCGGGGTAAAAGACGATATAATAGTTTACAATACCGGCGGCGGCGAATATATGGTTGTCGTAAACGCCGTAAACCTTGAAAAAGATTTTGAGTGGCTCAACAAAAATAAGCCGTTCGGCGCGGGATTGAAAAACATAAGCGATACGATATGCCTTTTGGCGGTACAGGGTCCGAAGTCCGCGGAAATTTTACAGGGTATTTGCGAAACCGATATTTCGGGTATGAAATATTTTTCCGTATCGCCTTTAAAGTTGAAAGACATTACCGCGGAGTTTTTAAAAATAGCCAGAACCGGATATACCGGTGAGGACGGATTTGAAATTTTTATATCGAAAGAGGCGGCTCCGGCTCTTTGGGAAAAACTGATAAGTTTGTCGGTAAAGCCGTGCGGGCTCGGCTGCCGCGATACTTTAAGGCTTGAAGCGTGCATGCCTTTGCACGGGCACGAAATCAGCGAAAATATAAATCCGCTGGACGCCGGATTTCAGAAAAATATAAATTGGAAGAACGATTTTATAGGCAAAACAGCCCTTCTTCCTTTTAAGGACAAGCCTTTAAAGAAATCCGCGGCTTTCGAATGCCTTACGGGCATAGCCAGAAACAAAGAAATAGTTTATTGCGGAAGAAAAGAGGTCGGTTTTGTAACGAGCGGCACATTTTCACCTACGTTTAAAAAAGCTATAGGAATGGCTTTGATCGATTTTGACACGGACACCGCCGATTTGGAAGTCTCGATACGCGGCAAAAATAGAAAAATAACCGTATTGGAAAAACCGATATATAAAAGAATCAAATACGACGGAAGCATGGACTCGAAGTAGCTGCCTTTGCCGTCATTCCCGAAATTTGCCGTTGGGAATCCAAGGCAGTCTTTGAAGGTCATAAACGGCAAATTACAGGCCATAAACGATATAAAACAAAGGATAAATGAAAGTGATGAGAGTTATTGCGGTCATTGCGGCATTTTTGTTTTTTGCGTCTTTTGCGTATTGCGAGCCGATGGTTGAAATATCCGTCGAGATCACCGAAGTCAATGAAAATAAATCGAGAGAACTCGGCATTAAGCTGCCGGAAGAAATTACCGCTGTCGAATCGTCAATTCCGTCGATAATAGAATCCGGCTCGTGGGAAAGGGTTACGTCGTTTTCCGCGGCTTTGAGAGCTCTTGAAACTAACGGAGCCGCAAAGGTTCTTTCACGCCCTAAAATAGTAACCAAATCCGGAAGCAAAGCGCGGTTTATGGTCGGCGGTGAATTTCCGGTGGTGGCTACCGCGATAGGAACCGCGCAGATAGAGTGGAAAGAGTACGGAATAATTATGGAAATCGTTCCTACGGCGGTAAAAGATAAAAAAATCGACATAGACTTAAAAACCGAACTTTCAAGGCTCGATTACAACGCCCCCGTAGCGGGCTATCCTTCGGTAGCCAAAAGGGAAGCCTCGTCCAATTTGCAGATCAAAGACGGCGAGACTATGGTTTTGGCGGGACTCATCGAAACTACGAAGGGAAAAACTACGGAAGGCGTACCTTTTCTTTGCGATATCCCGATTTTGGGATCATTGTTTTCCGTCGATAAAAATTACGAAACAAAAACGAACGTTTTGATTTTTGTAACAACAAAACTTGTTGCGGAATAATTATGAAGTCAGCCAAAGGCCAGACTTTCGTTGAATTTTTGCTCGTCTTTTTAGTTCTTCTTGCCGCGTCCGCGGGAACTTTTCAATTGTATAAAAAATCATGGAAATCGAGATACGAACGCACCAAAGAAGCGTCTGCCGTTATGCCTTCAAGCATTCAGGGCGCGGTTTCAAAAGCCGGGGGCGGTTACGTAAAATGATAAAAAACTCCGCCGGGCAATCGCTGCTCGAAGCGCTTTTCGTAGTCGTTTTTACTACGGTAATAATGTTTGCGTTTTTACAAATCTGCATAACGGCTGTCGATGATATGACGCTCAACGAAGCCGCTTTTGCGGCCATGCGTTCGGCGGCTGTCGCAAAACCGGCAGAGAGGGCAAAAGAGGCCGAAAGCCGGGTGAAAAATTATCTGCTTAACTATTATTATTCCCTGCGTTCGGTTCCGGAAATAGATATTGCTCCCGGCAGCTTTAAATATTCGGACAAAGAAACCGTCAGTAACGCTTTCAGGGGAAAAGGCGGGGATAACGAAAGCGAACCTTACGATGAACAAAAAATAGGATCCGAAAACGGCGGTTCGGGCAAAGCGGTCGAATTGTATGCCAAGGGAGAACCGGACGCGGAGCAGCGTAAAAAGTGGGATGAAGATTATTCCGGGCATATAATCCGCCCGCATACCGCAAAAATATACTATTTTACAAGAGTTATGTTCGGCTCGCTGACCGCGAAATCAGCTTCCAAAAGGGACATAAGAGATTCGATATCGGGAATTCCGGGAAGCAGGCGTTACCAGTCGTCAAGAAGCAGAATGGTGCCTTCTCCGGATTCAGATTATTATCATAAAGCCTATCCCGGAGCAAAAAATTTTGACGAATAACAAAGGCCAGACTTTATATTATTTTCTCATTTTTACTATGATACTCGTAATAAGCTGGGCTATGATGCTCAATATCGCCAAGCTTATAAGAGACAGGATGATAATGCAGAATGCCGCAGATAACGCGGCTCTTTCTTTGGCAGTTCATAAAGCCAGGACTATGAATTTCGCAGGAAACGCCAATTACTTGATAGGCACATTGCTTTCTTTGGGAACGGATCCGTTTATAGTTCAGATGTCGTCTTACGATACGGATAAAATATCCGCTTATATAGGCGGAGATTTTACGGAAGGCATTCACAGGGAAGAGCATAAAGACGTCGCGAAACTTAAAACTTTGGTTGACGGTTTGCAGACTGCCCAGGACGCGGCTTTAATTGCGCATATGACGTACGCAAAAGCTCTTTTTGCCGAGAATGCTTTAAACGGATATGCGTTAAAAATGCCGTCCGCTTATGCGGACTTTTCGCTTAAAGGCGCCGAAAAATATTTCGGCCTTAAAAGAAACTCAAAAGGGATAAAATATCTTAAGACGGTCAATACTGCGATTATGGGCGCGCATATCGTATATAACCCTTACCCTACGTTTTTAGATTCGGGCGTTACCGAGGCGCTGAGAAACGCTTTCCCGGTATTGGAAGTTTTAATCGCGCTGGAAAAGGTATCGGAATATATGCCAAAGAAAAAATATGAGGAAAAGCCGTATTCGTGGTATATTACGGACAAAGAAAATTTTTATAAACAGAAAATCAGGCTTTCAATGACGAAAGTCAAAAAACTCAATGACGGTTCGTATAAGCCGTTGTTTTCAAAACTTTTGGATATTTTTTACCCGGAAATAATGACCGTTTATTCCGCGTCCGCGATATATAATACAAAAGGAACCATGTTTCCCGATAAGGAAGATACAAATACCGGCATTCCGGAATCCGCCGTTCAAATTGCCTATAATTCGTTATATGCGTTTAAAGCGGCGGAGTTTTTAAAACGATTGTCGGATTTAAAGGTGCCTGCTAAATTCATACTGATTTTGGCGGCGGGAATAAGCGCCGAAGCGGGCGCGCGTTACGGCACGGCTTTTATGAATGAAAACAACCCGATAGACGCTTACAACAAAGCAAAAGACGGCGGCTGGAGCGCGCATTTGGTGCCGTACAAAACGGAAAACGAAAACGGAAATTAACGGAGGAAAAATGAAAAAAACTAAAGGCATTATTCTGGCGGGCGGAAAAGCTACAAGGCTTTATCCGATAACCAAAGCCGTAAGCAAACAACTGCTTCCGGTTTATAACAAGCCGATGATTTATTATCCGCTTTCCGTTCTTATGCTTGCTGGGATAAGGGACATCCTTTTGATATCCAACGGCGATACCCTGCCCGGCCTTGAAAAATTATTCGGGGACGGCAAAAAACTCGGATTAAACATAGAATACGCCCTTCAGGAAAATCCTAACGGTCTTGCCGAAGCTTTTATTCTCGGCGAAAAATTTATAGGCGGCGACAATGCCGCGCTGATACTGGGCGACAATATTTTTTACGGGCACGGGCTGTCTAAACTTTTACAAAACGCCGTTTCAAGGCAGGAAGGCGCGACGGTTTTCGGATATTACGTAAAAGATCCCAAACGTTACGGAATAGTTGAAACCGATAAAAACGGAAAACCCGTTTCCATAGAAGAAAAACCGTCAAATCCCAAATCCAACTGGGCTGTTACGGGGCTTTATTTTTACGATAACGAAGTCGTAAAAATAGCCAAAAGCGTAAAGCCGTCAAAACGCGGCGAACTTGAAATTACGGACGTCAATGACACTTATCTGAAACAGGGGAAACTCAACCTTGAGCTTTTGGGAAGGGGATACAGCTGGCTTGACGCGGGTACTTACGAATCGCTGCTGGATTCTTCGGCGTTTATAAGAACAATAGAAGAAAGGCAGGGAATTATGATTTCGTCTCCCGAAGAAATAGCCTACAAAAACGGCTATATAAACAAAGAGCAGCTTCTGGAACTCATAAAAGACCTGCCCGAAGACTACGCGGGCTATCTGAAAAGAATTGCGCAATAAAACGGCCGCAGCCGCGGTTGAATTTTGTTATGTAAAGGCATTTATATGATAAGAACGCCGGTATCCGTTTTGTTTTCAGCCGTTATATTGTTTCTTTCAACAGCCGCATACGGAGAGATTGTGCGGAATAATTCAGGCGGCAAAAATGTAGTTTTGCAAAGCAAAGTACTTTTTGACTTGTCAAAAAGCGAGTTAACGCCTAAGGCTGCCGGCGCCTTAAATGAAATCGCCGCTTTGCTCAATCTTTATAAAACCAATGTGCTGGTAGTCGAAGGGCACGCGGATAATACCGGCGAAAAAAAGTATAATGAAAAACTTTCTGCGGCAAGGGCAAAAGCCGTTTATGATTTTCTTGCCGAAAACGGAATAGAGAAATACAGAATGAAGGCCGTTAGTTACGGATACACGAAACCTTTAAACGATAATTTGACCGAATCCGAAAGAGCGGAAAACCGCAGGGCAGAGATCATAATTTTTAAAGGAGAGTAAGCCGGGACTGCCGCAGCTATTCTCAATATGAAAAGAATATTGCTTATTGCTACGATTACCGCAATCTTTATAAACGTATCTTTTGCCGCGACTCCCGAGGAGATCCAACGCAATATCGATACCATGTATAAAGAGTATATAAGGCAGATGGAAATTGAAAACAGGTCGCGCTTCACAAGAGAAACCGAAAAACCGCAGCAGAAACCCCTCCGTAAAACTTCAGGACCGAAAAAGCGTTTGAAAAAAATAGATGTCAGGCATTCCGAAGTTCCGGGAATTTCGGAAAAAGAAATAAATGGAATTTTAGCGCCGTATTCGGAACTGAATATAGGCGCGGAGGATATTTCGGACATACAGCAAAAGCTGCAGCAGCTGTATTTTGACGCGGGATACGCTTCTGCAAGAATTTATATTGACGGCAATACCATTGCCGAAGACATTCTTACTTTTGTTATCGTTGACGGATATATAGAAGACATTGTATTCAAGCGCAAAAGCGGCAGAAGATATTCGGGTTTTTCACAGTCGCTGCAGCGCTTTTCTTTTTATCCGTTTCCTCAAGGATGCCTGCTTAACATAAAAGATCTGGATCAGGGAATCGAACAGATGAACCGGCTTCAGACAGGCAATGCCGCAATGGAAATTCTGCCGGGTTCCAAAAACGGTTATTCCGTAGTGGAAGTTACAAATAACGCCGAAGACAGGTTTACCGTGAATTTCGGCGCTGACAACAGCGGAATAAAAAGCACCGGCATATATAAAGCCGATACGTCCGTAAATATCGATAACCTTTTTATGCTCAACGATAACATATATTTCAATTACTCGCGCAATATTGACGGAAATTACGATAACAAAGCAAGCAACAGTTATTTCGCGTCATTAAGCATTCCGTTCGGATATTTTACTTTTATGTTTTCGTCTTTTTACAGCGATTATGATACGCCGCCCGGAATAAATATAGGTTCATTCCGCACGGACGGCAGCACAAATAACAATAATGCAAGCCTTGAAATGGTCATAAAGCGGTCGCAGTCATACAAGCTTTCGGCGGGCGCGGAAATGGCGGTAAAAGACACAAAAAACAATGTTTCGGGCGAGGAAGTTTCGGTTTCAAGCAGAAAACTAAGCACGGCTTCCGGATTTTTAACTTCAACGCACTATATCAAAAGCGGAAGCCTTTACACAAAACTTTCGTATAGCAGAGGCCTTGACGTATTCGACGCCGCCAAAAACAACGAAATAACCGGCGCTCCGAAAGCGCAGTTTGATTCCTACGGTTTATACGCAAGATATTCGGCGCCTTTCGAAATACCGCTGATCGGGCTGAAAAGTTCTTATTCCGCTTCGCTTAACGCGCAGTATTCGCCGGATATACTTTACGCTTCGGAACAGGTTTCAATAGGCGGGCAAAGTTCCGTCAGAGGTTTTAAGGAAGGCAGCGTAAGCGGCGACCGCGGAGGATATTTCAGAAACGATTTGTATTGGACTCTTTCGAGTATTTTCGGAAGAAACGGCTGGCTCGGTCTTTTAAATAAAACGTCGATCAACGGGTTTATAGATTACGGTTACGCAAGGCACGAGGCTTACGGGCAGGATTATCAGCTTGCCGGAAGCGGAGCCGGAGCGTCTTTTTCGACGAAATACTTCAATGCGTCTTTTTCCTGGAGCAGGAGTATATACAACGAAAGCTATCTGGAAGACGAAGGCAGCGTATTGTATTGCAGGGTCGAAGCGAAGATGAGCTTTTAGATAAGGGATTTTTATGAGAAAACTTGCGTTTCTGATTTTTTGGGCCGTATTGCCGGCTTTCGCGGCGCATAACCTTTTTGCCGGAGCTTTTCCTTATTCGGGCGATATGACCGCCGGCGTAAACGGCGCGGACGATAAATGGGACAGTTATATCGATTTGATGCTGCCTATAGCCGGAAACGAAAGCTCTTTTTTATTCATATCGCCGCGCGCAAGCATGACCGGAGAAGAAGTTTTGAGCAGTCATTCTTCCGAAATGAACTTCGGCGCGGGATACAGATATTACAGCGAAAGATATTTTAAAAAGGGCGCGATTTACGGAATCAACGCTTATTATGACGCAAGAAAAACTTCTTTGGGAAATAACTACCGGCAGGCGGGCATAGGCCTTGAATTTTTGAGCAAAAGGGCGGATTTCAGGGCAAACGCATATATTCCTTTCGGCAATAACGATTATTTTCTCGGCAAATCTTACAATGTTTTCGAAAACAACAACATAGCCGCGACGCATTATTACGAGGCCGCCATGCGCGGCTTTGACGGCGAAATAGGATGGAATATGCCGGTGCCGGAAATCATCGGAGAGTTAAGGCTGTTTGCCGGATATTACAATTTTGCTTCGGATAAAGTCGCAAAACGATATCACGGGGTCAAAGGGAGGGCGGAATACAAGCCCGTAAGCATCTTCTCCATATACGGTTCCGTTTACCGGTACGATCATTTGACCGGAAGCGAGTGGCAGGCGGGCGCGTCCGTGAACATTCCGTTAAATTTCATAAAATTGCTGCAGGGCAAAAATCCTTTCGGCAGCTTACTGAAACTGATAAAGGTAAGAACGCAGAGCGTTAAAGACAGGATGGGCATAATGGTTCAAAGGGATATGCATATTCGCGCATACGGCGAAGGCAGAAGACGTTTCGACGACATCGTTTCCGACGAAGACGGCCATCCGTATCATTTTACCGTCGTATCCCCGGAAGGGACAGGAGACGGAACTTTTAAAAATCCCGCCTCTTTGGCGGCAGGCGCCGGCATAAACAAAGCCGTTACGGGAAAAAATGCCGTTATGCTTTTGCTCGGCGGTAATTATGCACTCGGAGAGCCTTTGGATTTCGGCGGGCATGCGGCAAACAACGTTTTGGTCACAGGGCCTCAGGAAATGGAAGCGCGCGGCGTCGATTTAAGCATGATAACGTCCGGAAATCCGGTCATAAGCGTTTCCGGAGCGATAACCGCGTTTAGAGTCGATTCATCGGGCACGGAAACCTTTTCAATAACATCCATAGAGTTTGAAGGCAGTTCAAAAACCGGCACGGGGCTTGAAATAGTAAACAATAAAAACAGTTTTTATATAGGCAATAACAGGTTCAGCAATTTTGAAAAAGGTTTCAGCGTGGAAAGTTCTACGGGCGGCGTTTATGCGTACAACAACATAATCAGCGGCAACGCCACCGGGGCGGAACTTGCCGGGAAAAACATATTCTTCGAACAAAACGTGATCTCAAAAAATGACAGGGAAGGCATTCTTGTAAGATCCGGCGGCGGAGTTTATATTCAGGCGAACAGATTCGAAGAAAACGGATACGGCATAAATGCCGTAAACAGTTCGGGCACGGTAATATATCTTAACGAACTGAGAAACAACAGTTTTAACGCGGTAAATATCATAAATTCCGAAGCGTCGGCAATCAATGACAATTTATCCGAAAGCAATCTTCAAAGCGGAATATTTTTGTCCGGCGGAACCGGAAATGAAATAATCGGCAACAGGCTGCTGGGCAATTCCGGAAACGGCATAGCCGTTGAAAATTCTTCCTCAACGATTATTGCGGATAATACCGCGGAAAACAATACGCTGAACGGCATATACGCTTCGGGAAATTCATTTCTGCTGGCCGAGGTAAATACGATAAATTCAAACAAAGAGAACGGCATATATGCTTCGGGCGAAAGCGGTATCATACTTTATGATAATGCTGTAAGCAGCAATACGCGGTCGGGAATATATATATACGCCGCGGACGATGCCGACATAAGAAAGAACAATCTGAAAGCAAACGAAGTAAACGGGCTTTATGTTTCAAATCTTAAAGGCGGCTATTTTGACGGAAATATTATAGAAAACAGCGGAAACGACGGAATGCGTTTTGAAAATTCCGGTAATTTTTCCGTAAGCGGCAGTACGGCTTCAAGGAGCGCTTCAAACGGGATGAGTTTCCAAAACGTTTCGGACGTTATCGTTTACAACAACAGATTAAGGGAAAATTATTCGGACGGGATATTTATAGACAGCGGCACGCGCGTGGAGGTTTTAGGCAACAGGATCGCAGGCAGCGGCGCGAACGGCATTTACGCCGACGGCATTTCATCAAGTACGGTAAGAGCTAACTATTTTGAAGAAAACGGCGTCCGCGGCGGGCAGTTTGCCAATGTCAAAGAAACGGCGGTAGAAAACAACTTTTTTGTCGGCAACGCTTCGGAAGGAGCGTCATTTCAAAATATCGGCGGAAGCCGCCTTGAGGGGAATACGGCGGAGGCCAACCTTTCGGACGGAATGTCTTTTGAAAACGCTTCCGATACCGTTATAACCGACAATATTGTCGATAAAAACAAAGGGGACGCGTTCAGGTTTATCAGCGGAAGCGGCGTGCTGTTTAGCGGCAACAGCATATATGAAAACGAAAAAACAGGCATCAATATAGAAAGCGGTTCCGCGGTTATTTCTTCGGGAAATTATATTCAAAATAATGCCGAAGGCATAAGGGCGGTCAATGCGCCGGACTTTGCGGCCGTCAACAATACTGTCGAAGGCAATACCGGCGGCGGTATTTATATTTCCGGCGTTTCCGGCGCGCATATATACAGAAACAGGGTTTTTGAAAACGGCGGTTACGGCGGCATATACGGCGAAAATTTGACGGGGCAGAACGTTATTGAAAGAAATACCGTATCTTCAAATACATCGGCGGGCATAACCGTAATAAATGCCGACGGAGCTTTGCTGGATTTCAATACTGTTGCGGGAAACGCGGGGCTTGGAGGCATTTACGTTGAAAACTTTAACAACGGGCGGCTGACAAACAATTCCGCTTATTATAATTCTGAATCCGCCATGACCATTAAAGGAAGTTCGAATTTATATGCGTATAACAACGGTTTATACTATACGGACACCGGACACGGTCTTACGATTGCGGATTCTGCGGGCATAACCGTCAATACAAACTTTTTTCAAAGATTCGGCGTTAGCGGCAGATACGGCCTGAATTTAAAAGGAAACGTAACTTTTGACGGCGCGGCTTCCGGCAATAATAATTTTATCAACTCGGCATCGTACGGAGGGGACGCCGCTCCCGTTTTAAATTATGAAACTAATGTGAAAAACAAGGATAATTTTTATTGATTAAGAGGTTCGCGAAGAGGTATAATCTAGGTGTTAACGGTTAATGATAAATGATTGATAAACGCTGTAATAATTAACCGCTGGCCATTGAAAATAACCTCGAAATATTTCATCAATTGCCTCATAAAATTAACGCCTCCGTACCGCATATAAATTATTGTAAACAAAACAGGTGCTAAACATGAAAAAGAAACTGGTAAGTCTGCTTACGGGAATTGCGTTTGTTGTTGCGCAAAGCGGCGCGGCATTCGGAGAGATACTGCCGCATAACGCTGTCGTGGTGAATCAGCCTTCGGTAGCAGCGCATGCGGGAACCGGCGTGCCCGTGGTAAATATAGTCGCGCCGAATTCGAGAGGGCTGTCGCATAACAAGTATGACGAATTCAATGTCGATTCGAAAGGCGTTGTGCTCAACAATTCGCTTACGGCCTCGCAGTCGCAGATAATAGGCGGGGAGATAGAAGCGAACGCGAATTTTACCGGAGCAATGGCAAGCGTGATACTCAATGAAATAATGTCGGCGCAAAAAAGCCTGATAAACGGAGCGGTCGAGATAGCCGGTCAAAAGGCCGTGCTTATAACCGCAAACCCTTACGGAATAAGCGTAAACGGCGGAATTTTCATAAACACGGAAAAGGCGGTGTTTGTCACGGGCGTGCCGAATATCGCGGATGAAATAATCAAAAGTTTTACGCTGTCGCCCGCCGGGGCGGTGGAAATAGAAAACGCGGGATTGACAACAAACGATCCCGTGGAAATCATAAGCAGATACACAAAATTGAGCGGGGAGCTTAAAGCAAAAAGCATAGATATAAAAGCGGGAAATAAGGAGTACGCGCTTAATGAAGAAACCGGCGAATGGGAGATAATTTCGGAAGATCCGGGAGATGACCCCGCGGATAAATATGCGGTGTCCGCATGGGCGTTCGGCAGTATGTACGGAAACAGGATAAAGATAATGTCAACGGAAAACGGATTCGGCGTTAAGACTGCCGATAACGCGAATTTGATAAGCGATGCCTCGGACATAACAATAAACGCTGACGGAAAGATAGAGATAGGAGCGGGCATAACAAGTAAGACTGACGCGCAGATAAAAGCAAACGATAATATAACCGTATCCGGAAACGTCACGGCAGGCGCGGAGGGCGCGTCAGCCGGAAACATAAAAATAGAAACGTCAAAAGCTCTTGAAAATTCAGGAATAATGACGGCGCATGGCAGCGCGGACATAGAAGCGGAAAGCGTAAAAAACGATAATGCCGCGATAAATGCCGCGCAAAATATCGAAATAACCGCGGCGGAAGATTTAAGCAATATATCCGGTTTGATAAAATCCGGAGGCGATACGATCGCGGCTGCGGGAGATATTATAAATGACAACGGCGAAATAAACGCCGCTCAAAACATCACGGCGTCCGCAGATAGTTTCGGCAGCGCGGACGGAAAAATAAACGCGGGAAACAATATAACGTTTGATTTTAACGGAAAAGACGTTCAAACGGCCGGCGGCATAAAAGCAGGCGGGACGTTGTCGTTTCAAAATACGGGAAACCTTGTAAATACCGGAACGCTTGAAGGGAAAGAAATAAGCCTTGCGTCGTCAGGAGCGGAAAATAAGTCCGGCGGAAAAATAATATCTTCGGAAAGAACGAAAATAAATACCGGCGAAATAACAAACAACGGTCTGCTGCAGAGCGGAGGCGATATGTCGCTGAACGCAAGCGGTTCTCTGACGTCAGGCGGGATAATAAACGCCGGCGGGCTTTTGAACATTCTGCTTTCCGGAAATTTGATAAATAACTTTACGATTACGGCAAAAAACCTGTCTGTTACTGCTGGAAATATAATCAACAATAACGCAAACATTACGGTTGAAGAAAACGCGGCGCTTAAAACTGACGGCATAGAAGATTCGAACGGCAGAATAACTTCCGGAGGAGACTTATCAGTAACTATAAACGATAAAGATTTTACCGCCGGCGGAGAATATTCGGCCGGAGGAAAACTGAGTTTTAGCGGAATAAAGAATTTTGTAAACGCAGGTGCGCTTTCCGGCGGCGGTATCGGGATAACGCCGGCGGAATCTTTTTTTAACGTTTCGTCAATAATATCTTCCGGCGATATGAAAATAACTTCGCTTGCGGTAAAAAATCAAAACGGAATTATACGCGCGGGGAACGATTTGAGCATATCGGGAAGCAGCCTGTTTAACGAAAAAACGGCAGTAACAGGCAGCGGAACAATATCTGCCGGCAATGTTGTTATCGGCATAAGCGGGGACATCGGCAATAACAGCGGAAAAATAGAGTCGTCCGGCGGAATGAATATAAGCGCGGCAAATATTGTTAATAAAAGCGGCAAACTTTACGGCCGCGCGGAGATAAAAGGCGGAAATATGACAATGACCGCCGGCAATATATACAACAAAAGCGCGTCAATCGGCGCATCGGGAAATTTGCAGATAAAAGCGGATAACATAGTAAATGAGCGGGAAGCGGACGGGCTTTCATTTTTGGGAGAAAGCGTAATAAACGCAGCGGCTTTGTCGGTAAAAGGAAAAACCGGCGAATCGGCGAAAAGTTTTATAAACGGGTACGGCAGCGTGAAAGCGGCGTCAAGCCTGTCGATATGGGCGGATAATATAATAAATACCGCGGTAATATTTCCGAAAAGTTCAGGGGAAAATTATGTTTTAAAAAGAAAAGTTTACTCGCTCGGCGACGCGCCGGGTAATTTATACGCTGCGGCCGATTACGCAATAAGCGGCGGCGGGGTTATGGAATCCTTGGGCGGCGCGGAACTGAAAACAAATCGGCTGGACAATATAAGCGGCAATATAAACGCCGGCGGCGATTTAAACATATTGGCGGAGAAAATAAATAATGCCGCGCACAGCGTAAACGCGCCTGCGCAATACGGAGGAGGGGCGTTGTACGCGTCTCTTGCGGCGGGCGGCAGCATAAGCGGCGGGAATATAACAATAACCGGCATTAACGGCACCGGCAATGCCGCGGAACTGAATAACATTATAAGTATTATAAATGCTGCAAACACGCTGAAGATAAACGCGGATAAAATAGAGAATAAAGCGGTAGAAAATATAAATTTGATTGAAACAAGAGGCATATCCGTAACCAGAAATAATTATACGCCGAATATACCCTATAACGGTTCATACGGAATATGGTGGGACGAAACGCCGTCGGTGCTGCACAGCGCTGCGCAGGCGGTATTGAGCGGCGGCATTACGCAGATAACCGGCGCGGGCATATTAAACGAAAGCTCTGTGATAGAAGGAAGAAGCAGGCTTGAGATAAATGCCGCGGAATTGATAAACAGGGCGTTTATGTTTAAGGACGCGCTGCAGTTATTTTATGAGACGAGAGGAACATCGGATGAGTTTAATGTTCCCGGCGGATGGAAAGAGATAAACCAGTCGAGGCGGTACACGGTAAATGAAGAATATACGTTTGTGAGCCAAACGGCAGGCGAAATAAAAGGCGGGGATGTAAACATATCATTAAGCGGTAATTTGATACAGGACGAAAACAGCGGGGCGCTGATAAGGGCTCAAGATGAAATGAACAGAGCAATATACAGCAATATAACGGCGGCAGACGGGCTAAAGATATCCGCGGGCAATATATACAATTACGGCGGTTTGCAGAGCGGCGGTCTTATGGATATAAACGCGGCAAACGATTTTATGAGTTACGACGCGAAACTCGTAGCCGGAAGTTTAAAGATATTTGCGGGGCACGATTATTATAACGGGGCAAGAGTTGAGTTTCATGAATTCAGCGATTCCGACGGCGACGGGCAGTTTTACATAAATGATCCGTATGTAAACGGATACGGGATATTTATGGTAAGCGCCGGAGATTCGGAAATAAGGTCGGGTAATTTACTCAGCATCAGCGGAATACAAGGGACGATAAGAGGAAACTCAAATATAACAATGAAAAACGACGGCGTATTTAAGAGCATAACATATGACAAGGTGTGGAGAGTGAAAGTATATAAAAAAGGCGGTCTCCCCGGAAAAATACAGGGAAAAATAGAAGGTAAAATAGAAATATTGGGAAATTCTACGGTGGTGTCCGAAAACGGAAGCATAAAGGAAAGCGGTTATGTAAAGGAAATCGGCGGCGATTCAACGACGCAGGCTGATAAAGACATAATAATAGAAAGCATATTGCAGAAAGAAGAGACCGCATATCAGAGCGTAAACGAAGACAAGCTTTTCGGAAATTCGGAAAAGAACATTACAAGACATGTAAAGATAACAAACATAGGCAGCAGCACGAAGGTGGGAGGAAATCTTGAACTTATAGCCGGAAACAATATAAACGTGCTGGCAAGCAGCCTTGAAAGTTTGGCGGGTATAGTAAGTTTGACAGCGGGAATGGACATAAACGTGCTGGCGGGCGAAGATTACGAAGGAACGGAGACTGTAAAGACAAAATCGGGGACATTCGGTTTCGGAAAAGAAGATAGCGAAAGCAGCGAAAGCGAAACGAAAACGGCAGCAAGCGTAATAAAAGGGCAGGGCGTGGTAATAAAAGCGGGCAACGGCGCGGTAATAACGGCAAGCGATATAGAATCGGGACAGGGCGGTACAATGATAACCGCCGGAAACGATATAAATGTATTATCGGAAACGGAAGTGAGCAAGAGCAAAAGCAGCAAAGAAAGCGGTAATGCGCTGACCGGCAGCGAAATGACGATGTATTACAATGAAGAAGGCATAATCCGCGGCACAAATATGAAATCCGTAGGAAACATAACGCTGGTATCGGGCAAAGACATAACAAGCATATCCGGAAATTATGAAGCCGTCGGAGACGTAAACAAAATAGCGGGATATGCAGTAAACGACCAAGGCGTGTTGGAGAAAAGCGGGAAATCGGGAAACGTAAGGGAATATGCGGCGGAAAACTACGCGATAAGCGAACGTTTCCACGAAAAAACCGACGGATTGCTTGGAGCGTTTACAAGCATAGACGCGATAATAAGCAGTATGAATCCGTTCCACGGTTTTGCGGACGGCTGGGAAGCGGGATTCAGAAGTATATTAAATCCGTTAGACCGCAGCATAAATATAGACATAGGACTTCAGGGAATAAGCGCAAGCGTAAGTTTAAAGAAAGAAACGGAAAGGGAAAAGACGGAAGAAAGGATATCGAAAGTAAACGAAATAATATCCGGCGGAAATATAAGCCTGAAAGCGTCGGAAGACGTAACGTCAATAGGGACGCAAATGTCAGCGGAAGGGGACATAAACATAGAAGGTAATAATATATTGATGTTAAGCGCGCAAAACAGCGTAAAGAGCGAGTTAAGCCGGGAAGAGCATACGATAACAACGGGGATGAAAGTAGGAAACGCGTATGTGGACGTAGGATTTGCGGCCAAAGGCTTGTATGACGCGGAACAGGCGTTGGAGAAAGCGGCATACGAGCTAAGGGAAATGGAGAAACTGAACAAAGAAGGAAAAGCGAGCAATGAGGCTGTGGAAGACGCAAGGATAAACGTAGCGATGGCAACGGCGAACGTGGCAAACGCAACAATATCGCTTGCGGCAAGCGCTGCGGGAGCGGCAACGGCAGCAAGCAGCAGTTACGGAACGGGTTTATACGCTGCGGGTTTTGCAAACTACGATACAAACAAGCTGAGCGTGATAACGGAAAACACATACGCAACGCAAGGCAATTTGTTTGCAAACAATATAAACTTCAAAAGCGCAAACGATATGATGCAGGAAGGAACGAACGTATATGCAAACAACAAAATAACATACGACATAGGAAACGGCTTAACGATAAAAGCAAGCAAAGACACAATGACAAGCGAAAGAAAAAGCGAACATTTAAGCGGCGGGGTAAGCGTAGGAAACAATGCTGTACAGGTAAGCGCAAGCGCGGGGCAGTCAAGCGAAAGAATGCGGGCAACAAGCTATAGCAACAGCGAAAGCATAGCAAAAGACATAGTGATGAACGTAGGAAACAACGCGGTATTAAGCGGAGCAAACGTGCACGCGTCAAATGACCTTACGGCAAACATAGGAAACAACCTGACTGTTGAATCATTACAGGATACGTATTACGCGAAAGGAAACAGTTGGGACGCGAATGTGAGCGTGGGGATAGGCCCGGCCGGAATGGGAAATTTCCTTGGAGGAAGCAAAAGCAATGCCGGAAATAAATCGATAGGAGCAGGATTTAATGTAGGAAACAGCTATACGGACAGCGCGTGGGTAGGAGAACAAACCACATTAACAAGCGCAAACAACGCGAATATAACGGCAGGAAACAAAACAACGGTAACGGGAGCGGTAATAGGGAGCGAAAGCAATAATTTGACGCTAAACACAAAAGAGCTGGAATACAGCGGCTTACAGGACAAAGAGGTATCGAGAAGCAAAGGATTTGGAGTCCGGACAAGCATAGGCGGAAATTTAACAGACCGTCAAGACTTGAACCTGTCGCCAAGCGGCAGCACATCGTTAAGTTTAAAGAACACGGGAAGTGAAAAAGAAAGAGTAAACAAAGCGACAATAGGCGAAGGAACGATAATAGTTGACGGAAGCGCCCTTGAGGGAGATGCCCTGGCAGGCTTAAACCGCGACTTGAGCAAAACGCAAAGCGAAACAAAAGAAAGAATAACAAACGCGTTAGACGGAAGTGTGACGGTGGACAACAGGGTATTCACATCAGCAGGAAGGGCAAGCATAGCGGGAGATTTTGAAAACTTTGACAATAATTTAGGGCAGATTTTTAATAATATAACTATGAATAATATAATTGTACAGGTTTTAAAAGAAACATTAAGCGATAAAAATAGTTTAAATTTAGGCGGAGCATTAAAACAATATTTGGGGCTTGAATACGATACTAGAGAAATATTAGATAACGATAAGTTAAATAAAGAAATAAACGGATTGACAAATTTGAATCCTGAAGGAGCAAAAGATTCATTGAGAGAAATGGGCGAAGTATATAATGAAGATGAAGATTTAAAGAAGATAAATTTATCGACTGTAGATATAGAAGACAAAAACGGAATAAAAACAATAAATCTTTCTAATTTAGATATGACAGATCCAAATGCAATAGCCGGTAAATTGGGCGGTTTAGGCGCAAGTGATAAAACAAACGCAGACAGTCGAGGAAAAATGGCAAGCGCGATAATGGATATGATGAATTACGGGAATGCAAATACTAATACAATGACAACAGAACAATGGCTAAGCCAAACGAAAGACGGAATAAGCTATGCAAACAGTTTGTTTGATAGAACATGGGATCCGATATCAAACGAGAGAATAAGTACATTAGACCCGCGTGTACAAAATTGGGCAGCAGATTTTGTAAATGAAACTAAAGATAAACTTGGAATTAACTTGAGAATTACTAGTGCTTATAGAAGTATTGAAGAGCAGGATGCAACCTATGCAAAAGGGCGTAGAGGTATACCGGGTGAAAAAATTGTAACTGATGCAAAAGGTGGAAAAAGTTATCATAACTATGGATTAGCAATAGATGTGGTAGCCATGGAAAAAAATAATAGATATGCAAATTATGGTATAGTGCCTTCAAATCTTGACTTAATTGGCATTGGTAATAGATATGGTTTTGACTGGGGCATAAGACTTAAAGATGGAACGATAGATACACCTCATTTTCAAACGCCATTTGGACAGAAACCATCTGAATTATATAAACAGTATTTAGATAATAAGGAGAAGAAATGAGGAAGATAGTATTTTTGTTTTTAAGTATTATTTGTTTATTAGTATCTTATGGCAATGCTGAAGTAAAGTCTGAACAGCAAATAAACATGGATAAAATAATTAAAGAAATAAGAAAAAAATATACCGAGATTAATTCCAAATTTTCCACATATGATAAAAAAACATTATCCTTATTTGGAGAATCTACACAAGGAGCCGGCTTAACAGGTTATTATAAAAATGGAAGTTTAGAGAAAATAGAGGCATGTTATTACGGAGAAATGGGCAGGTATTTAGAAGAATATTACTGTAATGATAATAAGTTTTTCTTTGTATATTCAAAATCCTTTCAATATGAAAGTTCTATTTACGATTCTTTAGATGCAAATAAAGATGTAAAAATTGTTAGCGAAAGAGAAGGCAGATATTACTTTAATGACGAAAAATTAATTAAGTGGATATCAGGCAAAGAAGTTATTAACTCTAAATCTGAAAAATTTATAGAGTGTGAAAATAGGTTTGTCAAAGATTTTAAAAAGTACAGAGATATTTTTATCTTGAATGATATTAGTAAATATGATGCTTATTGGGAAGGACAAAATCCTATAGAAAAGAGTAATAAAAGTAAAAAGATGATAGACAGTAATCAGACATTTGTCGCACAGGAATTTTTACTTGGTAAATGGGTAGCAAAAGACGGGAATCCTTCTATGAATGTTTATACATTTAAAG